>JBOGTE010000007.1:0-36247 GCA_050692015.1 Candidatus Limnocylindria bacterium
GGTGAGCCTGAGGGCCTGCTCGAAGAGCTGACGTACCTCGTGCACGGAGGGGCCTCCGCAGCGGCGGCCTTTCGCTCCCCGGCTACCCTGCGTCGGTCAGCGTACCCACTCGGAACAGCGAGGAGCCAAAAATTGAGCGTGCCGATCCGCGCGGGCATCAGCCGATCAGTGCCGAGCCGTGTGCACCTTCTCCCCCACCCGCTCGATCTCCGCGGCGAACGCCGGCGGGACCTCGGCCTCGACGTAGATGCCCGCCTCGCCGTACTCGGCCGAGCGCAGCGAGCCGTGCTCGCGGATGCGGTGGAGGATCGCGCCCGCGCTGTATGGCAGGCGCACGGCGATGCTGCGCCAGCCGCGCGCGGCCTCGGCGGCCAGGCGCGCGCGGAGGTCGCCCAGGCCCTCACCGGTGAGCGCCGAGACGAAGACCGCCTGCGGCAGCTCCGCCGCGAGCGCCTCCCGCAGCGCCTCGCCCTCAGGGGTAGGGGCCCCTGTGCCCGCAGGGCCGCCGCGCAGGGCGTCGGCCTTGTTGAGCACGACGACCCGCGGGCGCTCTTCGAGCCCCAACTCCTTCAGGGTCTCGTCCACCACCTGCATGCGCTCGTGCACATTCGGGTGCGCCACGTCCACGACGTGAAGCAGGACGTCGGCGTCGCCGATCTCCTCGAGCGTGGCGTGGAACGCGTTCACCAGGGCCGGCGGGAGCTTGTTCACGAATCCCACGGTGTCCGAGAGCAGCACGACGGTGCCGTTGGGCAGCGTGGTGCGCCGCGTGGTCGGGTCGAGGGTCGCGAACGGCTGGTCGGCCACCAGCACCTCCGCGCGGGTGAGCGCGTTCAGGAGCGTGGACTTGCCCGCGTTGGTGTAGCCGACCAGGGCCGCCAGGAAGAGCCCCTCCTTGGAGCGGGACCGCCGGCTGCGCTCCCGCTGCTCCTCGACCGTGGCGAGGCGCGTCCTGAGATCAGCGAGGCGCCGTTCGACGACGCGCCGGTCGCTCTCCAGCTGGGACTCACCGGGTCCACGGGTCCCCACGCCGCCGCCCAGGCGCTCGAGGTGCGTCCACATCCCGCGCAGGCGGGGCTTCATGTACTCCAGCTGGGCCACCTCGACCTGCAGCCGGCCCTCCTTGCTCTGAGCGTGCTTCGCGAAGATGTCCAGGATCACCGCGGAGCGGTCGGCCACGCGGATCCCGAGGAGCTCCTCGAGGCCTCGCTGCTGCCGCGGCGTCAGCTCGTCGTCGCAGACCACGAGCTCCGCGGCCAGCCGCTTGGCCTCGAGCGCGAGGCTGTCCGCCTTGCCCTTGCCCACGTAGGTGTTCGGGTCCGGAGCGCGGCGCCGCTGCAGCGTGCGGCCCACGACCCTCCCGCCCGCGGCCGCGACCAGGGTCGCCAGCTCTTCGAGGGAGTCGTCGGCCTCGAGGCGGGCGCCCTGCGTCTCGAGGCCCACGAGGTAGGCCCGCTCGGCGGGCACGGCGGTGTCGATCGTCATGCCGTCGATCGTATCGGGGAAAGCGGGAGGCCGGACCCCTGTGCGGGCCCGGCCTCCCATGAATGCCGGTCGGAGGCGACGAGGCTCAGTTGAAGCCGAACGTGGCCAGCCACTCGAGGTCGTCGGCGCGATCCACGCGGTAGACACCGCCCGTGCCCGCGCAGTTGCCGTTCAGTCCGAAGGAGGTCACGCCACCGATGACGCTGGAGGTCCCGATGAAGTTTGGGCCGCCCGAGTCACCGAAGCAGGTGCCGCCCGTCGAGTGGTTGTTCGAGAGCAGGAGCGAGAAGTCGCCGGCGATGCCGCTGTCGATCTGGATGATGTGCGGCATGGCGAACATGCGGACGAGCTCCGCCTCGACGAAGACCGGGTTGATCCGCTGCAGGCCGTAGCCGACGGCGGTGTAAACGGCCGCGGACCCTGGGTTCGCCGCAACGTGCGCGTTGTTCGCGTCGAGCTCCGGCAGGGTGCCGTACGTCTTCATCTTGACCGGCTTGTCGAGAACGACCACGCCGAGGTCGAACAGGAAGAACGCGTTCGGGTCGTACTGCGGGTGCGTCTGGGGCGTCCCGCCGGCGTCGCCGTCGAAGGGATAGCCGTTGCCCGGCCTACCAGCACCCACGTCAGCGTCGAACCAGATCTCGACGTGCGCCGCGGGTGCCTCGGTGCAGTGTCCGGCGGTCAGGAAGACCTTGGCCGAGATGAGCGTCCCGCTGCAGCGCCACAGCGGGTTGCCGTCGGCGTCCTGGGCGACCATGAGGCCGACATACGGGTGCGCGTTCCCGTCGAGCTCGCCGTCGGTGACGGCGGTCGCCGGCACCGCGGCGACGGACAGCGTGAGGACGAGCGTCGCGATGAGCGCGTAGACCTGTCGCACGTTGGATCCCCCTTCCAAATGCGCGAGGTGGGGCCGCGGCGGCGTACCCTTGTCCGCCGGCCGGGCAAGTGTAGGGCTCGGCCGGCCGGTTCAGCGCCCATATACGGGCGTGTCGCTCGCCGAGCAGGCGCTCAGGCGGGCGCGGCGAGGGGCAGTGGATCGGTTGCCGTCGGGTCGCACCAGCGGATCTCCGGGTCCCTGCGGAACCACGTCATCTGCCGCTTCGAGTAGGCCTTCGTGTCCCGCACCGTCAGGGCGATGGCCGTCTCGACATCGATCTCCGCCCGGAGGTGCCGGGCCCAGTGCGGGTAGCCGTGCCCCGACATGCTGGGCAGCGACGGGTCCACCCCCGAGGCGAGCAGCCGCCGCGTTTCCTCGACGACCCCCGCCTCCACCATCTCGCGCACGCGCCGCTCGATCCGCGACGCGAGCAGGTCGCGTGGGGGCTCCAGGCCGATCTTCGTCGCCGGGATCCGCTCGCCGCGGCGCCACAGCCCGCTAACGCTGCCGGCGATCGTCGCGACCTCCAGGTAACGGATCACGCGCCGGACGTTGCGGGCGTCCACGCTCGCCGCCGCCTCCGGGTCGAGCGCCGCCAGGCGCCGGTGCAGAGCGGGTCCCCCCTCCCGCCCGGCGTCCTCCTCAAGGCGCGCCCGAACGTCGGGGTCCCGCGGCAGCGCGGCGAGGTCCAGGTCCTCGAGGAGCGCGCGCACGTAGAGCCCCGTACCGCCGACGACTACGGCGCGCACCCCGCGCCGCGCGAGGTCGTCCAGCACGGCGCGCGCCTCGCGCTGGTACCGCGCGGCGTCGTAGCGCTCGCGGGGGTCGGCGACGTCGATCATGTGGTGCGGGACGCGACCGCGCTCGGCGGCGGTCGGCTTGGCGGTCCCGATGTCCATGCCGCGGTAGACCTGGCGCGAGTCGGCGGAGACGATCTCGCCCCCGTAGCTCAGGGCTACGCGCATCGCGAGCGCGCTCTTGCCCGACGCCGTCGGCCCGACGATCAGGACGATGCTCAGGCGGTCCCCTCGACGCGCCGCAGGGCCTCGCGGGCCGCCGCCAGGGTGCTCTCGTCGGGCTCGCCCTCGCCGTAGCGGACCTCTTCGAAGGCTCGTACCAGCGGTGCGGCGGCCCGCCAGCGCTCCCCCGCCCCGGCCAGGCGCCGGGCGTGCTCGGCCGGTGTCTCGGCGGGCTCCCGCCAACCCGGGCCGACGCGCTCGGCGAGCTCGAGCAGGCGCCAGTACAGGCGCCGGACCGCGCCGGCGCGCGTCCCGTCCTCCGCGGGGGCGCGGCGCGGCCGCGCGCGCTGCGGGAGGAGCGTGCCCAGGGTCGCGCCGAGGCCGATCCCCCGCACGCTCTCACGCTCGAGCGAGACCCCCTCGGGGAGCGTCGCGCGGTGCTCCTGCACCAGCCGGGCGACCAGCGCCACCGCAAAGGCCGCGGCGACGAGGGCGATCACGATCTCGACGGTGCCGAACACGAAGGGCCGCATCTCCTCCACCTCGCGCAGGCGCTGAAGGTCGTCTCCGAAGCCGGGCGGCGGTCCGATCTCGGTCTCCGAGGGAGTGATGCCGAACCGGTCGCGCAGCCAGAGCACCAGGTAGACGAGGTAGGCCGCGACGTACCCGATCGGCAGGAGGATCAGGAACACGAGGTCGCCGAGAGGGGGCCCGACCGCCCGCGCGACCTCCCCCAGGAAGCGCTGGGCCGCCGGCAGGACCAGCGCGACGCCGATGGCCAGGAGCCCGATGGCGAAGGCCGTCCCGGTCGCGGAGCCCCCGGCCGGCGCCCCGCGGACGTGCTTGGCGAAGAGCGCGAGCTCCTCCGTCGAGCGGGCCAGCGACATGGCCACGGCGGCGGCTACGGACACGGTCAGCGCCAGCGCCGGCAGCCCCTCGCGGTCGATCTGCCCCGGGACCAGGCTGGCCACGACGATCGCCCCGAGCGCCAGCAGCCCCGCGTTCCGCACCTCGCGCCACCTCTGTAGCCCGCGGGCCAGGCCCAGCACGCGCCACAGGTACGCCTCGCCCGCGATCGCGAACCCGACGACGCGCGACAACACCGCGAACGCGTCCGCGGAGCCTACCGGCTGCGCCAGACCCCAGGCCACGAACGCCGCGATCACCAGCACCGTCGCCGTCGCGCTCTGGCGGACCGTGCCGCGCTCGCGGAGGACCGCCGACAGGACCAGCGTGGCGCCGAAGAGCCCGACGGCGGTCGGCCAGACCTGGATGGGGTCGCGGCCGACCGTCGCCGCGTGCACGAAGGCGCCGGCGATGGAGAAGGTCACCGCCTCGCAGAGGCCGCGGGCGGTGACGATCAGCACGAGCGCGCGGCTGCCGCGGGGGCGCTGCGGCCGGGCCGCCTCAGCCCGCACGGCGCCAGCCCTCCGCGCCGGTGATGGCCGTGTCCAGGACCACGACGCTCACGTCGGCCGCCCGGAGGTGCGCGAGCACACGGGGCTCGGGCGCGTCCTTGGTGAGCGCGAGGACGCGGTGCCCGGAGCGGCGTAGCACGACCAGCGCGCCGGCGAGGCGCGGGTTGATGTTGGGCGTGACGGCGACGAGCGTCGCACCCGACGAGATGCGGCCGCGCTCCTTCAGGAACACCGTCTCCGGGGCGGCTCCGGCATAGGGCCCCAGGCGGGCGAGGATGTCGAGCGAGCGCCCCAGGGCGCGAGGGCCACGGGCCAGTCCCGAGCGAGGCCGCTCGTGGGTCAGGTTGTCCAGGCCGTTCGTCACCAGGCCCACCTGCCGGCCGGCGTCCGCGGCGAGGCGGACCAGCTCCGCGGTCGCCGCTATCACCAGCTCGGCGCCGTCGGGATCCACCTGGATCCAGTACTGGTCGTACGAGGCGACGTTCACCAGGAAGATCGCGTCGAGGCTCGTGGCCGGCTCGTACAGCTTCGTCTGAAGGCTCCCCAGGCGGGCCGAGGTCTTCCAGTGGATCTCCTTCATGGGATCGCCGCCGCGGTGCTCCCGCACGCCGCGGAAGCGGAGCGGGTCCGGGACTAGGCCGCGGCGCGTCGCGGACTCCGCGACGGGACGGAGCGAGGCGCGATGCTTGTCCACCACGCCGATGGGCGCGGGGTGCGCCACGATCTCGAGCTGCACGGGGTCGAGGCGCTCCTCCTGGACGAAGCCCAGCCAGTCCCCGGAGCGGAGGCGGAGCGGGCCGGCGACGTAGGCGCCGCGCTGGACGGCCCGGAGCGGGAACCGCAGCGTCACCCGCTCGCGGGCGCGCGGGGAGATGCCGGCGCTGACCGAGCTCCCCCGTGTGCCGGGCTCGCGCTGGCGCGGCTCGAGACCCTCGGGGAGGTCCACCACCAGCTCCATCCAGGGGACCGGCAGCGGCTTGCGGTTGGTCACGCGGACGGTGAGGGTCGCGTCCTCGCCCGCGATCAGCCGGCGGGGCTCCAGGGTCGCCTCGGTCTCGACGGCGCGGAGGGCTAGCCGGCCGGTGACCTCCACCAGGGCCCAGGCCACCAGACCCGCGGCGCCGATCGCGATGAGCGCGGGCGACCGCGTGAACGCCGCGATGACGACGACGACGAGGACCTCGATCCACGGGAAGTCCGCGAGGCGGCCGCGGATGCCCATCAGCCCGCCGCGGACCGCTCCGCCGGGACCGGCACCCGCGTCAGGATCTCGCCCACGATCGCTTCGGCCGTGCGCCCGCGCATCTGGGCGTTGGCGTCCAGGAACAGCCGGTGCCGAAGGACGACGGGCGCCTGCGCCTTCACGTCGTCGGGCAGCGCGAAGTCCCGCCCGCGCATCGCGGCGTGCGCCTGCGTCGCCCGGAAGAGGGCCAGCGCCGCGCGCGGGCTGGCGCCGAGCTCCACGCCCTCGGACGAGCGGGTCGCGCGGACTATGTCCACCACGTAGCGGCGGACGGCGTCGCCGATGCGCACGGCGCGGACCTCGTCGCGCAGGGAGCCGATGCGCTCCCGGTCGAACAAGGGCTCCAGCGAGTCGGTCGTGACCTGCTGCGGCCCGTGCAGCCTTAATACTGCGTCCTCCTCGTCGGAGGTCGGGTATCCGAGGTCCAGCTGGAGGAGGAAGCGGTCGAGCTGCGCCTCGGGCAGCGGGAACGTCCCCTCGAGCTCGATGGGGTTCTGCGTCGCGATCACGAAGAACGGCTCGGGGAGCCGGTGCGTCACCTCGTCCACGGTGACCTGGCGCTCCTGCATCGACTCGAGCAGCGCGGCCTGCGCGCGCGGCGTCGCGCGGTTGATCTCGTCCACCAGGACGACGTTGGCCATGACCGGCCCGGGCCGGTACTCGAACCGCGACGCCCGCTGGTCGAAGATGGACACGCCGGTGATGTCCGAGGGCACCAGGTCGGGGGTGCACTGGATCCGCCGGAACTCGAGGTCCAGCGACCGTGCGACGGAGCGCGCGAGCATGGTCTTCCCCACCCCCGGCACGTCGTCCAGGAGGACGTGTCCCTCGACCAGAAGCGCGGCGAACAGCCCCTCCACCGCCCGCGACTTCCCGACCACGACACGGCCGACCTGCGCCACCAGGCGCTCGGCCGACTCCCGAACGCCACCGGCCGTCATGCCGGGCTCGGCGGCTGCGCGGCGCGGGAGCTGGCGCGCAGGGCCGCGGCGCTGACCAGCGCCAGCGCCAGCGCCATCAGGGCTCCCAGGAGATGGAGGGCCAGGGAGACCGGCTCGGCGATCCGGAGCGCGAACGGCGTGAAGGCGCGCTCCATGAAGTAGATGAGCGCGACGACCAGCAGCAGCCGGATGGCGAAGCGGCCGCCGTGGACGGCGCGCGACGCCACGATGAGCAGCACCAGCGCGAAGACGTAGACCAGCCATGCCGACGAGGCCAGGTCCACGCTCACCCCCGGGACGACGCCCGCCGCGGCGCCGTCCGCCACCAGGGCCGCCGCCAGGAGGAGCGACAGGAGGCCGAGCGCCCAGGTCATGCCCCGCGAAATGGTCCGGATGCGCGTGGCCATGGGCTCGCGGACCTTCGGAGCCGGCTCGGTGACCGGCTCCGCCGCCTTCCCGCGCCCGAACCGCGGCAGCCGGAAGCTCCGCCCCCTCCCGCGAGCCTCCGAGACAGGCTCGACGACCGCGTAGGACTCGGCGCCCCCGGGCGCGCCGGCCGTGGCGGCCGCCGGCAGGGTCAGGAGCGACATGTCGGTCTCCGTGTAGCTGTGTCCGAGGCGCCAGACCCGCAGCGTGCTCGCGAGGATCAGCGTCTCCACCAGCGCGGTGAGCAGGTGCACGGCAATGGACTCGACGGGCTTGACCCCCAGCGCCACAGCGCTGACCGGGCGCTCGAAGATGAAGAAGGCCGCGAGACCGATGCGCAGTGCCAGCATCCGCTCGCTGCCCCGCGCGATGAGGACGGCGACGACGGCGTTGGCGACGGCGAACAGGTACGAGGTCCAGCCCAGTCCCGAGTAGGCGTCCAGCGAGCCGTGGGGGCCGCCCGGATACACCCCGTCGAGGTAGCCATCGACGAGGAAGAGCACCGACGCCACGAGGATGAGCAGGACGGCCGGACGCAGCGCCCCCGCCACCTAGCGAGCCCCTTCCAACGGAGCGATGGTATGTGCTGTCAGCGACGGGCCTCGAGCCCGGCAACGGCTTCCTTCGGGACGGGCACGCCGCCGAGCGGAGCGCCGTGGTCGCCGCGGCCGTGGAAGTCGCTGCCCCCGGTCGGCACGAGCGCGTAGCGCTGGGCGAGCGCGAGGAAATGCGCGGTCTCCGCGGGCCCGTGATGGACCGCCGGGTCCTTCGATACGTAGTAGCACTCGATCCCCGCGAGCCCGGCCTCGACCAGCAGAGGCAGGCGCTCCTCCAGGCCGACGGCCGTGCGAGGGTGCGCCAGGGAGGGGACGCCGCCATGCGCGCGCACCAGCTCCACGGCCTCGAGGGGCGTCAGCCCGACCCGCGACACGTAAGCCGGCGAGCCCTTCGCGATGAGCGTCGTGAAGGCTTCGTCGTAGGAGGGGACGTGGCCGGCCTCGAAGAGCGCCTGGGCCAGATGCGGCCTGCCCAGCGCGCCGCCCTGGGCGATCTCGCGGACCCGCTCGAGCGAGACCGCGTGCCCGAGCTCGTTCAGGCGCTCCACCATGAGCTCGATGCGCCTGCCGCGGTTGTCGCGCAGCCAGCGCAGGCGCTCCTCCAGCTTCGCGTCGGCGGGGTCGAGGAAGTACCCGAGGACGTGGACGTCGCCCCATTCGGACTCGGTGTTCAGCTCGGTGGCCGGAACGATCCGTACACCGAGCGGCTCCCCCGCCGCTTCCGCCTCGGCCACGCCGTCGAGCGTGTCGTGGTCCGACAGCGCCAGGGTCCGGACGCCGCGGGCGGCGGCGCGCCGTACGACCTCGGCCGGCTCGTAGGCGCCGTCGGAGCGGAGCGAGTGCGTGTGCAGGTCTACGGGATGCCCCGGACCGCTCACTCCACGACGCGGTCTACCCGCTCGATCGAACGCGAACGGCCCGTCGCCTCGTCCACGTCCACCAGGACGCTGTTGAACACCACCGGGCCGTCGGCGACCTCAAAGCGCCTCGGCATCCCGGTGCGGAAGCGGTCCAGGATGATGTCCGTTCGCACTCCCAGGACGGAATCGCGCGGCCCGACCATGCCCGTGTCCGCCACGAACGCGGTACCGCCCGGCAGGACGCGCGCATCGGCGGTCGGCACGTGCGTGTGGCTTCCCAGGACCGCCGAGAAGCGGCCGTCCAGGTGCCAGCCCATCGCGACCTTCTCGCTCGTCGCCTCCGCGTGCCAGTCGAGGGTGCGCACGCGCGGTGCGCGGTCACCCAGCTCGTCCAGGAGGGCGTCCACGGCGCGGAACGGGTCGTCGTAGGTCGCCATGAACACGCGCCCGATCGCGTTCACGACCAGCGCCCCGTTCGCGACCGTCCAGCCCCTGCCGGGGTTGCCGGGCGGGAGGTTCAGCGGCCGTATGGCGAAGTCGAGCCCGTCGATCTCTTGGGCGAACGAACGCTGGTCCCAGACGTGGTTCCCGTTCGAGACCACGTCCGCGCCGGCCGCGTGCAGCTCGCGCGCGATCTCAGCGGTGAGCCCGGCGCCGCCCGCCGCGTTCTCGCCGTTGACCACCGCGAGGTCCACGCGCAGCTCCGAGCGCAGGCCCGGCAGGAGCCGGATGACCGTCTCGCGGCCCGGACGTCCGACGACGTCCCCGACGAAGAGGACCCTTATTTCGCGTAGTCCACCGCGCGCGTCTCCCGGATGACCGTGACCTTGATCTGGCCGGGGTACTGGAGCGACTCCTGGATCTTCTGCGAGATGTCCCGGGCGAGCCTCGTGGAGGTGACGTCGTCGATCTCCTCGGGCTTCACGATCACGCGGACCTCGCGTCCCGCTTGGATGGCGTACGACTTCTCCACGCCGGCGAAGCCGTTGGCGAGCGCCTCCAGCTCCTGGAGCCGTTGGATGTAGTTCGAGACGATCTCGCTGCGCGCGCCGGGGCGGGCGGCGCTGATGGCGTCCGCGGCCGAGATCAGCGTCCCGACCATGGTCACCGGCTCGACGTCGCCGTGATGGCCGACCACGCCGTCGATCACGGCCTGCGGGAACCCGTAGCGCCGCAGCAGCTCGCCGCCGATCACGGTGTGCGGGCCCTCGACCTCGTGGTCGATGGCCTTGCCGATGTCGTGCAGCAGCCCGGCGCGCTTCATCGTCTGCACGTCGTAGCCGGTCTCCGATCCCAGCATCCCGGCCACGTGGGCGACCTCGATGGAGTGGCGCAGGACGTTCTGCCCGTAGGAGGTGCGGAACGCGAGCCGGCCCAGCAGCTTGGTCAGGTCAGGATGGAGCCCGGCCAGACCGACCTCGTAGATCGCCGATTCCCCCGCCTCGCGGATGGACTGGTCGATCTCCGTGCGGGCCTTCGAGACCATCTCCTCGATGCGGGCCGGGTGGATGCGGCCGTCCACCAGTAGCCGGTCCAGGGCGCGCTTGGCGATCTCGCGGCGGATGGGGTCGAACCCCGAGAGCACGACCGTCTCGGGTGTGTCGTCGATGATCACGTCCACCCCGGTCAGCTGCTCGAGGGTCCGGATGTTGCGGCCCTCGCGGCCGATGATGCGGCCCTTCATGTCGTCGCTGGGCAGCCCCACGACCGTGACGGTGTGCTCGGCGGTGTGGTCCGCGGCGTACCGCTGGAGGGCCATGGTGATGATCTCCCGGGCCCGGTCGTCGGCGCGCTCGCGCGCCTCCTGCTCGAGCTCGCGGACCCGCCTGTTGGCCACGTCCCGGACCTCTTCCTCGATCTGCTGCAGGAGGATCCCGCGGGCCTCGTCCTGGGTCAGGCCGGCGACGCGGGCGAGCTCGGTCTTCTGGGCGTCCTGAAGGCGGACGATCTCCGCACGCTCTGTGACGAGCTCCTTCTCCTTCTCCTCGAGGCGGCGGTCACGCTCCTCGACCTGGGCCAGCTTGGTATCCAGCTGCTCGTCCTTCTTGTCGAGCCGTGTCTCGTACCTCTGGAGCTCGGCACGGCGCTCCCTGTTCTCGGTCTCAGCCGCCTTGGCGACGCGGAGGGCCTCGTCCTTGGCCTCGAGGATGATCTCCTTCTGCTTGTTGCGAGCGTCCGCCAGGAGGCGCTCCGCGCTGGTGCGGGCGGCCTGCTCGCTCGACAGTGCGACGGAGCGGCGCAGAAGAAGGGCAACGCCGAAGCCGACGAGACCCGCGACGAGGGCCACCAGGCCCACGACGAGGTTGTCGGGCACTGTGAACTACCTTTCTCGATCACCGGCCAAGGCGCGGCCGCGCAGTGTGTCGGATCGCGTTCGCGCCCTGGTCTTGGAAGGGCCGACCGGGGGGCGTACCCGACGGCCCTGGATCAAACTGTTAAGTGCGGTCAGGATAGCACCGGCGGCCCGACCGTACGGGACGCGTACACCTCGGCCGCGTTCCGGCCTCTTCGGTAGCCTGCGCGCATAGCCACCCTCTTCCCCCGCGGTGCGCGGCTGCTCCTGGCCAACGGCTACCTGGCGACGGTGCCGCTGGGGTTCCAGATGGTCGTCATCCCGCTCTACCTGTCGCGAGCCGGCTTCGACCCCGCGTTCATCGGCCTCCTGTTCACGGTCTCCGGTCTCGTCACCTCCGGGCTCGTGGCCGTCTCCGGCGTGCTCGCCGACCGCTTCGGCCGCAGCCGCTTCCTCGTCGCCGGGACGGCGCTGCCGGCCACCAGCTACGCGATCCTGGCGCTGACGACCGACCCGGCCTGGCTGGTCGTGGCCGCCGCGCTCGGAGGCGTCGGCCTGGCGAACGGCGCCGCGGGGGCGCTCACGGTGTCGAGCTTCGACGCGCTGCTCGCGGAGCGGACCACCGACGCCGACCGGACCCGCGTGTTCGCCTCCGCTCAGGCCCTCTGGAACCTGGCCCTGGCCACCGGCGCGGCCTTCGCCGGCGTCCCCGAGATCCTTCGGGCCACCGGCGTGGCCGACCTCGCCTCGTACCGGCCCACGTTCGTCGCCTCGATCGGCGTGATCGCGCTCGCGACGCTGATGGTCACCCCGATCCGCGACATGCACCGGAGCGCCGCGGACCGGCCTACGCACTGGCTGCCGCGGCGCTCCGTCCGCCCCATCGTCACCTACTCGATCGGCATCGGGCTGCTCGGCTTCGGCCTGGGGGTCGCCGTCCAGCTCATGCCCCTCTGGCTCAACCTGCGGTTCGGCGCGACGGAGGCCGAGATCGGGCCGTGGTACTCGGTCGCGCAGCTGCTGTCCATCGCCAGCGTCATCGTCGTTCCCTGGCTGGACCGCCGCTTCGGTCCGAGCCGCAGCGTCCTCGGTATGCAGCTCGTCTCGGGCACCCTCCTCGCGCTCATCGTGGTGATGCCCGTCTTCACCCTGGCCGTGCTGCTCTTCCTGGTCCGCAGCTTCCTAACGAACCTGAGCTGGCCGTTCCAGCAGTCGCTGCTCATGACGGCGGTCGATCCGAGCGAGCGCGCGTCCGCCGCCGGCATCGGGTTCTCGGTGTGGGGCCTCGCGAACGCGCTCGGGCCCGGCATCGCTGGCTACCTGCTCGCCACCGGCGTCCTGGCGCTGCCGCTGCTCTTCGGAGCGGCCGCCTACGCGAGCGCGGGGCTGGTGTTCGGGATCGGCTTCGGCCGGATCCGCCGCGCGCGTCTCGTGGCTGAGCCGCGCGCCGCGGCCGAGGTGGCCTCGTGACCCTGCGCGTCACTTTCCTCGGCAGTGGGAACGCGTTCGCCGACGGCGGCCGCTCCCATGCCTGTATCCACATCTCGGCCCCCGGCGTCTCGCTCCTGCTCGACTGCGGGGGCTCGTCCCTGCCGATGATCAAGCGGCACATCGACCCCGCGGCGATCGACGCCATCGCCGTGAGCCATCTGCACGGAGACCACTTCGGCGGCATCCCGTTCCTGCTCGACGAGCAGAAGTGGGCCTTCCGGAAGCGTCCGCTGGTGGTCGCCGGTCCGCCCTCGCTCGCCGACCGCCTCGGCCGCGTGGCCGAGGGCTACAGCATGGATATCTCCAGGGCGTCCCTTGGCTTCGACCTCACCTTCGTCACCCTGGACCGGACGGAGCGAACGCTCGGAGGTGCGCACGTTGCTGCGCTGCCCGTTCGGCACTCGCCCAAGGCAGAGCCGCACGGTCTGCGGGTGCGCGCTGGCGGCAAGCTCATCGCCTACTCCGGCGATGCGACGTGGGGCGAGGAGTTGATCGGGCTAGCCGAGGGCGCCGACCTGTTCATCTGCGAGTCCACGCACTTCGACTCCCCTGACCCCGTCCACGTCAGCTACGTGACGCTCATGCGACATCGGGCGGAGCTCCGCTGCGAGCGGATCGTGCTCACCCACCTCGGTGCCGACATGATCCTCCGGCTGGGCGAGGTCGAGATTGAGGTCGCCACCGACGGGATGCTCCTAGAGCTCTAGACGAGGCTATGGTCGGGCGCGTGACCGAGCGCATCCCATCCCTCGGCCTTGACTCTCCGGCAGACCGTGGCGAAGGTCTGGTCACGTACGCCGCAGACGGGCACCGCCGCGACAGACTAGGCGCGATCGAGCCAGCGTTATGAGCGCGACGGGGCCGACCGTGACCTTCGTGGGCACGGGTCACGCCTTCTCGGACGGCGGCCGCGCGCACTCGTGCATCCATGTCGGCGCGCCCGGCGTCTCGCTGCTCCTCGACTGCGGCGCCGGAGCATACCCGGCGCTGCGTCGTGTCCTGGACCCATCCTCGATCGACGCCGTGGCAGTCAGCCATCTCCACGGGGACCACTTCGGCGGCATCCCCTTCCTCGTGCTGGAGCAGCACTTCCGCCACCGCACGCGCCCTCTGACG
This sequence comes from Candidatus Limnocylindria bacterium, assembly GCA_050692015.1. Lineage (GTDB taxonomy): Bacteria > Chloroflexota > Limnocylindria > P2-11E > P2-11E > GWC2-70-10. The sequence goes on from JBOGTE010000007.1 coordinate 13,667, forward strand.
GTGGCCGGTCCGCCGGGCCTGCCCGCCCGGTTGCGCCTGGCGGAGCTGGCGATGTACCCGGACTTCTTCACGGCGCCCGGCCGCCCGCGCTTCGAGGTCCGCGAGGTCGCGCTCGATGAAACGCCGCGGGACATCGGCGGCGCCCCAGTCAGCGCCCATCCCGTTCAGCACATCCCCGGCGCCGAGCCGCACGGGCTGCGCGTGCGTGCTGCCGGGAAGGTGATCGCGTACTCGGGTGACGCCCGCTGGAGCGACGATCTGCCGAGGCTCGCGAAAGGCGCGGACCTGTTCATCTGCGAGGCCTCGAACTTCGAACGCGACGACCCGGCGCACGTCTCCTACCGCACGGTCATGTCGCACCATGACGAGCTGGACTGCGGCCGCATCGTGCTCACGCATGTGACGCGGGACGTGATCGCGCACCGGTCGGAGCTGGAGCTCGAGGTTGCCATCGACGGGCTGGTCCTCGAGCTGTAAGGCGGGCTATCGTCGGGCGCATGACCGAGCGCATCCCCGGCAACGTACGGCGGCGGGAGGCCGATCCGGAGCTCTGGAAGTGGTTCCGAGCCGACGGACGGCTCGAGCGCGTGCCCGCCGCTCCGGCGGACCGCCGCAGGGTGCTCGAACGGATCGCCGAGCGCTTCGAGCGCGGGCGCGAGTACGCCGAGGGTGAGGTCAACGTCCTGCTGACGCAGGTCGATGCCGACTTCGCGACGCTGCGTCGCTACCTCATCGACGAACGCATCCTTGACCGCAGCAGGGGCCGGTATCGGCTTCGCTGACGCACACTCCCCTCAAGGCCCGTCCCGCGCGCCGACACTCAACCGGCGGCGGGGCCCCGGACGAGGAGGTGGGTCCCGCTGCGGTCCCACGAATACTCCACAGCCTCACTCGGGGAGCTGAAGGCCTCATCCGACATCACCACGCGCACGAAGCGGCTCGCCGGGACGATCTCCTTTCCGGAGAGCGCGTCGATGACGACCATCTCTCTGATCGCGCAGGCGCTGCACACATCCGGCGTGACCGCCTCGCCGGTGGCCCGGGCGAGCGCGATCTTCGTCCCATCCGGCGCGATCTCCGGCCGGATCGCGTTCACGACGCACGTGGTCAGCTCGGCGTTCCGGTAGATGGCGGTACCGAGGCAGCCGGGCGCGTCCAGCAGCGCGGCAACGAAGCCATCACGAGCTCCGACCACCGGGTGGCGCTCGATCGGCGGACCGCCGACACCGATGTACGTCCGGAGAGTGGGCGTTCCGTGCAGGGGGCCGAAGACGCTGCCCGAGGCGACGTGGACCACCGTGGTGGCGCCCGCCGAAGGCGTCTCGCTCGGCCAGGCGGGTGAGTACAGGAACGCGCCGGTCGGATCGAAGCGTGCCGGCCACGGCAGGTCGCGGAGCACGGTCGTCTTCCCCTCGGCGAGGTTCTCCATGACAGTGGCCCGCGACACATTCGAGCGGACGAGCACGTCTGCAACCGGCGACCAGGCCGGGACATCGAACGGCTCACGCGGCACATGGTCGGTCAGCTGCCTCGTCGTCCCTGTCTCGACGTCGCTGAGGAAGAAGCGATCACCACCTCCGACCACGTCCGAGAAGTACAGGAAGCGGCTACTGGGCGACCACTTCGGTCCCGGCACGCTGTCGCACCCGCCACAGTGGACCAGCCCCTCATGCAGAAGGCGGCGCTCGCCCGTGTCGATCTCGATCACCCACTGATCGATCTTGTTCGTCGCCGTGTCCGCTGATGCCCCTTCAGCCCAGACCCAGTACGTCATCCTGCGGCCGTCGGGCGAGAAAGGGCCGCAGCTGACGCCTTCGAACGGTCGGCCATCGATCTCGACGAGTGGATCAACCGATGCCGGCGGGCCCTGGTAGACCGAGCGGATCTCCACGCATCGTGCATGCGGGCCAATGCCTCGATCGGGCCATTCCCCACGCTCGATCAGGCTTCCGTTAAGCGCGAACCGCAGGAGGGTCTGGACCTCGGGGTCACTCTGCGTTACCCCGATCACGACCTCGGACCGTTGGTCGAAGCCGGCGTGGATCACGTAGCCCGTCGTCTCCGCGAGCCTGAGAGTTCGGTCCAACCGGGTGTCGAGCAGGAAGACGGCCGACACCTCCCCAGCGGGTGCCCTGCTGGGGGACGTCGAGGGCTTCGAGTCGGGCGTCGCAGCATCTGTGATCCCAGGCGTCACCACGGCTGTCGGTGAGGGAGATCCGGCCGTTGGCTCGCCGACCCCGCCGTCAGGAACGCGCGAGCGGTCCGCGAGTACCAGCGCGACACCCGCAACCACGGCAAGGAGCGCGACGACGACGGTCGTCCGGCGCATGTTGTTCGTCACGAGCACCCCACGTTAGGGTCCAACGGAGTCGGGACCCGCACCGTCACTCGGGGTCGGGCTCATCCGGATGCGCGATCACCTCGTCGATCGTGTCGTACGAGAAGCCCCGTTGCGCCAGGTACTGGTGGATCTTGCGCTTCCGGTCGACCTCGCTGAGGGTCAGCCAGCGCGTGATGGGACGGCGAATCGCCTCGCGAGCGCGTGTCACCTCGCTGTCGGGCTCGCGGTCGCCGACCACGACCTCGATGACGTCCCGGGCCACGCCCTTCTGCAAGAGCTCGCTCACGATCGCCCGCTCCCCCTTCGGCCTGAAGCGGTCCCGCTGATCGATCCAGTAGCGGGCAAAGGCCTCGTCGTCGATGTAGCGCTGCGCGCGCAGCTGGTCGATGGCCTGGTCGATCGTCGCGTCGTCGAAGCGCTTGCTGCGGAGGTGCCGGCGGATCTCGCTCACGCTGCGCGGCCGGGGTCCCAGGTACCGGACCGCGGCGTCGTAGGCGCTGCCCTTCGGTAGGGCCGCCGGTCGCCGGGTCACACGCGTGCGCCTCGCAGCTCGGCGAGATGCGCGGGCAGCACCTCCGCGAAGCCCTTGCGGAGCGGCCGCGCGCTGAAGCCGAGCTCCCGTTCGGCCTTGGCGCTCGAGCCGAGGTAGCTCGCGCCGATGCCGCGCAGTGACTCCGGGAGGAATGGGAGCGCGGCGAGGACATCGGTCAGGGCGCGCGGGAGCAGTACTCGTGGCGCCGCGACGCTGGTGACGGCCTCCGCGATCCGCAGTGCCTCAATCAGGGTGTGGGCCGGCCCGGCGACGATGTACGCCTCGCCGGGGCGGCCGCGTTCCATCGCGCGGACGTGTCCGGCCGCTGTGTCGTCCACGTGCCCCCAGGACGCGGCCATGCCCGACGGGACTACCGAGAGGCGACCGCGCAGGTACGCGTCGATCACGCCACGCATCGGGCTGTGGTCGCCGATGCCGTAGATGACGCCAGGCTGGACGATCACGAGCGGCAGCCCCGCGGCGATCATCGGCAGCGCGACCTCGTAGTGGGCGTGCCATTTGGTCTCGGCGTACCAGCTCGGGAAGGGACCCTCCGTGCGGTACGTCTCGTCCACGACGCGGCCCTTGGTGTCGCCAAAGACCGCGACCGTGCTCGTGTACACGCCGCGGGGCACGCCGAGATCCCGCATGGCCTCGACGACGGTCCTTGTGCCATCGACGTTCACGCGGTAGGCATCCAGCCTCTCCTGGCCGCCGCCTCTCGCGCCACCGGGTCCGGCCGTCATGGCCGACTGCCCGACCTTGTACCAGGCGGCCGCGTGGAAGATCCCGTCCGCGCCGCGCATGGCGGCCCTGACGCTCTCCGCGTCGTTGAGGTCACCAGCGCGCAGCTCCACGCCCAGCTCCGCCAGCTTCGGGGCCGCGTCGGGCCGGCGGACGAGCGCCACGACCTCGTGACCGGCCTGGCGGAGCTGTCGCGCGAGGACGCCGCCCAGGAACCCGCTCGCTCCGGTGATGAAGTAGCGCATGCGCCTAGCGCACCCGGTCGATAGCCGCCAGGACGGCGGCCCGGCCCTGGTGAAAAGTCCGCCCATACCAGAGGGCAGGGACCCGCTGGCCGCCGTGAGCGGCGAACGCCTCGGCCGCGTCGGTCGCGACGTTCTGGAAGTCGATCCTCGGCTTGAGCCCGCGCTCGACGATGATCCGCCGGACCTCGGCGCACTCGCCGTCCGCTATCTGGTGGTAGAGGACGAGCGTCACCGACGCATGGCCTCCCCCGCTACTCCTCCGCCGCGGCGGTCGCCGCCGCCGCGGGGACCGCGGCCGACAGCTCGCGCACCTTTGCCTCGACCTCGGCCGCGACGTCCGGGTGGTCTCGCAAGAACTGCTTGGAGTTCTCGCGGCCCTGGCCCAGGCGCGTCTCACCGTAGTTGAACCAGGCCCCGTACTTCGAGAGGACATTCGTGAGCAGGCCCATATCGATCAGGCCGCCCTCCCGCGAGATGCCCTCGCTCGCCAGGATCTCGAGCTCCGCGATCTTGAAGGGCGGAGCGACCTTGTTCTTTACGACCTTGACCTTGACACGCCGGCCGATGACGTCCGTGCCAGACTTGATCGGCTCGATGGGCCGCACGTCGAGGCGCATGGACGCGTAGAACTTGAGGGCGCGCCCACCGCTCGTTACCTCTGGGTTGCCAAACATGATTCCGATCTTCTCGCGCAGCTGGTTGATGAAGATCACGGTCGTCTTCGTCTTCGAGACGGTGCCGGTGATCTTGCGCAGCGCCTGGCTCATGAGGCGCGCCTGCATGCCGACGTGCGCATCACCCATCTCGCCCTCGATCTCGGCCTTCGGCACAAGGGCCGCCACCGAGTCGATCACCACCAGGTCCACGGCACCGGAGCGCACCAGCGTGTCCACGATCTCGAGCGCCTGCTCGCCGTTGTCGGGCTGCGAGACCAGGAGCTCGTCCGTGTTCACGCCGCAGGTCCGCGCCCAGGCGGCGTCCAGAGCGTGCTCGGCGTCGATGAACGCGGCCGTACCGCCCTGCTTCTGGACGCTGGCCGCCGCGTGGAGGGCGAGCGTGGTCTTGCCGGAGGCCTCCGGCCCGTAGATCTCGACCACCCGGCCGCGCGGGAACCCGCCCACGCCGAGGGCGAGGTCGAGCGCCAGCGACCCGCTCGGGATCACCTCGACCCGCTCGGCGGCGTTGTCGCCGAGCTTCATGATCGAGCCCTTCCCGAACTGCTTCTCGATCTGGAGGATCGCCTGGTCGATCGCCTTCGAGCGCCCTGTCGTCGTCATGGCCATGCCGTCACTTCCTCATTTCGTCTCATCGCGCGGTCATCGGCGCCGCCTTGCTCGAGGAAGCTTCGGCGTCGCGGTCGCCCGAGCAGGCCTAGAACTGGTCCCGATCCTTGCGCTTCGGCTTGATGACCTCGAAGGTCATGGACTCGACCGGCGCGGTCGAAACGGACTTCCGCTTCATATCCCGCTCGATCTGCTCCTTGGACTTCTTCTTGTTCTTCTTGTCCTTGATCTGGCCTCTACCGCTGGGCACGTTCTACCCCCTTCACCCTTCACGGCACGCGCCGGTGCTCTCCGCACGGTCGAGCATATGTCCGCTCCTATGATGCCGTGGATGCCGCGCCGCCCGGCCCGCGTGACGACCCGCACCGGCGACGGCGGCGAGACCTCCCTCTTCGGCAAGGACCGGGTCCGCAAGACCGACCCGCGCATCGAGGCCCTCGGCGACCTCGACGAGGCCCAGGCCGCGCTCGGCCTGGCCCGCGCTGCGCTGCGGGCCCGCGACAAGGCGATGGTCCTGGGGCTCCAGCGGGGGCTCTACGTGGCCATGGCGGAGGTCGCGACACCGCGGACAGGGCTAGCGCGCCTGCGCGCCCGCATCGACGCCGCCGCCGTGGCCGAGCTGGACGCGCTGGTCGAGACGCTCCGGGCGCGGGCCGCCGTCGAGGGCCGCTTCGTGGTGCCGGGCGAGGACGCCGCCTCGGCCGCCTTGGACCTGGCCCGGACGGTCGCACGGCGGGCGGAGCGCCGGGTGGTGGCCCTGGCGGACCGCAGGGCCGTCACCAACCGCGACCTGATCCGGTGGCTCAACCGCCTCTCCGACGTCCTCTTCCTGCTGGCCCGCGCCGTCGAAGCTCGCGCCGCGCCCGCGAAACGGGCCTAGCGGCCGAGCCCTCCCTCAGCCGGCCCGCCGCCTGCGTCTGTACCCTCCGCCGGGAAGGTGCTCGACCTGCTGCAGCTCGCGGCGAACGGCCTGGTCGCCGGCTCGATCATCGCGATCGGCGCGATCGGACTGACGCTGGTGTTCGGCATCCTGCGGATCGTCAACTTCGCCCACGGTGACTACCTCACCTTCGGCGCCTACGCGGCGCTCCTGGCGAACCTCACCTGGGGCCTGAACATGCCGGTCGCCGCGGCCTTCGCCATGCTCGCGACCGGGACCCTCGGGGTGGCGCTCGAGTTCGGGCTCTGGCGGCCCATGCGCCACCGGCGCGCCGGGACGGTGAGCCTGTTCATCACCTCGATCGGGCTGGCCCTCGTGCTGAGGCACCTCATCTTCCTGCAGTGGGGCGCGGCGCCGCGGCGGTTCAGCATCGACGTCTTCCAGGTCTACGACCTCGGCTTGGTGCGCCTGTCGCTGGGGCAGATCGTCGCCGTCGCCGTCGCCTTCACGGCCATAGTCCTGGTGGCCCTCGTCCTCGCGCGGACGCGCGTCGGCAAGGCCATGCGCGCGCTCTCCGACGACCGCGAGCTCGCGTCGGTGGCGGGCATCGACGTGGACCGCATCACGACCTACACGTGGATCCTCGGCGCCGCCCTCGCCGGGCTCGCGGGCGTGCTGCAGGGCGTGGTCCAGAACGCCTTCGAGCCGAACATGGGCTTCACCCTCCTCCTGCCCATCTTCGCCGCGGTCATCCTCGGCGGCGTCGGTAGCGCGTACGGCGCCCTCGCCGGGGGCATCGTCCTGGGCCTGGTGATGGAGGTCTCCACCTGGAACGTACTCGCCGGCGGCGTGGACCACGTCTACAAGGTCGTCGTGGCCTTCCTCGTGCTCATCGTGATGCTGCTCATCCGGCCGCAGGGCGTCTTCGGCAGGGCGCGAGCGTGACCGCCCTCTTCAACCTCGACTTCTGGGTCTTCGTCGGCGTCGTCGCGGGGATCTTCACCGTCTTCGCGCTGGGCCTGCAGCTCCAGTTCGGCTTCACCGGCCTCCTGAACTTCGGGCACGCCGCCTTCATGGCCATCGGGGCCTACACGATGGCGATCCTCGTCGTGAAGGTCGATATGCCTCTCTGGCTGGCGATGATCGTCGCGATCGCCGCGGCCGTGACCTTCGGTCTCTTCATCGGCCTGCCCACGCTCCGGCTGCGCACCGACTACCTGGCCATCGCGACCATCGCCTTCGCCGAGATCGTGCGCTTCGTGGCGCTCAACGAGAGCCAGCTCACGGGCGGGCCGCAGGGCACCATCAACCTGCTGGGGGCGGGAAGGGCCGCGTCGTTCATAGCGGCATGGCGGCCGGTCGAGAGCGGGATCCGTGAGGCGCTCGAGGGGATCCTCCAGACCCGGCTGAGCCACGACATGACGATGCTCATCGTCGTGTGGTCGGTCGCGCTCGTCGTCCTCGTAGTGCTCCGGTTCATCACGCGGTCCCCCTGGGGGCGGGTCCTCCGGGCCATCCGCGAGGACGAGGACGCGGCGGCGGCACTGGGCAAGCCGGTCTTCCGCTACAAGCTCCAGTCGCTGGCCATCGGCGCCGCCGTCGGCGCGCTCGCCGGCCTCCTCTACGCCTTCCAGTTCTCCTTCTTCGCGCCGAACGACTTCGCGCCGCTGGTGACCTTCTTCGCCTACGTCATCGTCATCCTCGGCGGGATCGGCACCTACTGGGGCGTGCCGGTGGGCGCGGTGGTCTTCGGCGTCATCTTCGCGGGCACGCGCTTCCTGGAGATCCCGGTGCTGTCCGAGCTGTCCTCCGGCGAGCGCGCGCACGTGCGCCTGATCGTCATCGGGCTGATCCTCATCGGGCTGATGGCCTTCCGCCCCCAGGGCATCTTCGGCAAGCGCGAGGAGATGATCCTTGGCCGCTGAGCCCATCCTCACCGTCCAGGCGGTCTCCAAGCACTTCGGCGGCGTCTACGCCGTGGACCAGGCGAGCCTGGACGTGCGCGCAAGGACCATCACGGCGCTGATCGGCCCGAACGGCGCGGGAAAGACCACGCTCTTCAACGTCGTCTCCGGCTTCTACGCCCCGCAGCACGGCGCGATCGCCTTCCGCGGCTCGCCCATCGCCGGCCGCCCGCCGCATGAGATCGCCCGCCGCGGCCTGGTCCGCACCTTCCAGATCACGAAGGCGCTCACGCGCATGAGCGTGCTCGAGAACATGCTGCTCGCGGCCCCGGCCCCGGGCGAGGACCTGTGGTCGCCGTTCCTCCGGCCGGGGGCGCTCAGGGCCCGCGAGCGGCAGGCCGAGGAGCGCGCCATGGAGCTGCTGCGCCTGGTCCGCCTCGACGGCCTGGCCCGCGACTACGCGGGGACGCTCTCCGGCGGCCAGCGCAAGCTGCTCGAGTTCTCGCGCGCGCTGATGACCGAGCCGACGATGGTCCTGCTCGACGAGCCCATGGCCGGGGTCAACCCGACCCTAGGGCTGGAGCTGCTCGAGCACATGCGGCGCCTGCGCGACGAGCGCGGCACGACGTTCCTGTTCATAGAGCACGACATGGAGGTCGTCATGACGGTGAGCGAGCGGGTCATCGTCATGAACGTCGGTCAGGTCATCGCCGACGGCGACCCGGCGAGCGTCCGTGCGGACCAGCGAGTGGTGAACGCCTACCTCGGGACGATGCGCTCATGACAGGCGGCCCACCCGTCCTGGAGGCGACCGGCATCGAGGCCGGCTACACCGACGTGAACATCCTCCACGGCGTCCACGTGACGGTGCCGGAGGGCGCCATCGTGGCGATCGTCGGGCCGAACGGCGCCGGCAAGTCCACTCTGCTCAAGGCGATCTACGGCCTCGTCCGTCCGCGCGCCGGCCGCGTGGTCCTGCGGCACGACGGCCAGGAGACCGACATCACCGGCCTGGCGCCGCACCGCATCACGGCCCTCGGGATGAACTACGTGCCGCAGCTCCAGAACGTGTTCCCGGGCCTGAGCGTCCGCGAGAACCTCGAGATGGGCACCTACCGGGATCCGCGGCGCTTCCGCGAGCGGTCGGAGACCGTGCACCAGCTCTTCCCCATCCTGCGCGAGCGGGCCCGCCAGGCCGCCGGGACGCTCTCCGCGGGACAGCGCCAGATGGTCGCGTTCGCCCGCGCGCTCATGAGCGGCCCTCGCGTCCTCCTGCTCGACGAACCGTCAGCCGGCCTGGCGCCGATCGTGGTGGACGAGGTCTTCGACACCATCGGGCGCATCAACGCCACCGGCATCGCGATCCTCATCGTCGAGCAGAACGCGCGCCGGTCGCTCGCGATGGCCCAGCAGGCCTACGTGCTGGACATGGGCCGCGACCGCTTCGAGGGCACCGGCACCGAGCTGCTGGCGGACCCCCGGGTCCTGGACCTCTACCTGGGCGGCCGTGGCCGCCTGAGCGCGCACATCGACGAGGACTACGAGGCCACTCCGGAGCCGGAGTAAAGGAGCCTTGGACGTCTCGGCGGTCGGCCGCCTGCTCGTCGTCATAGGCGTCGTGACGGTGGTCGTTGGGCTCCTGCTGACGCTGGGGGGACGGGTGCCGTTCCTGGGGCGCCTCCCCGGGGACTTCGAGGTGCGCGGCGACGGCTGGACCCTCTACGCCCCGGTCGCGACCATGATCGTGCTGAGCGTCGCGATCACTCTGGTCCTCGCGCTCCTGGGCTGGCTTGGCGGACGGCGCTAGCGGCGTACCATGGACATGTGACAGAAGAGAAGACCGAAGCGACCAGCGGGACCGAGGCCGGCGACAGGGTCAAGAGCGAGGCCGACAAGCAGGAGAAGATCCTGAACGCGCTCCAGGCGGTGCTCGACCCCGAGATCGGGCTATCGGTCATAGACCTCGACCTGATCCGGGAGATCCGCTTCGACGACCCCGACGAGGCGGAGGTCCGCATGGTCCTGACGACGCCGTTCTGCCCCTACGGGCCGATGCTGATCAACCAGATCCAGGCGGCTGCCGAGCAGGCCGCCGAGACCCCGGTCAAGGTGACGGTCCTCCCGGACAAGTGGGAAGCGCCGCCCTGGCTCCGCTAGCCGCGTAGCTCGCGGCCTCGCCGGTCCCTCACGCTCTCCTTCCAATTCCTGGTGTCTGACCCTGACGTCTGCTCGCCTGCTAACCAGGCAGACAGGACGGGCCTCGCCGTCTCTCCGGGCCCTAAGGTCGAAGCGCTAAGGTCGCTCGGGGCCTAAGGCATCCGCCCGGCCCCACAAACGGAGGTGTCGCTTGACCAGGATCTCCACGCGCTCACTCCTCGCCGGCCTCTGCGCCGGCGCGCTCGTCCTCGCGGCCTGCACGCCAGGCGCGACCCCGGGCCAGCCGGCCGAGGAGGTGTCCTTCGAGCTGCGGGTCGGGAACCTGCTCTCGTTCACCGGCGACCTCGCTCCGTTCGGCCCGCCCATCGACAGGGCCACGGAGCTCGCCGTCGAGGTCATCACCGAGGCCCTCGAGGCGAAGGGCCTCTCGGACCGCATCAGCGTCAGCGTGGTCGCCTCCGAGGACGACCAGACGCAGGCCGCCGCGGGGGTAGAGGCGGCCACCAAGCTCGCCCAGGTGGACCAGGTCCACGTGATCATGGGAGCGCTCGCGAGCGGCGTCACGATCCCGGTCGCGGAATCGGTCGCCATCCCCAACCAGATCGTGCTGATCTCGCCGGCCTCTACCTCGCCCGCCATCAGCGACATGGCCGACGACGGCTTCGTCTGGCGCACCGCGCCGTCGGACGCCCTCCAGGGCAAGGTGCTCGCGAACGCCGTCGCCGAGGCGTTCGGGGCCGACGCCACCATCAACACGGGCACTCGCAACGACGCCTACGGCGTGGCGCTCATCGGGGAGTTCGAGGAGGCCTGGAAGGCCGGCGGAGGCACCATCGGGCAGTCCGTCCAGTGGAACCCCGACGCCGCGACCTTCGACTCCGAAGCCGGGCAGCTCGGCCAGGGCAGCCCGGACGGCTGGGTGATCATCGACTTCCCGCAGACCTTCGCCAAGGTCGGCCCGGCGCTGGTGCGCGCGGGCGGCTGGGACCCCGCGAGGACCTTCACCGCGGACGGCCTCCGCGACGCCACCCTCCCGGACACCGTCGGCGAGGAGGCCACCGAGGGCATGCGTGGCACCGCGCCGACGTCGGAGGAGGCGCCGGCCGGCGCCGCGTTCCAGACCCTGTGGGACGACCGCGTCGGCGACGATCGCGGCACGTTCGACGCTCATGCCTTCGACGCCGTGGTCGTGGCCTTCCTGGCCGCGCTCGCGGCCGGATCCTCCGACCCGTCCGACATCCGGGACGCCCTCCAGGACGTCTCCGGTCCGGGCGGGAACGAGTACACCTTCGAGCAGCTCGGCGAGGCCATCGACGACCTGCTGGCCGGCAGGGACATCGACTACCAGGGAGCCGCGGGACCCCTCGACTTCGACGAGAACGGCGACCCGGGTGCCTCGAACTACGAGGTCTGGCAGTTCTCCGGCGGAGAGGTCGAGACGACGGAGGTCATACCCTTCTCGGCCGAGTAGACCGAGGCTAGTGGAGATGCCCCATGCGGCCCGTGGCCGCATGGGGCACCAAGACGTTCGTGCTTGGGGGAGGGGCCTAGTCCTCGCCCTGCGATGCCGCGATGGGGACGATCTTGCTCGAAGCGGCCTGCTCCATCTGGGCGCGGCCCTCGAACATGACGCCCTTCTCGATCGTCAGCGACGGGGTGGTGACGTCACCCTTGAGCCGGGCCGGCTTGTGAAGCTCGACCGACTGGCTCGCCTTGACGTTCCCGATCACCTCTCCGTGGACGACCACCGCGCCGCAGCTGATCTCCGCCTGCACGCGCGCGCCGTCCCCGACGATGAGGGTGTCGCTGGTGGTGATCTCGCCGGTGAAGTTCCCGTCGATCCGGACGGTGCCCTCGAAGGCGAGCTTGCCGTCGAACTCCGATCCCTTGCCGAGCAGGGCGTTCAGCTCGCTCGTCGCCATTCCCGCACCCGAAGGTGCCCAGTCGCGCTCCCGCTGCTTGTCCATTCGCGTCCCTTCCGGTGCTTCGACCTCCCCTGCCGGAGCGGTCCACCCGCCAGGCCGGTCCGTCTGCGCACGCTCTTCCTTTTGCGTTCCGCCGAAGGCTCGTCTCAGCATGCTTCTCCCCTCAGCCTCCCGTCGAGCGACCGATCTTATCAGTGCTGTACCCCATAGAACACCCCCAGGCCGCAGACGGTACGGGGCGGTCAAGCCTCCCAGAGCGGCCGCCCGCCCGGCGGCGTCGCGCCCAGGTGCCGGTATGCCCCCTCCGTCGCGACCCGGCCGCGAGGCGTTCGCATGAGATAGCCCTTCTGCAGGAGATACGGCTCGTACACGTCCTCGATCGTCTCGGCGTCCTCGCTGAGGGCCGCGGCGAGGGTCTCGAGGCCCACCGGGCCGCCCGAGAACTTCTCGACGATGGCCCGCAGGAGCTTGCGGTCCACGTCGTCGAGGCCGGCCTCGTCCACGTCCAGCGCGGCCAGCGCCTCGCGAGCCACCGCCGGAGTGATGCGGCCGTCGTGCAGCACCTGGGCGTGGTCGCGCACGCGCTTGAGGAGCCGGTTGGCGATCCGCGGCGTCCCCCGCGAGCGGCCCGCTATCTCGCGCGCCGCGTCCTGCCCGATCTCGATCGCCAGGATCCGCGCCGAGCGCGAGATGACCTGCTCGAGGTCCGCGGGCTCGAACAGGTCCAGCTTGTAGGTCGCGCCGAAGCGGTCGCGCAGGGGCGCCGACAGGCGCCCGATCCTGGTGGTGGCCCCCACCAGCGTGAAGCGCGGGAGCGGCAGGCGGAGCGTGCGGGCGCCCGGCCCCTTCCCGAGGATGATGTCCAGGTGGTAGTCCTCCATCGCCGGGTAGAGGACCTCCTCGACCACCCGCGGCAGGCGGTGGACCTCGTCGATGAAGAGGACCGAGCCGGGATCGAGGTTGGTCAGGATCGCGGCCAGATCCCCGGCGCGCTCTATCGCCGGGCCGCTCGTCACCCGGATGGGAGCTCCCAGCTCCGCGGCGATGACGTGGGCCAGCGAGGTCTTCCCCACTCCGGGCGGCCCGTACAGGGCGACGTGCTCGAGCGGCTCGCCCCGCCGCCGCGCGGCCTCGATGAAGATCCGGAGCTGGTCCTTGACCGCGCGCTGGTCGATGTACTCGTCGTCGGTCAGGCGGCGCGGGCGCAGCGTCTGCTCGAGCGAGCGGTCGTCGTCCCGCGCCTGTGGCGTGACCGCCCGCGCCTCCGTCATGCGGGCACGCCGGCGTATCGCGCGCGCTCGGCGCCGACGAGCTCGGCGATGCGGGCGGCCGCGGCGTCGCGCGGGACGTTGTCCACCTCGACACGCGCCCGTGGCTTCACCTCGACCGTCCCGGCCTTCATCCCGCGGGCGCTCACGGTGACCCGGAACGGGATGCCGATCAGGTCGGCGTCCGCGAACTTCACGCCGGCGGACTCCTCGCGGTCGTCGAACAGGACCTCGACCCCGCGGCCTTCGAGGTCCGCGACCAGCCGCTCGGCCTCCGTCCGGATCGCCTCGTCGTTCCCCGGCAGGGCGATCACGTGCGCTTCGTACGGCGCCACGCTCATCGGCCAGACGATCCCGCGGTCGTCGTTCGAGACCTCGATGATCGACTGCACGAGCCGGCCGATGCCGATACCGTACGAGCCCATCACGAACGGCTTCCGTGTGCCGTCCTCGGCCAGGTAGGTCGCGTTCATCTTGGCTGAGTAGTACGTGCCGAGCTGGAAGATGTTCCCGACCTCGATCCCTCGGCGGGCCTCCAGCGCGGAGCCGCACTTCGGGCATAGGTCGCCCGAGCGCACGTCGTGCACATCGACATGCTCGCCGTCGAAGTCACGGCCAGGAACGACGTTCCGGAGGTGCTGATCTGGGCGGTTCGAGCCCGCCACATATGGCCGCTGCTGCACTGAGGCATCGATCAGGGTCCGCGCCTTCAGCCCGGTCGGACCGATGTAGCCGGCGATACCGCCAGCGGCGCGGAAGTCGGCCTCTCCGGCGAACGTCAGCTCGCCGACCCCTAGGAGCCGCCGTAGCTTGGGTTCGCTGACCTCGCGGTCGCCTGGAAGGACCACCGCGACCACGCCGTCGGAGGAACGCAGCAATACGGTCTTGAGCAGGTCGGACGGCTTGAGCCCATATCGCTCTTGGAGCTGCTCGATCGTGGTGGTGGCAGGCGTGTGGAAGGCCTCCGGGGCTTCGAAGCCGTCCTCCGCAATAGGCTCCTCGATCCGCCTCACGGCGCTATCGCGGTCCGCTACTAGGTCGGGGATCCGCCTGACGGCGGACTCCCGGTTTGCTTTGTAGCCACAGGCCCCGCACATGAGGATGGTGTCCTCGCCCGCATCGGTGAGCACCTGGAACTCATGGGCGATATCACCGCCCATGAGTCCCGCATCGCCCTCGACGGAGATCGCCTCCACTCCGCTCCGGAAGAAGATCCGCTCGTACGCCTGATGTTGAAGCTCGTAGCTCTTGAGCAGACCGGGCCAGTCGGCGTCGATCGAGTAGGCGTCCTTCATGACGAACTCGCGGACGCGCAGTAGCCCGGCCCGTGGTCGCGATTCGTCGCGACCCTTCGATCGGAAGTGGTAGACCATGACCGGCAGTTGACGGTACGACTGGATCTCGTTCCGGGCGTGATGAGTGACGACCTCCTCATGCGTATAGCTGATCAGTAGCTCGCGGCCCCCGTGGTCCTTGAGCTTGAAGAGATGGGCGTCCATCAGATCCCACCGCCCGGTCTCCTTCCACAGCTCCGCGGGCGCGAGGACAGGCATCTCCATCTCCTGGCAGCCGATCCGGTCCATCTCCTCCCTGATGATCCGCTCGATCTTCTTTGCCACGCGCAGGCCGAGGGGAAGAAGCGTGTAGAAGCCCGCAGGTCCCAGAGGACGGGCGATCGCCGCGCGGAGCATCATCTGATGCCCGCGGGTCTGCGCGTCGGAAGGCGCTTCACGAAGCGTGCGCCCGAACAGGTGCGACTGTCTCATCAGTGAACTCCCGAGGATGTTATTTGGGCCGCGCGCTGAGGACGCCGGTGACCGGGCGCGGTCAGCCGGCTAGCGCGGGGACCGGTGCGAAGAGCCTCGGGACGCGTGCATGGATGCCGATGCTAGCGCGTGGGCGCTAGAGCGCCTTCGTGAGGGCGTCCCACACCCGGGCCTGGACCTCGGGCGAGGCGCTCGTCTCGGGATCGTCACGCCGCGCGACGACGTCGTTCTGCTGCATGTACAGGAACGAGAGCGACTGGAACATCTGGAGCGCCTGGCCACGGGCTTCCAAGTCCTTCCAGCGCAGGATGTCCGTGCGGCCCCGCGTCAGGCGCTGGTGGATCCGGTCCAGGCGCACGTACTCGTCGCCCTCCGGCCACCGCTGCTTGCCGATGTCGATGCCCATGAGGAAGGCGACGTCCACGAGCTCGGCGCCGCGGAAGTCGTTCCCGCTGAAGTCGTTCGCGGTGCGGCGCGGCTCCAGCAGGTCGGCGCCGGGGCCCCACGGCTTCCCGTAGAAGCGCACGTGGCCGAGACGGCCCGCGAAGTGGCAATCCACGAACTCCGCCGTCGCCGCGGTCCAGCCGCCCATGTCGGCGCCGTCGAAGGTGCAGCGCTCGAACCGCGAGCTCCCGGGGTCGATGGCGCGCATGTCCGCGCCGTCGAAGCGGCACTCGCGGAAGATGTTGCGCCGCTTGGCCTTGAAGATCGGGAGCATCCGCCGGTCGAGCCTGGCCTTCCGGAAGTCGCAGCTGAGGAACAGGCAGCCGCTCGGGGCCATCCGGTCGAAGGAGGCGCGGCCGAAATCGACGTTGGCCAGCGTCGCCCGCTGAAGGAGGACGAGGCCGGGGAGGCCCATCTCGGCGATGCTCATCGGTCACCGACCTTAACGGACTTTGTCGCGAATGGACACGCCACTGACCCCGTTCTGAGACATCTTCCGGGTGGTGCCCGGGGCCGGGCCCGCCTCTAGGTGCGGGTCCCGGCGGGCACGGACCGTCCTGGAGTGAGCTGGCCTTCGTGCGACAGCTTCGGTGCCTTGCCGGAGTACGGCTCGAGGCCGTTCTCGACCAGGATCTTGTCGATCTCGGCCATGAGCCCATCTAGGAGCTCGGCCTCCGGGTACACGCCCACGACCTTACCCTTGCGGAAGATGGCGCCCTTCCCCACCCCGCCCGCGATGCCGACGTCGGCGTCCTTGGCCTCGCCCGGGCCGTTCACCTCGCAGCCCATCACCGCCACCTTCATCGGATGCGGCAGCGCCCGCAAGCGCTCCTCGGCCACCTTGGCCAGCGGGATGAGGTCGATGTCCGCGCGGCCGCAGGAGGGGCAGGCCACCAGCGTCAGGCCCTGGTCGCGCAGCCCCAGCGACTTCAGGATGTCGAAGCCGGCCTTGACCTCCTCCACCGGGTCCTCGGACAGCGAGACGCGGATGGTGTCGCCGATGCCCTCGTAGAGCAGCACGCTCATCCCTGCGGTGGAGCGGATCGAGCCCGACACGAGGGTGCCGGCCTCCGTCACGCCGAGGTGGAGCGGGTACGGGACCAGGCGCGCCAGGCGGCGGTAGGCGGCGACAATGGTCGGGACGTCGAACGCCTTGACGCTCACCACGATGTCGCCGAAGTCGAGGTCCTCCAGGATCTTGATCTCGGACATGGCGAGGTCCACCATGCGCTGGGCCTCGTCGCGCACGTCGTCCGGCTTGCGGTCGCCGATGGAACCGTGATTCACGCCGATGCGGATCGGAGTTCCCCGCTCCTTCGCCTTCCGCACGACCTCGCGCACGCCGTCCTTGTTGTGGATGTTCCCCGGGTTCAGGCGAAGCTTGTGGACGCCCGCGTCGAGCGCCGCGAGGGCCAGCCTGAAGTCGAAGTGGATGTCCGCGACCAGCGGCAGGATGCTCCGCCGGACGAGCTCCGGCAGGGCCGCCGCGCCCCTGGGGTCGGGCACCGCCACGCGGGCGATCTCGCAGCCGGCCTCCTGGAGGCGCTCGATCTGGCGGATCGTCGCATCGACGTCGTGGGTGAGCGTGGTGCACATCGACTGCACCCGGACCGGGGCGTCCCCGCCGATGGACGTGCCGCCCACGTACAGCTGCTTGCTCGCGCGGCGCTGCCGAGGGCCGATCCGGTCCTCGGGCGGGGTCAGCGTGACGCTCAGAGGGGCACTGTTCACACCTCTAGGGTACGCGCCGTGCCTTCTCGCACGTGAGACGTCGCCGACTGCCGCCTGCCGACCTCGATCTCGCCGACCACTCGCTCGACCCCCGATGGACCGATCCCTCACCCCCACGTCGGTCCCGGAACCTCACCCGCCTATTCGCGGGTTCGGACGGGTCTCGCGGGTGATCGGCTCGTCTCGGTCGTCAGTCGGCCGTCGGCTACGCACTTGCCCCCGTGTACGCGCGGAGGCCCTGGCGCCAGAACCAGCGCGCGAACAGCCAGGCCACCACGGCCGCGGCGACCGTCGATGCCACGCCCAGCGAGTCCAGCCGCCCGGCGACGGCCTGCGCCGGCACGGTGACGGCTATCCCGATCGGCACCACCGTCGAGAGCGTGATCCGGAGCCAGCCCGGGTAGATGTCCACGGGGAACCTGCCCGCGTCGAGAAAGGCCCAGAAGATCGCGAGGATGTTGTCCACCTTCACGAACCAGAACGAAAGCGTGCTCAGCACGAGCAGCAGCGCATAGATGAGGACGAAGCCGGCTGTGAGCGTCACGACGAACGCGAGCCCGCTCGCCAGGGTGAAGGCTTCGCCCAGGCGTACCAGGCCGATGACAACGATGCCGAGACCGACGAGCACCTGGACCACCTGGACAGTCTGGAAGTGCCGGAAGCTCACGAGGAACTGGCCGCTCGCGGGCTTCAGCAGCGTGAAGTCAAGGGTCCCCAGCCGGACGTGCTCCATGAAGCGCTGGAAGCTCGGCTGGAACACGAGCTCCTCGACCCCCTGGACGACGTAATAGACACCGAGCAGCACGACCATCTGCGGCAGCGTCCACCCGTTCATGACGTTCGTGTACGAGAAGAGGACGAGCACCGCCGCGATGCTGGTGATGGAGACCACGATGATCTGCATGATCTCGAGGAGCAGGTTGAAGCGGTACTCCATCGCGTACTGGAGCTCGCTTCGCGCGAAGATGCGGAGCAGGCGCAGGTAGCGGACCACTAGGCGCCCACCGCGCTGTATTCGCGCAGCCCGGCGCGCCACACGGCCCGGAAGATGAAGACCGCGATGACCATCCAGACGACCTGGCCAGCGACCATGCGGACCGCTTCGTCGAACGTCGGTCCGCCGCGGAGGATGTCGGCCGGCACTCCGAGCATGTATCCGAACGGGAGCGCGTACGCGATGGCCTGCAGCGGACCTGGCAGCAGCCCGAGCGGCGCGATCTGCCCGGCGAAGATGAACGCCGTGCGCTGGTAGAGGGTCACGGCCGCGTGGACGCGGGTCGTCCAGAAAGCCACGGACGCGAGCGCGAAGTCGGCGGTGAAGTACAGGACGGCCCCGAACAGCACGCTGGGGATCCCGAGGGCGAGATGCCAGGGCTCCGTGTCGAAGCGCGCGCCGAAGGTGACTGCGATGAAGATCGAGACCGCGATGACCGCGACGGCCGTGAACCCCTTGAAGACGAGGTTCTCGGCGATCGACTGGTGGATGGGGTGAAGCGGCCGCAGCAGCTTCGGCGACAGCTGACCCTGGCGCACCTGGTACTCGAAGTCGTAAGCGTTCCAGGCGAAGGTGAAGTGCGTCACTAGAGTGAGCGTCACGAAGTACGCGGCGAAGGCAGCCTGGTCGAAGCCGCCCACGCTCCCGCCCTGCGATGCCGCCACCGCGGTCCAGGCAGCGAGGAAGATGATCGGCCGCATGAACGAGAAGAACGCGTAGAGGAACATCTGGACGCGGTACTGCACCGCGGCCTGCAGCTGGGCGAGCAGCAGGACCCGGTAGGTGCGGCCGAGCGTCCGCGCCGCGGCCACGACCGAGCTCACGCCTGCGGGACCGCGGGCTCGAGCGACGAGCGCTCCGACGTGAACACGAGGTCGATGGCCTCCTCGATGGGCGGGTCCTCGACCGAGATGTCGACCAGGTGCGCCTCGAGGTCCCGGACCAGGCGTGCGGTCCGCTCGGCGGCCGCCTCCCTGGGGATGCGCACGGTCACGCGCTGCTCGTCCCGTTCGGTCACTTCCCCGTATGCGGCCAGCGAGAGGCCGTTCGCGTCGCCCCGCAGCGTCAGCCGGATCAGCTTGTAGGGGGCCATCCGGCCCGCCAGGGCCGACAGGTCGCCGTCGTACAGCAGCCGGCCGTGGTGGATGACCAGCACCCGCTTGCACAGCGCCACGACGTCGTCCATGTAGTGGCTCGTCAGCAGGATGGTCGCGCCGGTGCGCCTGTTGTACTCGGCGACGAACCGGCGGATCCGCACCTGCATCGAGACGTCCAGGCCGAGCGTCGGCTCGTCCAGGAAGGCGATGCGGGGCGAGTGGATGAGGCCGGCGGCGAACTCGACCTTCATCCGCTCGCCGAGGCTCAGGTTGCGGACGGGCTTGTGCAGGAGCGGCTCGAGGTCGAGGAGTTCGGTGAGCTCAGTCACGGTCGCCCGATACCGGTCCTCGGGAAGCGAGTAGATCTCCTGGAGCACGCGGAACGAGTCGGCCGCGGGGATGTCCCAGACCAGCTGCGTCCGGTTCCCCATCAGCAGGGTGATCTGGCGAAGGAAGCCGTGGTCACGACCGAACGGCGCGTGGCCGAGTACGCGCGCCATGCCCGACGTCGGGAACAGGAGCCCCGAGAGCATCTTGAGCGTGGTGGTCTTCCCCGCTCCGTTGGGACCCAGGAAGCCGACCACCTCGCCGGCCGAGATGTCGAAGGTCACGCCGTCCACGGCGAGCACCTCCCGGTACCTACGGCGGTACAGCGACCGCACCGTGGCGGCGAGGCCCTCCTCGCGCTCGTGCACCCGGTAGACCTTTCGCAGGTCGCGTACTTCCACGACGCGGTCGCTCATCAGGAGCGGGAGCGTAGCGGCGCGGGCGACGCGTCACTACATCAGGGGACGCCTTCGCGGGGGTCGGTCGCTACGACTCCCCGAAAACGCGGCGGAGGTCGGCGATGGAGACGAGCACCAGCAGCCCGAGAAGCAGCAGAAAGCCGACGGCGTGGATCATGGCCTCCACCTGCGGCGAGAGGCGCTTCCGGAAGATCCCGCCGACCAGCACGAAGAGCAGCCGGCCACCGTCGAGCGCCGGGAACGGGATGATGTTGATCACGCCGAGGTTGATCGAGAGGACACCCACGAGGCGCAGGAGCGCCGGGAACCCGAACTCCGCCACCTGGCCGGTGACGCGGAAGATCTCGATAGGCCCGCCGATCTGGGGCTGCCCCGCCGGTCCCACCTCGGCCGCTCCGAGCAGCTGGCCGGGCAGGGCCGCGATCTGGCCCACCACGTCGGCGGTCAGCGCCCAGGCGCTCACCACCGCCTCCGCCGGGGAGACGGAGATGGGGGCTGCGACGTCCTCCAGGACTATGCCCGTGGGGCCCTCGCCCGGAGGGAGCTCCTGGCGCGGCGTCACCGTCACCGGGTCCAGGAGGCGCCCGTCGCGCTCCAGCACCAGCGTCATCGGCAGTGGCGAGCGCGGCGGGTCCACCGGCACCCCGGCCCGCGTCAGGCCGGCCTGGCGGTAGACGTAGGTCACGATCTGCGCCGACGAGCGGAAGGCCGTGCCGTCGATCTCGCGGATGAGGTCGCCGTCCCGCACCTCCGCGGCCGCGGCCGGCGACCCCTCCTTCACCTCGAGGATCCGGACGTCGCCCGTCGGCGCCGTCGTCCCGACCAGGAACGCGACGGTGAGCACGACCAGCGCCAGGATGAAGTTCATGGTCACGCCCGCGACCAGCACGATCGCCTGGGCCCACCACGGCTTCGACGTGAACGACCCCGGCTCGCCCTCGCCCTGCTGGCGGATGGCGAAGTCCTCCTGGCCGAGGATGCGCACGAACCCGCCGAAGGGGATCGCGTTCACGCTGTAGTCGATGCCGGCGTGGCGCCAGGCGAAGAGCCGCGGCGGGAAGCCGAACGCGAACTCCAGCACGCGCATGCCCAGGAGCCGCGCGGTGATGTAGTGACCGAGCTCGTGCACCGCGATGATCACGGTGAACGTGACCAGGAAGATCAGCAGCGTGCGGATGTCGCCGAAGATCCCGAGCACCTTCGGCTACGCGGACGCGACCGCGGGAGCGCCGCTGAGGGCCAGCCGCACGGCGCGGTCGATGACGCGGATCTCCTCGAGGCTCGGGTCGCCCTGCGCCGGGCCGCCGCGCGCGATCTCCGCGCCGCGCCTCAGGTGGCCGGCGATCTCGCCGAAGGTGATCTCGCCGCCGAGGAACCTCTCGACGGCGATCTCGTCCGCCGCCGAGACCCCGATGAGCGCGCGCGCATCGCCACCGCGGGCCGTGCTCAGCACGACGTCCAGGCAGGGGTACCGCTCCGGGTCGGGCGGGCCCGCGAAGCGCAGCTCGCGCGACCGCAGCAGGTCCAGGCGGGGGGCCGGACCGCGCTCGTGCCCCCAGAGCAGCGCGTACTGGATGGGCAGGCGCATGTCCGGCTCGGCCAGCTGCGCGATCACGCTCCCGTCCACCAGCTCGACCATGGCGTGCACGACGCTCTCGGGGTGCAGGACGACGTCGATGCGGTCGTACGGCAGGCCGTAGAGCCAGTGGGCCTCTATGACCTCGTAGCCCTTGTTCACCAGCGTGGCCGAGTCGATGGTGACCTTGGGTCCCATCGTCCACGTCGGGTGCCGCAGCGCCCTCTCGGCGCTCACACCGGCGAGCTCGTCGAGCCGCGTCTCCCGGAAGGGACCGCCCGAGGCCGTGAGCGTGACGCGCGCCACGTCCGCCGTCCGCACGCCGGCCAGGCACTGCCAGAGGGCGCAGTGCTCGCTGTCCACCGGCCGGAGCCTCTTCCCCGCCCCGCCGGCCAGCGCCCGGACGAGGTGCCCGCCGACGACGAGCACCTCCTTGTTCGCGAGCGCGACGTCCTTGCCGGCCTCGAGCGCCGCGACGGTGGCGTCGAGCCCCGCGATGCCCGGAGTGGCCACCAGGACCAGGTCCACGTCGTCCGCCGCGGCGAGCGCCACCAGGTCGTCGCCGCGGTGCCCCGTCCGGGTCACGCGCAGTCGGTCCGGGTGCGCCGATGCGACGTCGAGCGCCTGCCGCCCGATCGATCCGGTCGCCCCGAGGATCGCGAGCCTCGTCACGTTCATCCGCTCATCATCCCATCCGACCGAGCAGCGCCGTCGCGCCCGCGACCAGCGGCGCCGCGGCGACGAGCGAGTCGATGCGGTCCAGCACCCCGCCGTGGCCGGGCAGAAGCGTCCCCGAGTCCTTCACGCCGGCGCGGCGCTTGACCCAGCTCTCGAGGAGGTCGCCGGCGAACGCGGCCGGCCCGATCGAAACGGCGGTCACGATCCACCACACATGCACCCCGACGAAGGGCGCGGTGGCGATCACCACCACGGCGGCCGAGGCAAGGA
>JBOGTE010000008.1:0-31301 GCA_050692015.1 Candidatus Limnocylindria bacterium
GAGCACGACCGCGAGGCCCACCGCCGCGGCCAGGGCGTCGATGCGGCGCGGGAGCTCGCGCGCCGGCGGGACCGGCGGGAGCCGCAGGTCGAGCCCCAGGCGATCACGCAGCGCGGCCCAGGCCTCGGGCGCGCGGTCCGCCAGATACGGCGCCGCGACCACAGCCAGCAGCGGCATCTGGCGCGCGGCGGTGAACGAGAGCGCAGCCACCGGAACGAGGAGCAGGACGTCGAGCGGCCGCGCCGGCGGCGCGAGGGCCGCCGTGGCGAGCACGAGTCCGAGGGTCAGCGCCCAGAGGGCGCCCGGGAACGTGAGGGGATCCGGGACGACCCACTCCTGGATCTGCCGCGGCGGGTCGAGGAGGTGGATGCCGGGGGCGGCCAGCGTGGCCAGGCCCGCGGGGGTCGCCACCAGCGACACCAGGGCGCCGAGCGCCGCGACGGCGTATCCGGTGCGGCGCTCCGGATCGGCACGCAGGCCGTAGGCGCAGACGCCGATCGTGAGTGCGGCGCCCAGCGCGAAGCTCCCGTGCAGGTTCGCCCACAGGACCAGCAGCGGCGCGACGAGGAGCAGGGCGAGCGTGCCGCGCAGCTGGAAGAGGAGCACCAGGGCCGCGAAGCACACGAAGCCGAACAGCTCGGGCCGCTCGGTCCAGACGAAGCGGGAGAGGAGCACCGCGGGGAATGCCGCGACGGCGGCGACGAGCGGCCGACCGGGACGGCGGATCATCGCCGTCGCGACGAGGAGCCCGACCAGCAGCGCCACCGCGAGCCCGCGCACCGCGAGCACGCCCTGCCAGCCGCCCGCGCCGTACCCCGCGTAGAGGATGAGCTGCCCCAGCCACTGATCGGTCCCCACGAGGTCGCCGCGCACGGTCCACGAGAAGACGTCGCTCCGGACGAGCCCGTTCGCGAGCGTCTCGCGCGCGGTCGCCAGGTGCCAGTACAGGTCGCTGTCGCCGCCGGCGAGGGGCACGCTGGTGCTGGCCGCGCCCAGCGCGGCGCCGAACGCGATGGGGACGGCGAGCGGCAGCCTCACCGGGGCCGCTCCAGCAGCACAAAACGCTCTCCCTCGGCGAGGACGGTCCAGCCCTCGTCCCGGAGCGCCGCGGCTAGCGGGCGCTCGGGGGAGAGCAGCGCCTGCCGCACGCCGTGCTCGTCGAGGACGCGCATCCAGCCGGGGCGCACCAGCGTGGCGCGCAGATGGTCGTCCAGGATGTCCGGGACGAAGGGGCGGAGGCGACCGTCCACGAAGACGGGCCGCTCCGGCGCGTTCCAGATGAGGTAGCCGCCCCAGTCGTACTCGTGGATCAGCACTCCGCTGCTCGCGCGCAGCGCCGGCAGCGCGCCCCGCGGGTAGAGCGACTCGTCAGGCGCGGTCGGCGCCGTCAGCGGGATGCTCGCAAACGCCGCGATCCAGAGAAGCGCGGCGACGCCGGGTGCCAGTGGTCGGCGCGCGCGGGCTCCTTCTCGGGGTGCCCCCGCCTCGATCAAGCGCAGCTCACTCGGATCGGGCACACCTCGCTCGTGGGGTCGCTGCGACGATCTCGTCGGGGTCACACCCTCGCGTCGCCCGCGCGCTCGATCCCACCGGGAAGTGGACGCCTCGGTCAGGAACGGCACCGCGGCGAAAACGAAGAAGACCATGTGGCGCTGTGCCGAGAGCGCGAGCCAGAGGAGCGGGACGAGCAGGAGCACCGCGAGCAGCGGGCCGCCCCGCAGCAGCAGCGCCGCGAGTACCGCGACGGCGAAGAGCCCGAAGACCGCTCCGGCGGCCGTCAAGACGTCGGGCGGCGACTCCTCGACGATGATCCGCGGCGCCGTGGCGACGTGCGCGGTCGCCGGCAGCACGCCGATGGCGCCGGGGTTGGCGACGACGACGGCGAACGACACGGTCGCCGCGAGGGCGAAGGCGCCGGCGTCCCGCCGGGCGAGGGCGGCGTCGGCGGCGAACAGGGAAACGACCACGAGGCCGAGCGCGTACCCGGCGTGGAGATCGGACCAGGCGAAGAGCAGGGGCGGGACGACGAAGAGCGCGCGGCGGCCTCCGGCGCGAGCGGCGAAGAGCAGGTCGAGGAGCACGGGGAAGAGGGCGATGGTCACCAGCTGCGGACGGTCCGTCCACGCGATCGTCGAGAGGGCGAGCGCCACGGCCACGAGCGAGATCGCGATCGCACCGCGCCACATGGGCGAGACGTCCACCGGCGACGCGGCGGCTGCGCGCAGCGCGACGCGGGTCAGCGAGAACGCCGCGACCGCGACGAGGGCGGCGCGCAGCACCGCGACGCCGGTCCAGCCCGCGGCGCCGTGCACGGCCGCGAGGGCGATCTGGCCGAGCCACTCGCCCACGGCGTAGGGGCGGCCGGTCGCGGTGGACGAGAAGATGTCCACCTTCAGCAGCTCGCCGTGGTCGATCATCCAGCGGCCCGACGCGAGGTGCCACCACATGTCGGGGTCGCCGGACGGCAGGCCGACGGCGACGATGAACGCGGCCGCGGCCACGCAGAGGGGCAGCGCGGTCACGGTCTTAGGGGGGTGCCGGCGGGGGGTCTTCCCCCCGCGTAGAGCAGTGGCGGCTTTGCCGCCGGGCCCGCTATGACGCAGCGCTGGTCCGTGGCGGGCGCGTAGAGGCGGATCCCGTCGTGCTCGGCGCGGAGCGTGAAGTACTCGGACCTTCCAGAGTCGTACAGCTCGGCGTACGCGCTGAAGTGCGAACGCTCGAGGATGAGCGTCTCGGCAAGGTAGATCTCGGCGGCGCAGAACGCGTCCTGCTCATCCCCGGCCGGCGCGACCACCGCCTGGCGGCCGCTGATCCAGCGCCAGGCCGAGGCGTCCGTGGTCACGATGGGGCCGGGAGGGAGCGCCGCCGCGACCGCGGCCCGCTCCCGGTAGACCGTGTTGAAGCTGGCGTCCCACTCGACGACCGCGGACACGGACACAGCGGCGTAGCCGGCGACCGCCGCGAGCGCGACCGTGCGGGCGAGGCCGCGGGCCGGCGAACCGAACAGGTGCTGCGCGCCCGCCGCGGCGAGCGCGACGGCGAACGGGAAGAGCGAGGCCACCGAGTGGAAGAAGCTGCCGCGGGTCGAGTGCAGCGTGAAGAGGAGGCTCTGCGCCAGATACACGGTGAGCGCCAGGAACACGAAAGCGCGCACCGCCGGATCCGCCCTGAGCCGGCGGACCGCGACGACCAGCGGCACGGCCAGCACCACGAGCAGCGCCATCAGGGCCGTGACCAGGTTCGTCGCCAGCCCGCCGATCTTGTCGGACACGACGAGCGGCGCTCGATCAAAGAAGGCCGCGAGCGTGGGCGGGTCGAGGGCGAAGAAGTCCTCGTAGCGCACCAGGAGCATTGCGCGCGCGGCGACGTCCTCCGGATACACCAAGAGCGCGCCGCGCGCGAGCCAGCCGAGGCCGATTGCCAGCGCCGCTCCGGTAGCGACGGCGCCGGCGCGGCGCGTACGCGCGCTCCCCAGCAGCGGCAGCAGCACCAGGCCGAAGAGCGCGCCCTCGGCGCGGGCGAGGTGCAGCAGTCCCACCAGCAGTCCGGCCGCGAGGCCGGCGCGCACCGATCCCCGCGCCGCCCGACCGAAGGCCAGGAAGAAGCCGGCGCCCAGAACAGCGGCGATGGCGAAGGAGTCGATGCTGACCCAGCCCGGCGCGAAGGCGCCGCCCAGGCCGGCGACCGCCGCGGCGGCGAGGGACCAGGCCGCGCCCGTTCCGAGGTAGCGGGCCGCCGCGTAGGTCACCACCGGGATGAACGCGGCGAAGACCACGAGCGCGAGCTGGCCGGCCCGGAAGTCGCCGAGCGGGGCGCCCGCGAGGAAGATCCCGATGGCCGGGACGACGCTCGCCAGCGGCATCCAGAACCGGTGGCTGGCGACGGGCAGCGCCGCGAACTGCGGAGCCTCCAGGAAGTTCCAGACGAAGTCCGCGGTCAGGCCCTCGCCGCGTGCGAGGCGCTCGGCCACGACGGCGTAGTAGTAGGCGTCGGTGTAGCCGGGCTGGGCCACGACGGTCATGGAGAGAGCGCGGGCGCCGAGCAGCGCGAGCGTGACCGCCGCGAGGGCGAGCGGCAAGCGCCCGCGCACTAGCCGCTCATGCGGCGGGCGAGCCACTTGCGCATGACGTCCCAGCGGGTCCAGAGGTGGATGAGCTGGCCGGTCAGCGTCCCGTTGACGGTGCCGGTGCGAAGCGCGGCCACGAAGCCGTCGCGGTCCGCGAAGTCGTCCACCTCGAGCCAGGCCCCGCCGAGCTCGCGCGTGCGGTGCGCGTCGCTGCCCACCGCACCGGCGACCCCGTGGTCACGCGCGAACTCCGCGGCCCGGAGGTTGTCGCCCATGAAGGCCTCGCGCGCGTTGAACACCTCCAGCGCGTCGATGTCGCGCCACACGCGCTCGAGGGCCGCGCGGCGGATGTGGTTGCGCCGGTTCCGGCTGAAGGGGTGCGGCACCGAGACCACGCCGCCCTGGTCCCGGATGCGCGCGATGGTCTCCTCGGCCGAGAGGCCGCGCGGCACGTCCTTCTCCAGGAAGAGGCCGATGATCTCGCCGTCGCGCGAGAGGATCTCGGCACCGACGACGACCCGGAAGCCGTCGGCCGCCTCGCGGAGGCGCAGCCCGCCCTGGATGGTGTTGTGGTCGGTGGCGCAGACCACGTCGAGGCCGAGCTCTTTGATGCGGCGGGCCTGGGCCGCGATGGGCGTGCGGCTGTCGGGCGAGAACTCGCTGTGCGTGTGCATGTCGAGCTTGATGCGCTTGGGCTCGTCCTCCGCCGGCGTGAGCGCTTCCCTGATCTCGTTCACGCGCTCGCCCGCCGGGGCGCGGCGCGGCCCTGCGCCAGTGCCTCGGCGACGACCGCGCGCATGCGCTCCTCGAAGCGTGGCCGGCCGAAGCGCGCCGCCGAACGGCGCAGCTCCTCGGGGTCGAAGGTCGTGTGCTCGACCCGCAGGACCGCGTCCATGAACGCGTCGGGGTCCGCCGCGGCGACGAGCACGCCGTCCACTCCGTCGCGGACGATCTCCGGCGCGCCTCCGGCGGCGAGCGCCACGACGGGCGTGCCCGAGGCCAGCGCCTCGACGATGCCGATCCCGAAGTCGTCCTCGGCCGGCCAGATGAGGCCGCGGGCCGAGCCCAGCAGGTCCCGGAGGGTCGCGTCGTCGGTGCGGCCGGCGAAGGTCACGTTGTCGCGCGCGCGCTTCTCGAGCGCGGCGCGCTCGCGGCCGTCGCCCACCACGATGAGGCGCATGCCGATCCGGTCGAAGACGTCCACCGCTACGTCGGCGCGCTTGTACTTCGAGAGGCGGCCCAGGAAGAGCCAGAAGTCGCCGCGCTCGCCCGGAGCGAAGCGCGCGAGCTCCACCGGGGGGTGCACGACCTCGCTCTCGCGCCCGTAGTAGCGCGCGATGCGCTCCTGCACCGTGGCCGAGTTCGCGATCCAGCGGTCCACGCGCCCCGCGGCGCGCAGGTCGGCCTGGCGCAAGCGGCCCTGCAGCTCGCGGACGAACGGATGGAGCGGCAGCGGGACCTCCTCCTCGAGGTAGCGGTCCGCCCAGTCCCACAGGTAGCGCGTGGGCGAGTGGCAGTAGGCGACGTGCACTGTTCGGTCTTGCAGACCGATGCCCTTGATGAACGCGCTGGTCGACGAGAGCAGGACCTCCATGTCCGCGGGCACGCGCAGGCGCTCCGCTGCGCCGGGGTAGAGCGGGAGCAGGAGGCGGTGGAGGCCTCCACCGATGGGCATCTGCTGGAGGTAGCTGGTCCTTAGGTCCCAGCCCTCGAGCGGACCGTAGCGCCGCGCGTCGTGGAAGAAGGTGAACACCGGCGCCTCCGGCCACATCTCGTGGAACACGCCTGCGACGCTCTCCGCGCCGCCGCGGACGCTGAAGTACTCGTGGGCCAGGGCGACGTTCACCCGTCGCCTCCGAGAAGTCGCTGCCGCAGCACCAGCAGCGCGAACAGCGGCAGGACGCGCTGCCGCCGCCAGCGGCGCGGCTCGCGGATCAGGCGCCACAGCCACTCGAGCCCGATGGCGTGCACCGGCCACGGCGGGACGGCGGCCGTCCCGGCGAGCTGGTCGAACACGCCGCCAACGCCTATGGCGACCCGCACCGAGGGGAGGCGCGCGAGGTTGCGCGCGATCCAGCGCTCCTGCGCCGGCATGCCGTAGGCGACGAGCAATACCAGCGGCGCGGCCCCGGCCACGTCCTCCACCGTCGCGTCATCGTCCTCCGGGCGGGGCGAGCCTTCGGCCCAGCCGACCACGGCCAGCTCAGGGTGCCGCTCGACGAGCCGCACCGCTGCGCGCTCGGCCACCCCGGGCCCCGCTCCGAGCAGGTAGAAGGAGGCGCCGAGCGAGGCCGCCCGCCCGGCGACCGCGTCCACGATGAGCCGGCCGGGCGCGCGGCCCGGCAGGGCGTCGCCCAGGAGGCGGGACGCCACGAGCACCCCGGTCCCATCCGGCACCACCAGGTCCGCGCCCTCGGCGATGCGCCCGAGGCCCGGGTCCGTCCGGGCCAGCATCACGAACTCGGGGTTGGCGGTGATGACGAAGGTGCGCCGGCCCTCGCGGAGCCGGTCGAGGATGGCCGCGGCGGCGCCGGAGAGGTCTACGCGGTCGAAGCCGACCCCGAGGACGTCCACCCGGCCGCTCACGAGAGCGACGCTAGCGGAACGACCGCCGTGCTAGTGGGCGACGACCAGGCTCCGCTTGAAGAAGTCGAGGTGCTCGAGCGCGAGTCCGGTGCCCTTGGCGACGCAGTAGAGCGGGTTCTCGGCGACCACGCAGGCCACGCCGGTGACCTGCGTTAGCAGCTTGTCCATGTTCCGCAGCAGCGCGCCGCCGCCCGAGAGGACCATGCCCTTGTCGATCACGTCGGAGGCGAGCTCCGGCGGTGTCTCCTCGAGCACGCCCTTGACCGCGTTCACGATCTGCTGGAGCACCGGCTCCATGGCCTCGGTGATCTCGTTGCTTCCGACGGTGATGGTGCGAGGCAGCCCGGCGATCAAGTCGCGGCCGCGGACCTCCATGGTGAGCTCGGGGTCCATCGGCAGCGCGGAGCCGATCTGGATCTTGACGTCCTCGGCGGTGCGCTCGCCGATCATCAGGTTGTAGCGGCGGCGGATGAAGCTGGTGATGGCCTCATCGAGCCTGTTCCCCGCGAAGCGCACGCTCCGCGACACGACGATGCCGCCGAGCGAGATCACCGCGATCTCGGCGGTGCCCCCGCCGATCCCGATGATGAGGTTCCCGCTGGGGCCCGAGATCGGGATGTTCGCGCCGATGGCGGCCGCGAGCGGCTCCTCGATGAGGTGCGCGCTGCGCGCCCCCGCGCGGATGGCGGCGTCCTTCACCGCGCGCCGCTCCACGCTGGTGACGCCGGACGGGACGGAGATCATGAGCTCGGGCTGGAAGAGGCGCACGCGGCCGGCGATCTTGTTGATGAAGTGCCGCAGCAGGTGCTCGGTGATCACGTAGTCGGCGATGACTCCGTCGCGCATCGGCTTGAGCGCGGTGATGTTGCCGGGCGTGCGCCCGATCATCAGGCGCGCCTCCTCGCCCACCGCGACGATGCGCGGCGAGCGCGAGTCCTCGTCCTGCGCCAGCGCGACGACGGACGGCTCGGTGAGCACGATGCCCCGCCCGCGCACGTAGACGATGACGTTGGCGGTGCCCAGGTCGATGCCTATCTGCTTGGCGAACACGGTGATGTGAGGTCCTTCCAGCGGGTCTGTGGGTCCGTCGGAGTGTACGGGCGCGCCGCGTCCGGGGCGGTGGCGGCGCTGTCGCGACCAGGCCGTCGCTCTCTATCCTGGTCGCAGTTAGGTGACCCTAACATGTGCTGGGTGCGCATCACGGTCGCGGGTCACGGCGCGGTCGGGCGGTACGTGGCCGGCGTCTTCGGCGCGAGGCACGAGATCGCCGTCTACGACCCGCCGCAAGGCGAGACGGACGAGGGAGCGCTGCGCGACACCGACTTCGTATTCGTCTGCGTGCCCACGCCGCCGCGCGCCGACGGCTCGTGCGACACGAGCCTGGTCGAGGAGCTCGTGGCGCGTTCGTCGCCGGCTCGGGCCATCGTCTGCGAGAGCACCGTGTCCATCGGCACGACCGAGCGCCTCATCCGCACGTACCGGAAGCCTCTCGTCTTCGTGCCCGAGTACGCCGGCGAGTCGCCCGATCATCCCTACCGCGATCCAGGGCGGCGCTCCTTCTTCATCTATGGCGGCTACGAGCCCGAGGTCTCGGCCGTGCACGAGCTCTTCGAAGGCGTCTACCCGGGCCCGGCGGCCCACCACGTCGTCGCGCCGACCGTCGCGGAGACGGTGAAGTACATGGAGAACGCGTTCCTGGCGCTGAAGGTGGCCTTCTGCAACGACTTCTACGACCTCTGCGAGCGGCTCGGGATCGACTACGGGACCGTGCGTGGCCTCTGGCTCGAGGACGAGCGGATCGGAGCGAGCCACACCCTGGTCACGGCCGAGCGGGGCTACGGCGGCCGCTGCCTGCCCAAGGACGTGCTCGCGCTCTGCGCGCTGGCGCGCGACCTCGGCGTGCCGCAGGAGATCATGGAGAGCGTGCACCGAGCGAACCTGCGCCACCGGCAAGCGCCGTCGCGCGAGCCGGAGCTCGTCTAGAGCGGGTCCGCTCCGCGCGCACCACGGCGTACATGCCGGCCCCGCCGAGCGCGAGCCAGGCGAGCGTGAGCAGCACCGTGTCCGGCCCCCACGCCGTGTAGCTCGGGAAGGCCGCGCCGGGCAGGCGGAACAGGGGAAAGGCCAGGTCGAACGGGTCCACCGCGAGCGTCAACTCGCCGCGCGAGGCCGCGAGTGCCAGCGCGGCCGTCACCAGCACGGACCAGCCGGCGCCGACGGCGGCCAGGGTCCCCAGGCGCGGCACCCGCTGCAGCAGGAGCGCGATGGCCACCGCGAAGAGCGGGAACACCGTCATCAGGGTCCGGCCGGGGAACCACCAGCCCATCATCGTGATGGCGACGAACGTCGCGACGAGGAGCTGGGCGACGACAAGCCCGGCCGCCAGGCGCGCCGTACTCCCGGCCCGCATCAGGACTGGGAGGGCAACGGGCACGAGCAGCAGGATGGGCGCCCACCGCCCGATGCCGAAGTCGCGGTCGATGAAGAGGCCGTAGAGCCGGTAGGCGCGGTCTGCAAACCCGAGATGGGAGCGCAGCACCTCGAGCGTGCCGGCGCCCTCGTACACGGTGCTGACACTGTACGGCGTGAGCGCCCCGAAAAGGGCGAGGTGCCCCCAGACGTACAGCCCCGCCGAAGCCGCTGACGACCCGATGAATGCGAGCCGCTCGGTCCGCGGCGCGCGCAGGACGAAGAAGGCGCCGACGATCGCCGCGAGCGGCACGTACTTCACGCCGAGCCAGGCCAGGGCGGTGAGCAGCGCGGCGAGACCGAGCGCGTGCGGGAGACCGGGTCGCGCGCCGCGCACGACCAGCAGCGAGGCGACGAGCAGGAGCGCCGCTGGGATCTCCGGGTACACCTCCGTCGCGTAGACGAACGCGGTCGCCGAGAGCGCGACGGCCGCGGTGACCAGCCAGCTGAGCAGCGGGGCGCGCGTCTCGGCCGCCACCAGCACGAACGTGAGCGTGAACGTCAGCGCGGCGAGGAGGAGCAGCTCCGCCTGCACGCCCCCCAGCCCTGCCAGGGCGAAGCCCGGGACGATCAGCAGCGAGAGGCCGGGATCGTGCGGGCTGAGCAAGGTCCCGTCGGGCAGGGGCACCGACTGCCGCCAGAGGCCCGCGGGGTGGTCGAAGAACGACTCGTACGAGCGCCGCTCGTACTGCTGGCGGAGGTCGAGGTCCCCGTCCTCGAGCAGGCTCTGGGCCGTCAGCACGTAGAAGGGCTCGTCCGCGGTGATGGAGGATCCTCGCGTGGCCCGCAGGTCCATGGAGAAGGAGTAGGCCGCGACCAGCAGCAGGAAGAGGGCCGCCGCCGCGATCCTCATGCCGGAACCGGGAATGCGAAGACCTCTCCGGTCACGACGACGCCGACGCGCTCCCCCACCCGCATCGGCTCGGGCGCGAGCGTGCGGATCCGCAGGAGCGTTCCCGCGTCCGTACGGACCGAGACCATCTGATCGTGCCCGAAGTACTCGACCGACTCGACGCGCGACCCGACCCCGCCGTCCGCCGCCAGAGCCAGGCTCTCGGAGCGGATCATCACCTGCGAGCGACCGGTGTGGTCGGCGGCGACCGGGAAGCGCCCCAGCTCGCACTCCACGGACCCGTCCTCCATCCGTCCGGGGAGGAGGTTGGCGTTGCCGAGGAACGCGCCCACCGCCGGCGAGGCGGAGCGCGTGTAGACCTCCGCGGGAGTCCCGACCTGGAGGATCCGGCCGCTCACCATGATCCCGACGTGCTCGGCGAGGCTGAGCGCCTCCTCCTGGTCGTGGGTGACGAAGACGGCCGTGATCCCGACGGAGCGCAGCAGCTGGCGGACCTCGCCCCGCACCCGCGCGCGGATGGACGGATCGAGGTTCGAGAACGGCTCATCCAGAAGGATCAGCTCGGGGTCCGCGCCGAGGGCGCGCGCGATCGCCACGCGCTGCTGCTGCCCGCCCGACAGCTGGTGCGGCATGCGGTCTTGCAGACCCTCGAGGCCGACCAGCTCGAGCAGCCCCGCGACCCGGCGCTCCGGTGCGCGCCCGCGGAGCCCGAAGGCGACGTTCTCGCCGACGGTCATGTGGGGGAACAGGGCGAAGTCCTGGAAGACCATGGCCACGCGTCTGCGCTCCGGCGGGAGCCAGGCGCCGGGCCCGCACAGGACGCGCTCTCCGAGCTCCACCGTGCCCGCGTCGGGAAGCTCGAACCCCGCGATAAGGCGCAGCAGCGTCGTCTTGCCGCAACCGCTCGGCCCGAGAAGCGCGAGGAGGTCGCCGCGGGCCAGGTCGAGGTCCACGCCGTCCACCGCCGAGACCGCGCCGAACCGCTTGACCAGGCCGCGGCAGCGCAGGAACGCCTCACTCACGGACGGAAGCCTCGCGCTGGAGCACCGCGACCGCGAGCGCCGAGAGCGCGACGAGGCCGAGCGAAGGCACCGCGGCGCGCGCGAAGAAGCCCTCGTTCGTCGCGGTCCAGATGGTGGTCGCGAGCGTGTCGAAGCCGAAGGGGCCGAGCAGCAGCGTGATGGGCAGCTCCTTCATGGTCGTCAGCGCCACGAGCAGCGCCCCGGCGGCCAGGCCGGGGATCATCTGCGGCGCGGTGATGCGCATGAAGACGCGCCCGGCTCCGGCGCCCAGGCTGCGCGCGGCCTCCTCGGTCCGCGGACTCACCTGGAGCAGCGCGCTCCGGCAGGCGCCGAGCGCCTCGGGCAGGAACCGCACGACGTACGCGAACACCAGCAGAGCGAGGGTCTGGTAGATCGGCGTGGCGAAGTTCGCCGCGAAGAACACGAGGGCCAGCGCGATGGTGATGCCCGGCAGCGCGAAGCCCACGTAGGCCGCGGACTCGAGCGCCGCGGCGAGGCGCCCCCCGTGCCGCACGACGAGCACCGCGACCGGCAGGGCCGCGGCCAGTCCGGCGAAGGATGCGAGCGCCGCGGCGGAGAGCGAGTTGACCGCCGCGCCGACGCTGGGACCGACGTCCGCCGCGTTGCCTATACCGCGGACGGCCCAGTAGGAGATGACGCCCAGCGGGACGATGAGGGCGACGAGGGCGACGAGGGCGCAGAGCGCGAGCGCCGGGAGCCTCCAGCCGCCGAGCCGGACGAGGTCCGCCGGGCGGCCGCCGCGGGTGTAGAAGACGGCCCCTCCGCGCGTCGCCCGCTCCAGCGTGACGACCAGGAGAGCCAGGCCGACCAGGACGAGGGCCAGCCCCGCGGCGCCGCTGCGGTCGAAGGAGGACTTGTACTGGATGAAGACGACGCTCGTGAGCGAGTCGAAGCGGAGGAGCGAGACGGCGCCGAAGTCGCTCAGCGTGTAGAGCGCCACCAGGATGCCTCCGGCGGCCAATGCCGGCCGGAGCATGGGCAGCACCACGCCGCGGAAGGTCGCCCACCGGTCCCGACCAAGGCTGCGCGCGGCCTCCTCGAGCGATCGGTCCATCGAGAGCAGCGCGGCGCGGACGGGGAGGTAGATGTAGGGGTAGCCGATGAGCGTCAGCACGAGCCACGCTCCCGGGAAGCCGTACGGATCGGGCAGGGTCTGGACGCCGAGCGGAGTGAGCAGCTCGCGGAGCAGCCCGCGGGGGCCGATCGCCGCGACGAAGGCGAAGGCGGCCACGTACGAAGGGAGCACCAGCGGGAGCGACAGGCCGACCGCCCACATCCGCCGGAGAGGCACGTCGGTCCGGGTGGTGAGCCACGCCAGCGTGACGCCGATGAGGACCGTGGCCGCGGTCACCGTGGCAACGAGCAGCGCCGTGTCCAGGACGACCCGCAGGGTGCTGCCCTGGGCGAGCACGAGGGCAACGGCCCCGGGCGAGCCCGCCGCTCTCACGACGAGATACACGGGCGGCAGGAGTACCGCCGCGATCACCGCGACGGCCGCGACCGTCAGCGCGACCGGCGCGTCCCGTCTCATCACAGTCACGGAGGCTACGGGAGCACACCCGTCTCCCTGAGGAGGGCGAGGGTGCCCTCGAGGTCGGCCAGGCCGTTCAGATCGACGTCCGGCGGCTGGAGACTTGAGATGGGCGGCAGCTCCGCGGCGGTGCTGACGCCGTCGATGACCGGGTACTCGTACGTCTCCTCCGCGAAGAACCTCTGCGCCGCGGGCCCCAGCAGGTACTCGACGAAGCGCCGGGCGTCCGCGACGTTCTTGGACGTCTCGAGGATCCCCGCTCCCGCGACGTTCACCAGGGCGCCGATGTCGCCGCCGCCGAGGAAGTGGTTCCGCGCCTTGAAGCCCTCGCCCTGCTCCTCGAGGAACGGGTAGAGGTAGTAGTGGTTGACGAGGCCAACGTCCACCTCGCCCGCCGCGACGGCCTGCACGATCGTGATGTTGTTGGGGTAGACGCGCGCGTTCTCCTTCATCGCGACGAGCCAGTCGCGCGCGGCCGCCTCGCCGCGATCGACCCGCAGCGCGGTGACGAAGGCCTGGAATGACGCGTTGGTCGGAGCCCAGCCGACCCGGCCTCGCCACTTCGGATCGGTCATCTCCAGCACCGAGGCGGGGAGGTCCGCCGGGGTGACGCGGTCGGTGTTGTACGCGATGACGCGCGAACGGCCGGAGACCCCGACCCACCGGCCGTCGGGTGACCGGAAGGGCTCCGGCACCTTGCCGAGCACCTCGTCGGGCAGGACCTGCAGGAGCCCGGCGTCGGTCAGAGCGCCCAGGGCCCCGGCGTCCTGCGCGAAGAAGACGTCGGCCGGGCTGTTCGCCCCCTCCTCCAGGATGGTCGCGGCGATCTCCGCGGTGTCGCCGTAGCGGACGCGGATGGCGATGCCCGTGTCCTTGGAGAACTGCTCGAGGACGGGGTGCACCAGGCTGCGCGTCCGGCCCGAGTAGATGGTGAGCGTGCGCTCGCCGGCCTGGCATCCGGTGGAGACCACCGCGACGACGAGCGCGAGGGCGACGGCGAGCGTTCGCACCGGCTACTCGGGCGGCGTGCGGACGACCACGTCCGACGGGATCCCGAGGGCCTGGATGACCGCGGGATCGTTCAGCGCCTCGTAGACCTCTGCGGTAACGCTCGACGGGAAGGCCTCGTCCGGGCTGCGGGTGTAGGCGGCCTCGACCGTCTCCGCCGCGCTCGGAGACGCCTGCGCCACCGCGGCGCGGATGGTCTGCCAGAACGTCCAGCCTTCCGCGAGGTGCGTCTGCCGGTCGGCCGCGGTGTCGTCGCCTTCCAGCTCCTTCACGTAGCGAAGAGAGCCCAGGTAGAAGATCGTGTTGAGGTACCCCTTCACCTGCTCGTGCGCCGTTTCGAACGCGGCGGCGTCGCCCTCCTGCGCCGCCGCGAGCGACGCGACGAACGCGGCGACCAGCGGGTCGCGCAGCTTGCCCTCGAGGCCGAAGTTCCCCTCGCGCCCGCTCGCCGTCTGGAGCAGCGCGTAGGGCCGGTTCAAGTTGTTGTCCGGCGCGCCGGCGACGGCACCCCAGGCCTCGTCCACCGCGTGGGGCGCGCCGCGGGCGTTGTCGGTGTTGCCCTCGGCGACGCGGGTCTTGGCCGCCTCCATCTCCTGGAGCGCCTTCCCGTAGATGAGCATCTGGATGCCCTTGTCCACCATCTGGCGGCGGGCGTTGTCGGACACGCCCTGGGCGCGGCCGGTGCCGTCCAGCCCGTCACGGACGATGGCGTTGATGAAGTCGGGCCTGCCGTAGACCGCGGCGCCGTTCGGGAAGATGGCGTGCACGGCGTCGTTGGGGATGCTGGCCAGGGACCTCGCCCCGTCGGCGCGGAGCTGGTTCTTCCCGTTCTCGTAGATCGCCTTGGCGGCGGCCCAATCGACCGGCTCCCCCTGCGCGGCGGGCGCCATGGCCGCGCGGATGTCGCGCAGGTCGAGGGCCATCGCGAAGTAGATGTCCACGTTGCTGACCACGCTGTAGCCCGCCCCGCCGGCCGCCGGCGCGGGTGCGGCCGCCGGGCCGCTCACGCTGACGGACGCGCTGCCCGTTCCCGTGCCGCCGTTCTCGATCACATCCACGTTCGGCCGGCCCTCGCCGGTGCACGCCGTAAGGGCGATCGCCAGGACCGCCCCCGTCGCGAAGAGCCTGGATCTTGTCGCTTCGAACATCACCGCGCTCGCCTCCTCATGTCCATATGGATCTAGTCGCCCAACATCTCGCGCGCCATCCCGAGCGGGACGCGCCACAGGTATTCGCCGCTTATGAAGGAACGGCCGGAGGTCCGCCGCCGGTAGCGGATGGGGACCTCGGCCAGGCGCATGCCCTTGCGCAGGAGGTCCAGGGTCAGGACCTGGGCGTAGTTGTAGTCGTGGACGACCTCCGCCACGTCGAGCGCCCGCCGCGAGAACGCGCGGAACCCGGTCTGCCCGTCCGTGATCCAGCGCCCGCAGGTCGCGGAGAGGAGCAGGCTGAAGGCTGCGTTCGCGATCCGCCGGCGGAGCGGCATCCCATCGACGGTCCCGCTGAAGCGCGAGCCGAGGACGTAGTCCGCCTCGCCCCGCTCGATCGGCAGAAGCAGCCTGTCCGTCTCGGCGGCGTCGTACTCGCCGTCCGCGTCTATGTACACCGCCGCCCGCGCGTCCAGCTCGCGGGCTCTGGCGATCCCCGTCCGCAGCGCCGCGCCCAGGCCGCGGTTGCGCTCGTGCCGCACGACGACCGCGCCGTGCGACGCCGCGGCGTCCGCGGTGCCGTCCCTTGACCCGTCGTCCACCACGACCACCGCCGCGCCCGGCTTCGCGGTCGCGATCGCGCGGAGCACGCGCGGGAGTCGCTCGGCCTCGTTGTACGCGGGGATCACGAAGACCAGCGGACGCGCCCTCGTCCCGTCCGAGCGGGGCAGCAGCGGCACACCGACGGACCGCGCCGGCTCGGGCACGCCTAGGAAGCCGCTCACCATGGGAGCGATGTCGGTCACGAAGCGGAGCTCGTCGAAGGAGCCGCCCGCGGGTACGCCCTCGCCCCAGAGCACGCAGGGGACGAGAATCTCGGTCGGCGTCATGTGGCCGTGCCCGCCGATGCCGATGCCCTGCCCGTGATCGGAGGTGACGATCAGGGTGGCTCCGTCCAGGAAGCCGTTCGACCGGCACCACGCGACGAAGTCCCGGATCGTCCGGTCCGTCTCCTCGATCTTCGCGAGGTACTCGCCGTTGTAGCTGCCGCGGGCATGGCCGGTCTGATCGAGGCTGAGGAGCTGGAGCACGAGCAGCTCGGGGTCCTCGTCGAGCAGCAGGCGCTTCGCGCGGTCCACGAGGGCCGCGTCGATCTCGTCGTTGTGCATGACCGACGTCACGGTGCGAACCGCCTCGTGGCCGAACGCGTCGATGAGGTGCGCGATGCCGACGAGCCGGCCCCTCATCCCATGACGCTCTAAAACATCGAAGAGCGACTCGCACTTCACGCCCAGGCTCGGGACGAAGTTGCTGCGCATCCCGTGATCGCGCGGCGACGCTCCGGTGAGCATGGA
The DNA here is from genome assembly GCA_050692015.1 of Candidatus Limnocylindria bacterium. Lineage (GTDB taxonomy): Bacteria > Chloroflexota > Limnocylindria > P2-11E > P2-11E > GWC2-70-10. The sequence goes on from JBOGTE010000008.1 coordinate 16,060, forward strand.
GCTGAAGCAGGTCACGGTGCGCGCCGGATAGACGGTCGCCATGTTCGTGTACTCGGTGCCCTCGGCGCGCAGCTGGTCGAGGAACGGGGTCCGGGCTTCGCGGAGCCGGTCGGCCCGGCAGCCGTCGATCGCGATGACGATCACCCGCCGGCTGGTCCGCGCGGGCGCGACGTGAGCGCGCGCCGGCAGCCACTGCGGCAGCGCGGGCACCCAGTTGAAGCCCCACTGATGCGCCAGCAGGGCCGTGATCCCGACCACGGCGGCGAACGCCTGGAGGGCCACGACTCGATCGGCGGAGGGACCCGCCACGAGCCACTCGAACGCGAGGACGAGGACCAGCAGCTTCGGCAGCTGCTCCTGGAGGTTGCCGCTCGTCGGGTCGGGGTCCTCGGCGACGAGCCGCCAGAACCGCAGGAAGTTGGTCCAGGAGGTCCCGATGCGCAGGTGGTAGTAGAGCGTCCCCCAGATGAAGACCGTGAAGAGCAGGTAGAGCGAGACGACGAGCACGGCCGCCGGAAGGCTGACCGCCTGGAACGCCACGACGAAGACCGCGAGGTAGGCCCAGAGCCAGCGGCGCAGGTGCAGCGGGAAGTCGAACCGCCAGAAGAGCACCCCCAGCGGTACCAGCGCCAGGAGCGACATGGCGGCATCCGCGGCGTAGCGGGCGTCGCCCAGCCGCGGAACGCTCAGCAGGCCGATGACGCCGAGCGCGAACGCCGGTGTGAAGGGCTTGCCCTCGTTCACCACGTTCCAGGCCCGCGCCATGCCGATCTCGAAGACCGAGGCGCCGCGCGGCTCCGCGGTGCGCGCCCGGGCGCCGCGGAGCGTCCCCGACGCGCGCAGGCCCTCCGTGACCGCGAACGGCAGCGCGACCGTGAACGAGTACGCGAACTTCAGACCGTGCGTGAGCAGCGCGAGGGTCAGCGCCGCCTGCGCGGGGATGCCTCCGAGGACGAGGACGCTCGCCATGCCGGCCTCGTAGACCCCGATCCCGCCCGGCGTCAGGTGCACGACCTGGAACATGATCGCGAAGGCGGTCGCGGCGACCGCGAGCCCGGGCGAGACGTCCATGCCCATGAGCCCCGCGGCACCCAGCAGGACCGCCGCCTCGAGCACCCAGCTGGCTATGACGACCGGCAAGAGGACGCTCGCCCGACGAAGTCCGACCCTGGCCAGCGCCTGGCGGCCCTCCATCGCGATCGGACGCAGCGCGCGGGGGACGAACCGCTCGCCGTGCAACACGAGCGCGACCGCTGCCGCGGCCGTGACGGCGATGAGCGCCGCCGACGCCGCGACCGCGGGGAGGATCCCGTCCGCGATACCGAGGATCGACGCGGCGACACCCGCTATGAGGGCGAGCGCGGCGAGGTCGAGCAGGCGCGCGACGAGCGTGCTGGCCGCCGCCTCGCCTGCCGGAGAGCCGCTGCGCGCGGCGAGGTACGGTCGGATCAGCTCGCCCGCCTTGAACGGAAGCAGGTGGTTCGCCAGGAGGGCGGTCTGGAGGATCGAGAAGAGGCGACCGATCCCCACGGGCGTTCGCAGCAGGCAGCGCCAGACGACCGCGCGCAGGGCGAAGGCCAGGGAGTAAACGAGGGCGATGACGGCGACGTCCCCGCCGCGGGCCGGGACGGCCGCCAGTGCCAGGCCGAGCGCCTCCAGGTCGGCCAGCCGCGCGAGGACAAGGAGGACCAGGACCGTCAGCAGCGCGCCGGCGAGTACCCTCGGGCCAGGCCGCGTCAGAAAGGAAGTGCGACCGACCAGGCCCGCGCGCGGGACCGCGACCTGCATTGGAACTCCCCGGCCGGGCGCCCCGGCTACATCTCTGGCTGCCCTAAGGTGACGTTAGGCATACCTAAGGAATTCCGACAAGTCAAGTCGGATATGCGCAGGAGGACCGCAAGTGAGCGACGAGATCGAGGCCACTAAGGAAGCACCGAAGCGGGACGTAGCGACGCTCCTGAACGAGGCGATCGCCCTGGAATACGCGGCGGCGATCCAGTTCCAGACCTGGGCGGCCTTCGCCGAGGGATACGACGGGCAGCAGCTCGGCGAGATGCTGCGCGCGATGGCCCCGGGAGAGCTGGGACACGCGCAGCTCCTGCTCGACCGGCTCTGGGCGATGGGCGAGAAGCCCACGCTGAAGGTCGGCAAGACGCAGTTCCTCACCGATCCGACCGAGATCCTAGATGCCGCGATCGAGATCGAGGAGGGCGCGATGGCCCACTACCGCACGCTGCTGTCGCGCATCACGCGCAAGACGATGCTGCTCTGGGAGACGGTCGAGGAGATCCTCGAAGAAGAGGAAGAGGAGCTGGAGAAGCTCCGACGACTCAAGGGCCGCTGAGATCGGCGGGACGTGGCTACCATCGAGCGCATGAGCGCTCACGCGCAGGCAGCGCCCTCGGTGGGCAAGGAGGAGTACCTCCAGGCCATCTGGACGCTCGGCGACGAGGGCGGCCCGGTCATCGCGGCGCGCGTCGCCGAGTTCCTCCGGATCTCAGCCGCCTCCGTCTCGGAGATGCTCCACCGTCTCGAGCGCGACGGCCTGATCCGCATCGAGGAGCGCCATGAGATCCACCTGAACCCGGAGGGCGACGAGCTCGCGCGGTCCATCGTGCGGCGGCACCGCCTCATCGAGCGGATGCTCACGGACCTGCTCGGGTACGACTGGTGGAAGACGCACGACGAGGCCGAGCGGCTCGAGCACGCCATATCCCCCGAGATGGAGCGACGCCTCATCGAGCGCCTCGGCGATCCGGACAGCTGCCCGCACGGGAACCCGATGCCCGGCACGACGAAGCGTCGCTGGTCGCAGCCCATCGACCAGGCGCCCCTCGGCGAGACGGTCGTCGTCGAGCGCATCCCGGACCAGTTCGAGCACGAGCCGGGGTTCCTCGAGTACCTGGACCAGCAGGGCCTAAAGCCGGGGACCGCCCTGAAGGTCCTGGAGCGCTCGCTCGAGCGTGTCGTCGTGGAGATCGACGGCGCCTCGCGAGCCATCCGGGCCGACTGCGGGACCAAGGTCTGGGTCCGGCCGCCGGCCGCGGCCTGACGGTGCGCCTCCTCAGCTTCGGCACCGATGACGGCGAGCGGGTCGGCGTGATCGGCGAGGACGGCACGGTCGTCCCCCTCGACGACGTCGCCCCGGGTGCGCCGAAGGCGATGGTGGACGTCATCGCGGGCTGGCCCGACATCGGACCGGCCCTCCGCGACCCCGCGCTCCGCGCCCTGGCCGGAACGCCGCTCGACCGCGTCCGCCTGACCGCGCCGCTCCGGCCGAGGCGGAACGTCTTCTGCGTCGGCTGGAACTACGCAGAGCACTTCGCCGAGGGGCGCGCCATCCACAGCACCGCCGGCCACGCGGAGCTCCCCGAGCATCCCGCCCTCTTCACCAAGCAGCCGAACGCCGTCATCGGGCCGGGCGAGCACGTGGTGCACCCGGGCACCCACTCGGCGGAGCTGGACTGGGAGGTCGAGCTCGCGGTGATCGTCGGCAGAGGCGGGCGCGACATCCCCGAGGAGCGCGCCCTCGAGCACGTCTTCGGCTACACGGTCGGCAACGACGTCTCGGTGCGCGACATCCAGCGTTCTCGCCACGGCGGCCAGTGGTTCAAGGGGAAGTCCTTCGACACCCACTGCCCGCTCGGACCGTGGATCGTCACGGCCGAGGAGATCCCGGACCCCCAGGTCCTCGACATCACCTCACGCGTGAACGGCGAGACGAAGCAGGCTTCGAACACGAAGCACATGGTCTTCACCGTCGCGCGGATCGTGGCCGAGCTCTCGGTCGGCATGCGCCTCCACCCGGGCGACGTCATCCTGACCGGCACGCCCGAGGGGGTCGGATTCGCGCGGACGCCGCCGGAGTTCCTCCGTCCGGGCGACGTGATGGAGATGGAGGTCGAGGGGATCGGCGTGCTCCGGAACAAGGTCGTCGCGTACGAGGAGGGAGCGCTATGAGCGGAACGATCTATGTGCGGGCCCTGGAGGGCGCCTACCTCGCGACCGTGGCCGACCTGCCCGGCTGCATGGCGCGCGGCGCCACCAAGGAAGAGGCCGCGGACAACGCCCGCGGCGCCTTCCGCGACTACCTGGCGCTGCTCGAGAAGTACGGCGTCTCGACCGAGCACTGGAAGGACCTCGACCCGGCGTCCTTCGAAGTGAGCGACACGGACGTCGTGGAGTGGTTCGCCGAGGACTTCGCCCCGCTCCAGGAGCACGAGATCCGCGACTTCCTGCACCAGATGGAGGGGTCGCGGGCCGCGCTCCTGGCGCTGGTCAAGGAGCTCTCGCCGGAGGACCTGGAGCGAAAGCCCACGTCCGAGACCTGGAGCGTCCGGCAGGCGCTGGAGCACGTCATGACCACGGAGGCCTCGCTGCTCAGCCGGCTGGAGAGGTGGCCGACCGAGCTCGGCGCGCTGCAGGCCGTCCACCGCATGGCCTTCCAGCGCTTCAGCGTCCTGGAGCCGGAGGACACAAAGATCGACCACCGCGTGATGGGCCAGCGCTGGAGCACGCGCCGTGTGATGCGGCGGATCCTCGAGCACGAGTACGAGCACATGGGCCACATCCGCGAGATCCTCGCCGCGCTCGGAGGCGACCGCCAACCCAGCTAGCGGCACTCCGGGGATCACACAATGAGGTCAGCGAGCGAGCTCATGTCATCGACCCAGAGGTCCGGCTGATGCGGGGTGCGGCCGAACGGCCGCTTGCGACGGTCGATGAACGCGGTGTGCATGCCGGCGGACTTAGCGCCGATGCAGTCGAACGCGTGGTTCGCGACGAAGAGCACCTCGTCCATCCGCACGCCCATGATCTCCGCCGCCTTCGTGTACGTCACGACGTGGGGCTTGAAGGAGCTCGCCTCGGCCACCGAGATCACCCGGTCGAACGGGATCATGTGGTACCGCTTGGCCGTCTCGAGCATGTCCGGATCGCCGTTCGAGAGGACGACGATCTTGTACCTGGTCTTGAGGCGCGCCAGCGCCTCGGGCACGTCGGGGAATGGCAGGAGGCGCTCGATGCAGGCGACCAGGTAGCGGACCTCGTCCTCGGTGTACTCGATGCCCGCGCGATCCATCGTGTACGCGACCGCGCCGTGGCCAATCTCGCGGTACGGCGTGTGCCCCTTGTGCAGCAGCGCGTCGATCATCGAGTTCTCGAAGTGCGTTCGACGCCACCAGGTCACGAACGACCCGGGCTCGCCGGTCCAGCCTTTCGCCTTGAGGAACGGCGCGGCGAACTCCGTGAGCCCCTTCTGCATGTCGACCACGGTCCCGTACTGGTCGAACATGACCACCTTGATCGTCCACTTCAGCTCATCGGCGGTCGCCATGCCGGTCATCCTATTGATCCTCGCCGCGCTCGGAGGCGACCGCGAGCCCAGCTAGCGGCGCGGCGGATCGAAGAGAATGCCTTCGATCTCCTCCGTCCGCGGGTGGATGAAGACGAGGACACGCTCCGACGGGAAGCGGAATTCCACAGCGAGCCGGCCACTCCGCTCCACCGTCGCCTGTACGGTCCCGTCGGCATCGGGGTGGCGGAAGACCTCGGGGATGGAGCGCGCGATGGCGATGTAGTGCTCGTCGTCCTTCGTCGCCGCCGCTGGATCGTTCCACCACCGCGCGCCGAGCAGGATGCCGCCGATCACGACTATGACCAGCCCGGAGGCGGCCGCGAAGCCTCGAAGCTGGACCATCGCCGCCCAAAGTAAGGCTCGGATTCGCCTGTAGGTCCTCCGAATACGGCCCGCTTCTATGGGTCAGTGGCGGACGCTCAGTGCCGTTGCTCTTTGCTGACGGAAGCGCCCCGAATGCTCAAAATCCTCCCGGACCCGAGCGACTTGCTAGAGGATCGCCCAGGCGGCCAGGTAGATCAACCACGCAAGCGTGATCCCGGCCAGCGAACAGATCACCCAGAACGCTCCGGCAAGCTTCCACCCTCTTGAGTCGACCAATGCGAACGTGGCGGCGAGGATCCCTAGGAGCGTAGGAAGCCCGAGGAGCCCACCGATGTAGTCGAAATTTCCACCGGCGAATAGACCGACTATGAATACGGCTAGGGAGCCTCCGAACAGGATCCCTGATCGGATCTCAGTCGTGCGCGAGATCGCCGCGATGATGAGCATCGTGCCGATGGCGGCCAGTACCAGCGTGCCGAGTGCGAACCCAGGCGCCTCAGGAGTTGACAAGACATCTCGGCTCACCGCATCGATCAGGTAGGCCCCAGCAATAACGACCGTCCAGATCCCCAAGGCGGCGCCAAGGACCACCGACGACCCGCGCCACCAGCGCGGACGCGGTTTACCCGCTCGAGCTCCACTAGGTGTGCGACCAGTTCCCGTCACGGGCACCTAGCTTGGCGGCATTTGGAAGAACACGATCTCCTAGGGAATCGCTTCCTGACGCTTCTTCTCTTCCTGGTCGGCGAGCCATTCTTCGATCGCCAGGCGCAGTTCGCGTTCGACCTCGTCGAAGGCTCGAATTTGGGACACGCGAACCCCAGAGACCAAGGAATCCGCGACGCCGCGCGTAACGAATGTGCGTGCCCCACATTCGCCCGATGCGACCTCCGAGTGGGATCTCCACGCCAACCGTTGTGCGGTTGGCCCAAGCACCGATCCCTTGCGCGAATGGCGCGACTTTGGGGCCGTAGTCGCGTTCGATCCGACTACAGAGATCGGCGACGGCGATCTTCGCGCTCTGGGGGAACTCCGTGCTAGACGGGAGCACCAGTCAGGACGCTATTTCCGTCTGGTCACAGCCGCGGACTGGGAGTAGCGCCAGGCATTCCCGGCGTCAGCCTCGACTCGTCATGGCCCAAGCTCGCTGAACGTCCAAGAGAAACCGGTGCATTGCGTCCACCTCTCGGTCTATCGGCTGAGAAACGCGTTGAGCTCGGTCCGTCGCGCGCCACTCCTCGAGCGCCCCCCAGCGCTCGTGCCACGTCTTGATGAGCGCATCGTCATCGAAGTCTCCTGCTTGCATGGCACCGTGCAGCTGACCAACGAGCTCGTCCAACGTGATCCTGTCGGCTCGGTACAGGTCGATCGCCCTGAGCATGTCGTGCCATAGCCTTTGCTGGTGCGCGGTCATGTCTGGCATAGATGCCTCCAGGTCACCCCTACCTTCCTGTTGTCCAGGCCGTGATGACTCGGCTCGCTGCTTCATTCGTCACGACCACGACGTTGTCGAACACATGCTTGACGGTGCCCTGGCGACTACCAGGCAGCTTTCGGCCGAATTCGATCGCGTTCTGTACGACGCTCGGCGGAATCCCCATGCTTATGATCTCGGTACCCCGCTGGATGAGCCCACGAGGCGACATTGCTTCAAGCGCGTGAGTCGTGTATGTGATCCCATTGATCAGCGCGGGTCCGGCGGAGGCCACAGGCGAACTGCTCCCGTTGCCGTCACGACGTCGCGGAGGTCGATGCGCGGTGGTTTGCTGGCTTGGATTCGACGACCCACACGACTGCCGTCGGGTCCGGGGCGCTGTCGATAAGTCAGGCAGCACGACGGCCGGAGCTTGGGCTAATGCCGTTGCTCGTTGCCAGCCGGAGCCACCCCGATGGTCCGGCCCCGCTCATATCCGTCGTACGTCGCCCCTACTTCGGACGCCAATCTCGACACCAGCTCTTCGGCGGAATCGATCTCTGCCGACGCGGGCAGGGAGTGCACCGCTGTGATCGCCCAATCTGGAGACTCCGACTCACGGACCTCGACTGCGAAGCCGTGACGCTTCAGTGCAGTGGCAACACGTTCAGACGCCTCCTTCGAGTTGGCGTAGACGAAGTGCGTCACCGTCTGGTACTCGCGCAAGGTCAACGTGCGACGTTCTCCATGCGGAGGTCTAGTACTCGAACGACGGCAACGTCACCGTGCAGGCCGTCCTCTGGAAGGGCCGCTGCCTCCGCCTCTCCGATAGGAGATTCACGTGGCGTCGAATTGGGGTTGTCCGCGTCATATTCGACGCGCCACAATCGACCGCCAATCGGCTCTCGCCGCTTGAACAACGGCATGGGCCACTGGCGCCTATCCCAGTCCGGCACTCGGCCGATGCGCGGCCAAGTCCCTTGAACAATGCCGAGATCGCCGAATTTCGAGGTGAGGGTCGCCATGTGGGGCCGAAGGCCCTCCAGACTGCCGACGTCCGGCACCGTCGGCGCTCGGGGTCCGAAGAAGTAGCCCAGCGTGACCCCGCTCTTCGGAGCGACGCGCGCGACGACGACTGTGGCGTAGCCTCCGCCTGGGAGGGGGACGGCGTAAGCGTCCCCCTCAACGGCGCCTCGCACCTGCTTGGATCCCGACACCCCTGTCATCGTCCTCCGAGGAACCTCTGGGCTGCCTCCAGATAGCTGGCCAGCCTCGGATTATCCAGTGCCACCGGCCTGATCGTATTCAGGAATGCACCGGGGTGCGCTTCGTACAGGAAGTGTTCGAGGCCCCGCTGGGCTGCCGGATCGTTCGTACGGTAAACGGCCTCAAAGCGATACGGTCGTGTGATCGCGTTCCGAAGATGCTGCGCCTCACGACGCACTAGGTCGATCGATCGTCCCGTTCGCACGACGGCCTGCGTGACCGGGTCTCGCAAGAGGTAGACGCCGCCCGCGACTTCAGCCGCCACGGGCGCGGCAGTCACCAGTGTCGGCGTTAGAGCGACGCCGACGGGTATCGCAATCAGGGCGGCAGCGACCGACAGTTTGGCGAGCGCGGCGAGCTGCGTTCCGCGATCGGATGAGTCAAGATCACGGAAGACGCTCGCCACGTCATACGCCCAGTTCGAACTAGAGTTCGGGTCCAGTCCAAGTGGGTCGGCGAAGAACGTTGGACGGCCATGGCTGTAGCCGAACGAGTTGAGCGAGGCCGGCGCACTGGGAGCCCCTGCATACGGATCGCGGCTCATGAACCGCCCCGTTCCGGGGTCATACCAGCGCGCGCGCAGGTAGGTCAGGCCGCTCGGATCGGCCAGCTCCCCGGAGAAGCCGAGCAGCGTCGGCGTGGCCCCCGAGGGGAAGCGGTCCGAGATCGCGCCGTAGGCGGCGTAGCGGAAGGACTTCGTGACCAGGCCGAGGTCGTCGACCTCGGCGCGCACGCTGCCAAGAGCGTCCCGGACGAGGCGGATGGTCGAGCCGTCGGCTCGAGCCAGGTAAAGCGGGCCGAGACCGTGTACGACCCGGTCAGTGCCGGCCTCAAGGAGCGGTGCCGGCGCTGTTGAGGCGTCCCAGACGAAGTTGGTCGTCCCGGTGGTGTTCGTGCGGATCGCCAGTAGGCGGTCGCCGTCGTACTGGTAGCTGCTCGTGGCCCCCGCGACGGTGGCGGCGGTGAGGCGTGAAAGCACGTCGTAGGTGAAGGTGTCGGCGCCGCGCTGCACCAGGCGGTCGGCGCCGTCCCAGGTGAAGCTCTGCGCGCCGTCGGTCGTGACCCGGTTGGCACCGTCCATGGTGTACGTCGCGGCCGGGCCGGTGCGGGCCTGGATGTTGGTGGCTGCGTCGTAGGAGAAGGTCTCGCTCCTGGTGCCGCCGCCGAAGAGCACCGCGTCGGCTGAGAGCAGTCGGCTAAGGCCGTCGTAGTCATAGCTGAAAGCGCTTGCCGCGGCCGGCGAGTCCTCCAGCAGCACGGCTTCAACGAGCTGTGTGCGATTGCCCTCGCCGTCGAGGGTGAACTCCTGACGGAGGACCGTCACCGGGGCGCTTGCAGCAGTCTGGGCGTACTCGAGCGAGGTGAGCCGCTGCGCTCGGTCATAGGCGTAGGTGGCGGCGAGACCGCCGTGCTGGCTCAGCGTGTTCACCAGCCCCGAGGGCGTGTAGGAATACGTCGAGGTCCGCGCGGCCCAGTCGGTGACCGTCTCCAGGCGGCCGCCCGGGCTGTACGAGTTGAGAACCGGGTCGCCACCGGGGTACTCAAGCAGGATGCGGTTGCCGTCCAGGTCGTAGCCGTATCCCAAGGTGCCGAGAGGCGAGCTGATCTCCACGACCCGCCCGGCGTCGTCGTACTGGTAGGTGGTCACGCCGATGGCATCGGTCATGGCGGTGCGCCGGCCCAGGGCGTCGTACTGGTAGCCGATGGAGAGCGAGGGACCGCTGACGGCGGTCAGGCGCGCCAGGGCGTCGTATGAGTAGCTCACCGTCACGCCGTCGCCGGTGGTGCGGCTGGTGGGCTGGCCGTTGCCGTCCAGGACGTAGGTGGTGGTGAGCGGGGCCGTCGGCGTCGGATAGGTGGTCACGCCGGTCAGGCGGTCGAGGGCGTCGAAGGCGTATTCGGTGAGGACGCCGTTGCCCTGAGTGATGCGTGTCGCGTTCCCGTTCTCGTCCCGCTCGACCGTCGTCGTGTACACGGTCGCGCCGGCCGGATCGGGCTTCTGCTGGGCCTCACGGAGCCGCGCGTTGGTGTCGTAGAAGTAGCTGGTCACGTTGCCGTTGCGGTCGGTCAGCGAGGTGCGGTTACCGGCGCCGTCGTAGCTGTACTCGAGCGCGCTGGCGAGCGGGTCCGTCCTCCGGACCTCACGGTCGTTCGGGTCGTACTCGATGGCCCAAGTGTGCAGAGCCGGCAACCCGCCAGGCGCGTTGCCGTCCGGATCGACGAAGCTGGTCAGGCGCCCTACGACGTCGTACTGGAACGCCATGGTCGCACCATCCGCGTCGGTGCGTGAGGCGAGGTTGCCTTCTGCGTCGTACGCAAGAGCGGTCGAGTACGTCGGGTCCGGCGTGCCACCGGTGTTCCCGAGCGGCGAATAGATGCGTGTGGGCAGGCCTGGGTTGGCCGCGTCGCCGTACTCGTACGAGGTCGTCGCCGTGGTCGTGGCATCGACCTGGCGCGTGACCGAGAGCAGGACGTTCGTGGCCGGGTCGTATGTGACCGTGGTCACCGCGCCGAGAGCGTCGGTGATCTCGGTCAGGTTGTTCTCGAGGTCGTACTCGAAGCTCGTGACCGGCCGAGGCGCGATGCCATCCGGCGAGGGGTCGGTCTTGGTAAGCACATTCCCGCGGGCGTCATACGTAAGATCGATGGTGTTGCCCTCGCGGTCGGTGACGCTGGTGCGGTTGCCCGCGGCGTCGTACGCGTAGGAGAGGGTATAAGTGTCCGCACCGACCACATCCGTCTGCGAGAGCACGCGGAGACGGTCGTCGAACGTGTACCTGGTGGAGTGGCCACGCGGGTCGGCGACCGTGGTCTCGAGCGTGCCGTAAGAGATGGTGGACAGCTCGTTCAAGCCGTCGCGCTGCGCGGTAACCCGGCCCTGGTCGTCATAGCCATTCGTCACTCGGACCCGGCCGTCCGGGTCGGTGATCGTCGCGATGCGCGAGCTGGGGCCCTCGTAGCCGTATGTCCAGCGGTGGTCGGCGGGGTCGCTCCCGGCAGCATTCCCGAGACGATCGGTGACGACGCTGAGCCGTCCCGACTCGTCGTACGCATACGTCACGCGTCGGCCGAGAGGGTCCTCGATCTGAGACAGGCGACCGCTCGGGTCATACGAGAGCGACACGACCCGTCCAACGGTGTCGGTGACTGAGGCCAGCCGGCCATCCGCATAGGCGAGGTTGATCGCGTTGCCCGTGGGCTCTGAGATGCGCGTCAGCTGGCCCGCCACGGAGAAGTCGTAGGCGACCTGGCCGGTGAGCAGCAGCTCCCAGGTGCCGTCGGGCCGTTTGGTCAGCGTGTCGAAGACACCGGGCGGAGCAGCGTACGTCCCGTCCCCGTTGGCGGTGTATTCATCGCGCCGGCCGTCGCCGCGCCGGACGATGGCCCTCGAGTCCAGATCGGTCACGGTCCACGCGTACGTGTGCGTCCAGCCGGGTCCGAGAGTGCCCACGGTCGGATCGGCGGAGTTGTACCAGCGCGCGAACGCGAAGCCGAGGACCCGGCCCGGCATGGCCAGGTCTGTCGCCTGGAGGGTGAAGGATCCGGTACCGAGGTTCACTGGGTCGTCGGACATCGCGGCGAACTGCCCTTCGCCGAGCTGATAGCCGAACGCGTTCCCGAAGTCGTCAGTGACGACATCGCGCTCGTGAACAAAGATGTCCTGGGTGGAGTTGGTGTCGTTCGCCACCAGGTTGGTCGCGAGGCTGTCGAACGCGACGAAACGGCCGGTGCTGGAGATCGCCAGCTCCGAACTCGAGTTGTCGGCCTGCGTCCCGCCTGACGCGATGGAGACCCGGACCGTCTCGACGTCACCGAGATCGCGCATGAAGATGTCGCCGTCACCGTTGGTGTCGTCGGTGACCAGGTTCGAGGCGAAGGACCAGAAGGCCACATAGCGCCCGTTCGCCGATATAGCGGGCATCTGGCTGTTGCCGTTGCCGAGCGCGCCGCCCGAGCTCGTGGATGCCAGGATCGTCTGCGCCAGCCCCGTGTCGCGTACAAAGATGTCGTCGCGCGTGTTCGTGTCTCCGCTCACGAGCGCGGCCCTCGAGTAAAAGGCGACGTAGCGGCCATCGCTCGACGCCGAGGCCCAGAGGCTGGAGCCCGCGGCGGACCCGGTCGGCCCGACGGACACGAGCGTCGTCGTACCGGCGTCGAGGTCTCGCACGAAGACATCCGAGTCGCCGTTGGTGTCCGTGCCCGCCAGGTTCGACGCGAACGACTCGAAGGCGACCCGGCGACCGTCGGCCGAGATCGAAGGGTTGTAGCTGTCGCTGTCCGCCTCTTCGTCCGCGGAGCTGACCGAGACTCGGATCGTGGTCGCCTCGAGGCGGTCACGCACGAACACATCGCTCAGCGTCCCGGTCTTCTCCGGGACCATACCGAAGGCGTTGGACTCGAATGCGACGTAGCGGCCATCGCTCGAGATGGAGACACGGTTGAAGATCAGGTGTGAGGCTTCCGCCCCGCTCGCCGTGAGCGAGACCCGCTCGGTCGTCCCGGTAGAGCGGTCGTGGACGAACACGTCGCGTCCACCGTTGGTGTCGTCGGGAACGAGGTTGGTGGCCACCGAGATGAACGCGACGTAGCGTCCGTCGCCGGAGATGGCCGGAAGAAAGCTCTCGCCATCCGCCTCCGCGCCGCCCGAGCCGACCGAGACCCGGATCGTCGTCGCCGTGGTGCGATCGTGCACGAATACATCGCGCCGGGCATTCGTGTCGCCGGCCACCAGGTTCGTGGCGATCGAGCTGAACGCGACGAACCTGCCGTCGGCAGAGACCGCGGGACTGGAAGACGAGCCGGTCGCCTCGACACCCGTGCTGTCAACTGAGACCCGGGTGGTGACGGCTGTGTGGGATGACATCGCCAAGGCCGGGCTGTCCCGCCGTGTGATCAAGGCGTTCGGATGCGTCGGTCGGAGCCACACGACCGGCGTCCCAGACGGGAGGGCGGTCGCGTCGCTCGCCCGCGCGGTCGGCGCAGGCGCGACGCTCGCGCTCAGGATCGCGATGGCCAGACCGAATGCCAAGCGCTGGATCACGAGCGACCTCCCGTGCCCCGCGCCCTACCCACCTTGCGCGTCCCTGCGTGCGTCCGCTCGGTCTCCCGAGCGGCGTCCGTGCTAGCTCGCGGTCAGGTGCATGTCAAGAGGTACTTTGTACCGATGCCGACGAGTTACCTAGCGTCTGTTGTCAAGCCCGGCGCGGAAGTCTCGGTCGGTCGCGATGCGCCGCGCGGCGCCGGCGAGCGCCTCGACCGTGATGAGGGCGTTCCGGTGGGCGAGGTCCGTGATGCTCGCCTCGCGCATCTCGATGTTGTGGCCGCCGATCCGCCTGGTCGCGACGGGGAAACTGATGTAGTCGGCTGGCACCACCTGCGACACGTTGCCGAAGTCGGTGGATGCGAGCACCAGGACGTCGGGAACGGCCTCGACGCCCTGCCTCCGGAGCTCCTCGCGCAGGATCTCGCCGAGCCGCGGGTGCGGCTTGGTGGGCGCGTAGAGGCGCATCTCGTCGGTGATCGTGACCTCGGTGCCGGTCTGCAGCGCCGCGCCGCGCGCGATCTCCTCGAACGTCCTGACCATGCCGTCGAGCTCTTCGACAGTCTTGGCCCGGAGGCCGAACGTGCACTCGGCGAACGCGGGCACGATGTTGTTGGCGGGTCCGCCGCCGTTGGTGATCACCCCGTGAACGCGCGCGTCCTTGGGCATGTGCTGCCGCCAGCCGTCCACGCCGACGAAGAGCCTGATCACGCCGTTCAGCGCGTTCTTGCCGAGATCTGGCGAGAAGGCGGCGTGCGAGGCCACGCCCTTGTAGGCCACGCGCTTCGCGACGATCCCCAGGCTGACCGTCGTCGTCTCCCACTCCGGGCTGCCCGAGCCATGCGAGGAGAGCGCGGCGACCGTCTCCTTGAAGACGCCCGCGTCCAGAAGGTCGATCTTGCCGCCGCCCTTCTCCTCCGCGGGCGTGCCGATCAGCTCGACGCCGATCTCGAGGCCCTTGGGGTCGGTCGCGACCGCGAGGAAGGCGCCGACGTTGGTCATGGCGATCAGGTTGTGCCCGCAGGCGTGACCGATGTCGGGCAGCGCGTCGTACTCCGCGAGGAGCGCGACCGACGGGCCCGCCGGACCCACCCGGCTACGGAACGCGGTCTCGAGGCCGCCCAGCTTCCGCTCCACCTTGTGACCGTGCGTCTCGAGCAGCCCGCAGATCCGGTCCGCGGCGCGCCGCTCCTCGTAGGCGAGCTCGGGGTCGGCATGGATCGCCCGTGACAGCTCCAGCAGCTCGTCGCGCAGCCTTCCGTCGATCGCCATCCCAGCCTCCTTCAAGACGCCTCGATCGAAATGGCCTCGGGCTCGCGCCGCTCGCGTGCCCACGCCCAGGCCGCTACCGCATGACGCTCGATGATCCCGCGCTGGTCCGCGCGCACCTCGGGCATCTCGCCGGGCGGGAACGCCCGCAGCTCCTGCAGCTCGCCGGTCAGCGCCAGCCGCCCGCCCACGACGCGGTAGGCATACACGACCTCCACGCGCGCCCAGCGGTGTCCGGTGTTCGCCTCGAGGACGGGACCCACCTCGATCTCGAGCCCCGTCTCCTCGCGGACCTCGCGCCGGAGCGCGTCCTGGAAGGACTCGTCGCGGGTGATGAACCCGCCCAGGAGGCGCCACTGGGGCGAGCCGAAGCGGTGCCGGGCCATGATGACGCGGCCATCCGGCTCCACGCCCACGCCGTTCACGCCGACGAGGAAGCGCCGGTGCGAGCGGTCGAGGATGCGGCGCTGCAAGCGGACCGGGAGCCGGTTGTACACCGCGGCCAGGGCGCGCCAGAGCACGCGGACAGGCTAGCCCCGTCGGCGGCGCTGCTCCGCTACGCGGATCCGCAC
>JBOGTE010000009.1:0-31096 GCA_050692015.1 Candidatus Limnocylindria bacterium
CTCCTGGCCGGCCGGGCCGGCGTACGGCCGGGCGAGCGGGTGGTGGCGCTGGTGAGCGGCGGCAACGTGGACGCCTCGCGCCTCGCGCAGATCCTGGCGAGTTGATGGCGACCCTCTACGCGGACGGGGCCGCCCGCGGCAACCCCGGTCCCGCCGGGGCGGGCGCCGTGCTCTTCGGCGAGGGCGGCGAGGTGCTGGCCGAGCTGCACAAGGCGCTGGGCCGCGCGACGAACAACGTCGCGGAGTACGAGGCCCTGATCCTGGGACTGGAGGAGGCGAAGCGGCGCGGGATCGCGCGCCTCGACGTGCGGATGGACTCCATGCTGGTCGTGCGCCAGATGCAGGGCCTCTGGAAGATCAAGCATCCCGGGCTCCGCCCGCTGGCCCTCCGGGCCGGGGCGCTCCTGGCGGAGTTCCCGGCGCGCACCATCGAGCACGTCCCGCGCGAGGAGAACTTCCACGCCGACCGCCTCGCGAACCTGGCCCTGGACCGGGCCGCGCCTTGAGCCGGCGGGACGCCGGGCCCACCGATCCGGGCCGCGAGGGACCGGCCGCGCCCGACCCCCTGGAGGGGCTGATCGGCAGGTCCCTGGGGCTCGAGGTGCATGACGTGCTCCGCGAGCCGCTCGGGGTGGATAGCGGCGTGGAGCGCGAGCGCGTCCGCTTTGTGGCCGCCGGGGCCGAGCGCACCCTGCTCTTCGAGCGCATGTCGCCGCGGCGGGCGCTGGAGGTCCAGCTCCTTCCGTTCCTGGCCCGCAAGACGGACCGGGTGCCCGCCGTTCACGCGCGCGGGATCCCGCCCCGCCACCTGCCCGCGCCGCAGTGGCTTCTGCTTGAGGACCTGGCGGATAGCGGGAGCGCCTGCGACGGCGACGTGCGCGCCGTGCTCGACGCGAAGCTCGAGGTCGAGCGCGCCGTCGCCAAGGACGGGCCGGCTCTGCGTGCGCTCGGAGTTCGCGAGCGCGGCCCGCAGGCGATCGCCTCGGAGATCGCGGACGCGGTCGCCGGCCGCCCCGGCGCCGACGAGATCAGCGCCGAGGCGCGGGAGTGCGCGCGGCGGATCGCGAAACTGCCTGTCGCCCTGGTGCACGGCGACCTGCGCTGCGGCTCCGCGCTCTCGACCGACCGAGGGGTCGTCCTGCGGCGGTGGGGAGGCGCGTACATCGGCTGCGCGCTCCTCGACGTCGTGCGGCTGGTCGCGGACGTGGTGGAGCGCGGGGAGGCTGTGCTGGGGATCGGCCTGCCACGCCTCTACGCGGAGCGGGTCGGGGTCGTCCTGCCCACGGAGGTCCTGCGGGGCGCCGAGAGGCTCGACCGCCTCGCGCTCCGCTACCTGGATCGGTAGCCCCAGGGCCGCAAGACCCGATACACTAGTTAGACCGAGTGGCCCGGACGGTCGCGTCGCCGAAAGGCGCCGAGGAAGGTCGGGGCTGTAGAGGGCAGGGTGGCGGGTAACGCCCGTCCGCCGCGAGGCGAGGACCAGCGCCACAGTGACGATGCCGCCGCAAGGCGGAGTGAAACGCGGCAAGCTCCACCCACAGCAAGGTCGAATAGAGGGACCATGGCGTGGCCCGCGCCGTCCCTGGGTCGATCGCTAGAGGCGGAGGGTGACCTCCGACCCGTAGATGGATGACCGTCGCTCCTTCGGGAGGACAGGACCCCGCCTACAGGGCCTCTCGGCTTCTTTCCGCCATCGCATGTTGCCTTTGTCGCGCTCCGCGCACTTTCCCTACTCGTCGGCCCATCGATCCGGATGCGCACCTTCCGCGTATGCGTAGAGAAGGACCGGTCTGGGCGACCGAGATCCCTTGGTTGCACGCCTATTAGAGGAGGAAACACACAGATGAGGCTTCTCGCGATGGCGATGGGCACTTCCCTGCTCGTCGCGGCCTGCGGGGGCGCGGCGCAGCCTTCGCCGTCACCGACGGCCGCGGCTACGACCGCCGCGCCTGCCACTACCGCGCCGGCCACGCCCGCGCCGACCCCGGCGACGCAGGTCACCTTCACCGCGGAGCTCAAGACCGAGAACGAGGTCCCGCCGATCTCGAACGAGGAGATGTCCGGCTCCGGAATGGCCACCGTGACCTTCGACCTGACGCGGAGCGCTACCGGCGCGATCACCGCGGCCACGGCGAGCTTCGAGATCGTCCTGTCGGGCTTCCCGACCTCGACGATGATCAACGTCGGCCACATCCACGAGGCGGAGGCCGGGGCCAACGGGGGCGTCGTCGTGGGCTTCAAGACCGACGGGGCGAACCCCATCGCGCTGACCACGGGCGGGACGACGCTCACGTACGCGGACATCACCGTCGATCCCGCGCTGGCCCAGGAGATCCTCGACGACCCGGACGGCTACTACGTGAACGTCCACTCCGCCGCGAACCCCGGCGGCGTCGTTCGAGGGCAGCTCACCACGCAGTAATGGGGTGTCGGCGGGGGGCCGCAGCCCCCGCGTAAGTGAACGGCGGCTTTGCCGCCGAAGGACCACCTGTGCCGAGAGGGCCCTCACGCCCGAGGGCCCTCTCTTCATGCTCCTGAGGCAGCGCGGGCGAGGCCCCGGGCCGTGGCACGCCGTTTGCGCCGGATACGGCGGCAAAGGAGGTGCGCGAGATGCTCTGGACGATCATCGCGGTCCTGCTGATCCTCTGGCTTCTCGGTGTGGTCGCGCTCCCGACGGTCGGGTCGCTCGTCCACCTGCTGCTCGTCGTGGCTCTCATCGTCCTCATCGTCCAGCTTCTGACTGGACGCCGGACGGTCGTCTAGGCAGGCGGGGCCCGCCCCCGAGGGCGGGCCCCTCGCGGACCCGCGCCCTAGCGGGTCACTCCTCCCACAGGCCCACGTTGTCGAAGGTCGCCGTGCCCAGCAGGTCACCGGTGAGGACGATCCGCACGTGCGTCACGTCCGCGGCAGCGGTGAAGCCGGTGACACCCGACAGAGCTTCCAGGACCAGGCCGGTGGCCGAGAGCTGCTCGACGCGGAGAGTGCCCCCCGCGGCCTCCACGGCGACCTCGTAGCTCGTCCCCGCGACGACCTCGATCGGGTCGCTCGTCCAGGTGCCGGTCGCGTCGGCTGTCACGTGGCCGCGGCCGCCGTCGCCGTCCGCGTCCTCGTCGTCCCGCTCGTACGACGTGCCGCCTGCCGGCGTCCAGCCGTCGGGCCGGCCGTCCGCGTCGGTGTCGTCCTCGAAGGAGCCGTTCTGGACGCGGTTGCCGCGCACCAGGACGGTGATGCTGGCCTCGTTGTTCGTCTCGTCGAGCTCCCGGATGACGCTCGCCGGATCGGCGGTGACGGTGATGGTGTGCTCGCCGTTCTCGGCCCTGGTGTCCCAGATGACCGAGGCCGAGCCTGCGCCGCCCGCCGGGATCTCGGCGATGGTCTGGACGTCGCCGATCTGCTCGCCGTTGTCGGTGAAGCGCACCGGTACGTTCAGGGCCGGCCCTTCGCCGATGTTGCGGACGTTCGCGGTGATGGTCACCTGGTCGCCGCCGCGCACCCGCTCGATCGATAGCGTGATATCCCCGGGCGCGAGCGCCAGGTCCGGTAGCGGCCGCGTCCACTGGACGACGTTCTCGATCAGCTGCCAGCCGGTGTAGGTGAGCGCGTAGCTCGCCAGGCCGTAGGGGTGGTCGTAGCGGACCTCGGGCTCGGGCAGCGCCGCTCCCAGCAGCCGGATGCGCCCCGCTCCCAGGGCGATCTCGCCCAGGGCCACGCCGCCGGCAGCGGTGCCCACCACGCGGCCGCCCGCGGCGCTCCACGCCTCGGGGCTGACCGTCCAGGTGAAGGAGTGGCCGGTGTTGTTCCCGTCGAGGTCCTGGATGGCGTAGCCCAGCGGCACGGGCTCGACGGTCTGGTGGCGGTGGCCGGGACCCTCGGCCGCTCCGGGCTGGTCGACGTTGCGCGCCAGCGGATCGGCGTAGGTCTCGTTGGTCCCGTCGGTGGTGAAGCCGATGTAGGGCGCGAACACCAGCAGCGGACGCACGTCCTTTGGCTCGCCCACGCCGAGGTGGGGCAGCCCGCGGGCGGCGCCGTCGGTCAGGACCAGGTTCCCGCCCGCCTCAACGAACGCGCGCAGCGCCGCGAAGTACGCGTCGCGCTCCTCCTCGGTGCGGGTGACCGGATGCTCCGCGGGGGTGATGCCGCTGTCGCGGAAGTCCACGCTGCCGCGCACCTCCTGGGGCGCGCCCAGGAAGTTCACCACCCGGGCGCGGTAGTGGCCGGGGAGCATCCCGGAGATCTCGACCTGCTCGCCGGTGTTGATGAAGTTGAGCGAGCTGCCGATCTCGACCCACGCGCCGGACGGCGTCTGCCGCTCGAGGTACAGGTCGTAGTCGGAGGGGACGTCCCACTCGATGCGCACGACCATGGCCACGTTGTTGAACTCCGGCAGCACGTCGAACTCGTGCATGACCTGCGAGACCTCGGGCACCGGCGCGACGGCGGTGAACGTCTCGTCCGGCTGGGTCGGGCCGGTCGGCGCCGGGTCGTACCAGCCGGCCAGCGCCTCGTGCGGGAGCACGATGGTGTCGAAGGCGTCCAGGCTCGCGCCCGCCAGGATGTCCTCGGGGGTGAGGCGGCTGATGCTCCCGCCATCCGCCAGGTAGGGGCGCAGCTCCTCGAAGAACTCCACGTTCGTCACCGAGTACGGCTCCTGTCCCGGGTCCGGCCAGGCCTGCCCCTCGGTGAAGTCGATGTCCACGTGGTGGATGCCGGGCGGCGCCTGGTCCAGGCGGATGCGGTAGCGGCCGGGTATAGGGTCGTTCACCGCGATGGTGTGCCCGGCCGCGGCGTAGGGCTGCTGCTGGTTCCAGTGGTAGCCGACGACCTCCCACTCCTTCTCGCCGTGGGCGTCGCCGAAGCGCTCCAGGTAGGCGGAGGTGATGACGTCGGCCAGGGAGACGCCGTCCACGTTGCTGTATGTGATGCGCACGTCGATGCCGCCGTTGCGCACGCCGTCGCTCGGGCCGAAGACGTCGAACTCGAACGTCGGAGAGAGGGTGCCCTCCGTCGTGGGCGAGACGAGGTCCTCGTCGCGGTCCGACTGCGGGCGGGTGCCGGGGAAGGCGTCGCCGCCGCCGTCCGAGCCGGAGTGCGAGAAGACCCGGCCGTGGTCGACGTACGCCAGGGAGCCCCCGTAGGGGAAGGTGCGCGAGCTCTCGCGGAAGGCCGACTCGATCTGCGCGTAGATGAGACCCTTGTTGCCGTCGATGTGGGCCTGCTCCAGGTCCGGCTCGAAGACGTTGTTCGGCGCCAGGTGCGAGAACCACATCTCGTTGTCGATGCCCACCGTCGCGTCCAGCCCGATGGGGTTGGCCATCCAGTCACCCAGGGAGCCGGTGACCGTGTAGTTGATGGTGTCCCAGATCGTGCCCCACTGCTGGGCGTGCGGCCGGGTGCTGGTGGGAGTCTGGTCGTAGGGCCGGATGAGGGGGAACCAGGAGAGGCGCGGGAAGGCGTCCTCCTGGATGCGCCGCACGCTCTGCACCACGGCCGCGTTCTTGGCGTAGTCGAACTGCCCGGCCGGGAGCATGGTGAAGGTGAAGGCGATCGCGTCGAGCATGCCGTGCAGGTCGGCGGTGCCGGCCCAGCCGCCCCGGCGGGCGCCGAGGAAGTCCATGAAGGCCTTGGTCTCCGGCTCCGACCCCGGTGTGTACGGCCTGAAGGTGTAGCCGCTGGTCGGCCAGTCGCGGTTGAGGTCCACGCCGTTGCCGCCGTAGCGCTGGTACATCAGGCCGCCGCGGCTCACGTCGCCGCGCACCCAACCGTCGGGGTTCGGGTAGAAGAACCAGATCTCCGAGGAGGCCAGCGCCTCGGCGACGGTGAGCGTGCTCTCGGGGATGGTCTCGCCCAGCAGGACGCGCTCGGGCTCCTGCGTGCCCCAGGTGACGAGGTCCTCGATCGCGCGCGTGCCGCCCTCCACCGCGGCGCGCTCGATGCCGTGGATGGAGAGGGCGAAGGCGAACTTCTTCTTCTCGCCGCCTTGCGACTCGTCCGTCACCCGGACGGCGTACAGCGGCGAGGCCTCCCGCTCCAGGGTCGTGGTGGGGATGCCGGCGCTGCGCCAGGGCAGCTCGTAGATCTCCATGAGCGAGGGGAACTTGCCGTCGAGGAAGCGCAGTCCCGCGACGACCTCGTCGAACTGGATGAACTGTGTCGCGCACACGTTGCCCTTGGCGTAGGGGGACTTCCCGGGGAGCCCGCGAACGCAGCCGTGAGGGTCCGGGAAAACGCGCCCGTACAGCTCGTAGAGGGCGTCCGTATCGGCGACCGGGGTGGCTGCCGCCTGGGGCCCCGGACCCGCCAGCAACACCGTGGCGACGAAGGCGAGCGTCAGCAGGCAGGTGAAGACCCTTTTCGGCATCGGTTTGCGACCTCCCGGGGGCGGCGACACCTTTGCGCGGGCCGCGCCCGCCCCCGAGCATGGGTCGGCGCGGGTCAAAACCCGGTGAATACGCGGTCAACAGATCGGCAAAGAATGGGGACGCCCGTGCAGGGAACGCTTCTGGACGAGCAGCAGCGGCTGGAGCGCGCCATCGGGCGCGTGCGGTGGGCCGCTGCCGGGCTGGCGCTGCTGCTGGGGCCCCTGTTCCCGACGCTGTCGGTCGCCGGCACCCTAGCCCTGGGCATAGGGGTCGCCGCCTACAACGCGGTCGTGCTCCGGGCGTCCGGGCGCGCATCCACGCTCGAGGGCCATCGCCGCCTGTCCGAGTACGCGTTCGCGGCGGACCTCGGCGCGCTGTCCGCGGCCATGCTCCTCTTCTCGGTCGACCCGCAGTGGACCACGTTCTTCCTCGGTCCCCTGGTGATCATCATGGGCTCGTTCCGGTTCGGGACGGGCGGCGCGTACACGTCGGCGGGCGTGATCGGCATCGCGTACGTCGGCATCAGCCTCTTTCGTGCCCGCGCCTTCGCCATCCCGCTCGAGCCGCAGCGTCTCGCGTTCCATCTGGCCGTCTTCGCCATGACCGCCTTCCTCATGGACCGGGTGCTCCGGGACGACCGCCAGGTCCGCGTGGAGCGCGAGCAGCTCATCCGGCGGCTGCAGCGGCGCGTCGAGGAGGACGGCGCGATAGCGGCGGCCCTCCGGGTCGTCGCCAGCGGACCAGGGCGGGCCCTGGTGCCCGCGGTCCTCCAGGCCAGCCGTGACGTCTTCCAGTTCGACCGCGCCACCGTCTTCGTGGTGGACACCGACCTGGGCGAGTACCGCGTGCTGCACCGGCTGACTCCGCGGGGCGGCGCGCCGCCGACCCCGCGCATGCGCCTGGGCGAGGGGCTGGTGGGCGCAGCCTTCGCCGCGGGTGAGACCCTGCTCGTGCCGAACGTGCTCGACGACCAGCGCTACGTGCCTCGGCCCGACGCGGAGGAGGCGCGTGCGGTGATCGTCGTCCCGCTGTCGGTGGGCGGGTCGCCGCTCGCGGCCCTCACCCTGTCGCGCGCGCTGCCGCACGGCTTCGGGCCGGACGACGCGCGCCTGGCCGAGACCGTCGGCGGACTCATCGCGCAGGTGCTCGAGAACGAGCGGCTCTTCGCCGAGGCGAGCGAGGCCAAGGCGCTACGCGAGCTCGACCGGCTGAAGGACGAGTTCCTCACGGCCGTGAGCCACGAGCTCCGCACCCCGCTGACCGTGATCAGCGGATCCCTGGAGCTGCTCGGCCGGCAGAAGGACGCCCTGGGCGCATCCGCGGCCAAGCTCATCGAGCAGGCCGAGAGGCACGTGGTGCGCCTGCAGCGGAACGTCGAGGACCTGCTCGATGTCGCCCAGCTCCAGGAGGCCCGCATCGAGCTGCAGCGCGAGTTCGTGGACAGCGCCTCCCTGCTGGTCGAGCTGGCCGCGGCGCACGAGCCCATCGCCGCGGCGAAGCAGCAGCGCATCGTCGTAGCGTCGGGCGACGCGCCGCCGGTGCTCGTGGACAGGCGGCGGATACAGCAAGCGCTCGGTAACCTGGTCCAGAACGCCTGCCGCTACGCTCCCGACCGCACCGAGATCGTCCTG
Organism: Candidatus Limnocylindria bacterium; assembly: GCA_050692015.1. GTDB lineage: Bacteria > Chloroflexota > Limnocylindria > P2-11E > P2-11E > GWC2-70-10. Next base: position 7,991 of record JBOGTE010000009.1, read on the forward strand.
CGGGCGGAGCGCGCCGGGGACGAGGTCCGCTTCACCGTGACGGACGAGGGACCCGGGGTCCCCGCCGCCGAGCGCCAGCGGATATTCGACAAGTTCTACCGGGGGGAGCGCACGAAGCAGCACGTGAGCGGGACGGGCCTGGGGCTGGCCATCGCGCGGACGCTGGTGGAGCTCCACGGCGGCCGCATCTGGCTCGAGGACGGCAGTGCGAAGGGCGCGGTGTTCGTCATCGCCGTCCCGCACGAGTCCGTGCCGGCGGCGGCCCGGTGAGGATCCTCGTGGTGGACGACGAGCCCGATGTCGCGGCCCTGATCGGCATGGGCATCCACTACCACCGCCCTGAGCACCAGGTGAGCGAGGCCCACGACGGGCTGGCGGCCATGGCCGCGATCGACCGCGACCGGCCCGACCTGGTCATCCTCGACGTCGCCATGCCCGTCAAGGACGGCTTCGCCGTCCTGCGGGACCTCCGCGAGCGGGGCGACGACGTCCCGGTGATCGTCCTCACGGCCAAGGGCCTCGAGCAGGACCGCGTGCGCGGCCTCGAGCTCGGCGCCGACGACTACGTCACGAAGCCGTTCAGCCACAAGGAGCTGGTCGCGAGGATCGACGCCGTCGTGCGCCGCTACCGGGCCGCCACGGCCCACCGGCGGACGAACGTCTTCCAGCACCTGGAGATGCGCATCGACTTCGCCCAGCGGAAGGTGACCGTGGCCGAGCGCGAGGTCCAGCTCACGCCGACCGAGTACAATCTCCTGTACCACCTGGCCACGAACGCGGGGCGGCTCATGCCGCACGAGACCCTCCTGGCCAAGGTCTGGGGCCACGAGTACCGCGACGAGGTCCACTACCTGAAGGTCTACGTGGGGCGGCTTCGAACCAAGCTCGAGCCCGACCCTCAGAAGCCCCGTTACATCCTCACGGTCCGGGGCGTGGGCTACCAGTTCCCGGCGGCGGAGCCCGCGGCGGCCTCCTCGGTCCGGCGTTGACCTTCGTCTGACCCAGCGTCTACCTGCTGTTTACCTTCGCGGCCTACGGTCGAAGACATGCGCTCCTCCCGTCAGGGCGGCCTGGGCCAGATCCTCTCGCGCATCGGCGTGCGCCCGCCGGCGCCGCACTCGGCCCGCTGCGCTAACTGCGGGATCACGATCGACGCCGACGACGAGCGGGCGGTGCGCTCCGCTCCGGACGGTGAGTCCTCGGGCGGCCCCGCCGTCGCGACCTACTGCTGCGACGGGTGCGCGGAGGGCGGACCCTGCACCTGCTGAGCGCGCACTCTGTATCGAACGAGCGTTGACGTGCCCCGACGCCGGACGTAAAGTGCGCAGGCCCCCGAGCGGGGGGACACCGGAAAGGAGCGGCCAGGTTGAACGTGATCCTCGCGAACGGCACCTACACCTTCCCTCGGCGCAGCCTGCCCGCCTCCGGACAGGGATAGATCCGAGCTAGAGCTCGACGCAGAGACCCTCCGGACCGTGGGCAGCAGCAGGGATGGCCCACGGTCTTTTTGTTCGCCGATCACGGCGACCGTGGCCAGCCCTCTCGGGACATGAAAGGGACACGGCCATGCTGGCGGTACAAGAAGCGGAGCGGCACAGACCGGAAGCGGCGGAAGACCGGCGTACGGCCCTGCTCGCCCATGGCGTCCGCAAGGTCTTCCGGGCGTCCCGATCGGGGAAGGACGTTCGTGCCGTGGACGACGTCTCGCTGGAGGTCCGGCGCGGCGAGATCTACGGCCTCCTGGGCGCCAACGGCAGCGGCAAATCGACGCTCATCCGCATGTTCTCGACTCTGCTCGAGCCGGACGCCGGCCTGGTCCGGATCTTCGGCCTCGACGTCAGGGAGGACGAGCTCGCGGTCAAGCGGCTGATCAACCGTGTGTCGGTCGAGGCCTCCTTCTTCAAGAAGCTCTCGGCCATGGAGAACCTCGTCTACGCGGGCCGGCTCTACGGTGTCGGTCCCGCCGAGGTGCGCGGGCGCGCGGTGACGATCCTTCGCCGGCTCGGCATCACGGAGGGCCGCCTCGGCGAGCCACTCGAGAAGCTCTCGCGGGGAATGCAGCAGAAGGTGGCGATCGCGCGTGCCTTCCTGACCACGCCGATGCTGCTGCTCCTCGACGAGCCGACCACGGGACTCGACATCCGGAGCAAGCGGGAGGTCCAGACGTTCGTGCGCGACCTGCGGGACGAGCACGACGCGACGATCGTTCTGACCACGCACGACCTCGACGAGGCCGCGCGTATGGCCGACCGCATCGGGATCATCCACGGCGGCCGGCTCGTGGCCGAGGGGACCGTTGACGAGCTGACCGCGCGGGTGGGCGGAAAGGACCTCGAGGAGGTCTTCATGACGCTGACCGGGCGCCGGCTCGAAGAGGCCGACACGGAAGGGGAGGAGGCGAGCGCGGAATGATGACCGAGCTCGCCTCCCAACCCCGCCTCGCCTACGCGTTCGTAGAGCGCCAGGTGGCGCTCATGCGGCGCTACTGGCTGTGGGAGCTCGTCTGGGTCGTGTACTCGATCACGACCTCGCTGGCGGTCGCCTACATCGCGCTCGCGGAGCCGATCATCAGCGGCGAGCCCGCCGACCCGGCGAAGACCGGCCGCTTCGTGCTGTACCTGCTCGTGGGCACGATCGCCTGGCGGTTCCTCGGCATCGTCTTCGAGGACATCGCCGAGATCATCGCCTGGGAGCGCTGGGAGGGGACCATCGAGCACACCTTCATGGCGCCCGTCCCGCGGCTCACGCACCTGATCGGCATGGCCGTCGGGACGGTGATCCGCGCGGCGGTGATCAGCGTCGCGGTGCTGTTCGCGGTGATGCTCTTCATCCCGGTGGACCTCTCGAACGCGAACGCGGTCAGCGCCGTGGCGCTGCTGCTCGTCGGCACCCTCGCGTTCATCGGCCTGGGCATCGCCTCGGCGTGCTTCCCGCTGCTCTGGACGGAGAAGGGGCTCCAGATGGCCTACATCGTCCAGGCCGTCGTGCTGCTCGTGTCCGGCGTGTACTACCCGACGTCGGTCCTCCCGGGCTGGCTCCAGGTCTTCTCGACCATCTCGCCCGCCACTTACGTGATCGAGGGCATGCGCCGCGCGCTGATGGACGGGCACGACGTCGTCAGGCTCTGGCCGCTCATCTGGCCCGCGCTCTTCGCGGGGGCCGTCTCGATCCCGCTGGGGCTGCGCCTCTTCCTCTTGGCCGAGCGCTACGCGAAGCGCACCGGCCGCCTCAAGCGGAGCGGGTGATGGGGGAGCTTGTGCTGCGCGACGCCACCCTAGAAGATGCGGCCTTCTTCGCGGACGTGGCGACCGCGCTCATCCCTGAGCGGCCGACGGATCCCGTGGTCATGCGCTACGAGTGGGAGCAGGCCTGGCGCAACTGGACCGAGGCGCGCTGGATCGCGCTGCTCGAGGGTCTCCCCGTGGGGTACGCGTTCCACTCGCACCCTCGCTGGGAACTGGTGCAGGAGCGTTACGGCAGCGTCAATGCCGACCTGCTGCCAGAGTGCCGTACGCGCGACCGGCTGGACGAGCTGTTGGCCCAGATGGAGGACCGCACACGCGAGGATGGCGCGCGCATCCTGCGAATCCGGGCGAACGAGGACGACCCGCTCAAGATCGGGGCCATCCTGGCGCGCGGCTACCGCGAGGACCGCCGCGGGCGGCGCTGGGAGCTGGATCTCGTCGCCGAGCGCGATCGGATCCTCGAGATGACCGAGCGCACCCGCGCGGAGATGAGTCGCCAGGGCGTACGGCTGCTCACGCTGGCCGACGACCCGGATCCGGAGAAGCATCGCAAGGTCTGGCGACTGTCCGAAGAGGGGACCCAGGACGTGCCGACGACAGCTCCGCACGTGCCCGAACCGTTCGAGGACCACATGCGCTGGGTCACGGCGCCGGGCATGCGCGACGACTGGTTCTGGATCGCCCGGCTCGGCGACGAGGTCGTCGGCTGCTCGGTCCTGTCGTACCCGCCGGTCCGGGGCGTGGTCGGCACTGAGTGGACAGCCACCGCGCGCTCCGTCCGCGGGAGGGGCATCGCGCGGGCGGTGAAGTGTGAGACGCTGGCGCAGGCGATCGCGCTGGGCGTGACGCGTGTGCGTACCGGCAACGACGCCGCGAACGACCCGATCCTTCACATCAACGAGTCCATGGGCTACCGCCCATCCGTCGGCGCGATCGACTTCCTGAAACCGGCGTGAGATCGCGGCCGTGAGCGTGCCGGTGGCCGACCTTCCGACGACCGCGCTGCTCGCATGGATACGGTTGCGTGACGGCCTGCGCCTGGTCCTCGGCGACGACCTGGTCGCGCTCTGGGGCTACGGCGCGAGGGCGCTTCCCGATCCGCCGCTGCGCCTCGGCGACGTCGATGCGTTCGCGGTCCTCCGGCGCGCGCCGACGCAACGGCGCGCTCGTCAGATCCGCAGCGCGCACGAGACGATCACCCGCGAGCTGGAGACGGACCTCGATGTCGGCTACATCGTGGCGCGCGACGCCGCGCACCGGGACCCCCCTCACGACGTGCTCCGCGCGGACCGCCGGTATGAGACGTGGGCGCTCCACCGCGCGCACTGGCTCGCCGGGCGCTATGTCCTGCTCCACGGGAAGACGCCGGACGAGGTCGTCTCGCCGACCACCTGGGCCGAGCTCGAGCGCGCGCTCCGCCTCGAGCTAGAGCATCTCGAGCGGCACGTCGCGGCGGGCGACGACGATCTCTACGAGACGTCGTACGCGATCCTTAACGGCTCGCGGATCCTCTACAGCCTTGCGAACCGGGATGTCGTGACCTCCAAGCGCGCCGCGGGCGGATGGGCCCTCGAGCACCTCCCGGCTCGCTGGCGTGGCGCGATCCGCGCCGCGACGCGTGCCTACGACGGCGAGGCGACCGCCAGGGACCTGCGCGCGCTCCGCGCCGCGATGGCTCCGTTCGTCGCGATGGTGAGAGAGCAAGCAGCGGCGCCTGAGCCGCGCATCCCCTGACTCCTAGCTCACACGGTCCCACTGGTCGAGCGTGAAAAGAGCGAAAGCGCGGTCTCGAAGCGACGAGCAACATCAGACGGGTAGTCGTGGCCGAGGCCGGGAACGACCTCGAGCCTCACGGGGACACCTCGTTCACGAAGACCTCGCTCGATCGTCTCGGAGCCTGGACGTCCCTCTTCATCGCGCTCACCGATGACGATCGCCGTCGGGATCGACAGGGACGCTGCGAGGTGCTCGGCGGCGTCGTGCGGCAGATATGCCCCGACGGCAATGACGCCACTCATCCGGTCGGCGACCGAAGCCGCTAGTTCGAGCGCGCGGAGCGCACCCATGGAGAAGCCCGCAAGAACGATCGGCAGATGTGGTGGCTCAACCGACTCGCTCAGCTCAGCAAGGTGTTGGAGGACCTGCGAGCGGGCACGCGCCGGGTCGTTCCACACGAACAACCCCGGACTCCACGAGATCTCGGCAGACTGCGCGAACGCGAGGACCCAGCGGAGCTCGCGTGCATGCTCCCAGTGAGGGGCAGTCTGGTCGGTGCTGCTGTTGTTGCCGTGCAGTACCAAGAGCGTGCCTACTGGGGTGGAGGCCGGACGCCGCACAACGAGCTTAGGGGTTGTCGCGCCGAGCTCGGAGTCATAGCGCATGGCCGCGTGATGCGCCAAGCGCTGGAACTCAGCTACGTCGCGCAGTGGTTTGAATTGCTCGTTTTGCAGCACCGGTAACGGATACCTGCATCCGGCGGCGAGGGCTTCGGCAAGGACACGGACTCCCTCATCGATGAGGCCGAGTTCGCAGTTAAGGCGCATCGACGCGAGATACGTGTAGGCAGCTTGGTCTGGGAACCGATGGCCCTCGCGCCTGATCAGGTCGAGGGCCTCTGACAGCTGACCCGCGTTCCGGAGGCGCACGATCTCAGCCTGAAGGTCCCCGAAGTCTCGGATCAGCGCCACAGGCGCGAGGCTACGACGCCAGCGGTACCTTCGCGACCACTCCTTCGGCCAGGGAGTCGAACAGCGACGAAAAGCGCCCGTCATGCGGCATCCGCTGAAAGCGCCAGGTCACTCGAAAGGAACGGACCGTGAACTCAGGCCCGCCACCCCCGCCTCCATTGGATCCGACGCGAGCAGCGCAGATGCTTGCGGCGTGCGGGATCCGTGAACGCTTCACCGCGGTGAGGCCCTGTGCTGGCGGCATCACGAACGCGAATTACGCCGTGACGCTCGAGGGTGGCTCCCGGGTGCTGTTGCGTTCATATCGTTGGCCTCACTCCGAGCCGGATCTCGAGCGCGGCCGCAAGGAGGCGTTCCTGCATGACCTTCTGCTGAGGAGCGGTGTCCGCGTGCCGCGAGTGCACGGCGTGTCCAACGAAGGTGACTGCATCGTGATGGAGTGGATCGAGGGCCATCGACTACGCGACGTTGCTGGCACGCAGGATGGACCGCTCTCAGTCGCGTGGGAAGACGCCGGCGCCGCGCTTCGTCGAGCCCATGAGCTCAGGCCTTTCGATTACCAGGCGGGCGTCATCGTGGGAACACACCTTGAACCGTTCAGCGAAGTATGGGGCGAGCACCACGCATCGCTCATTCGTGGTCACGCACGGACGTTGCGGAGGCTCGGTCGGATCACCGAGGGCCAACTCGGGCGGATCGATGCCACGGCCGCGGTCGCTTCCCGGGTGCTCGAGATGGACGATCACGCGCACCTGCTCCACAACGATCCGCATGGCGGGAACGTGCTGGTCCGCAAGGACGGATCACGCTGGCGGTTAGCGGCATGGCTGGACTGGGAGTACGCCTGGATGGGCGATCCCGAATGGGATCTCGCACGCTTCGAGATCTTCACTCGAGCGCAAGTCGGTGCAGTGAACGAGGCCTTCTGGGCGGGATACGGCAGGCGCCCGGATCCACGGAAGCTGCCCTTCTACGAGCTTCACGCGATGGTGTGGTTCGGCTCTTTACAGAAACGTCGGCCCACAGTTCTTGTCGAGGCGGCACGAGACTACTTGAGGGATCTCGACCGGCACCTCGACCAGCTGGGATCGTGAGCGTCAGGTGAATGCGCTCGCGCGGGCGCTGTTCCAGCCGACGGAAGCCGAGCTACGCGCCCGTGCGGACGCGGACACGGAGATCGTCGCCCGGGATGACCTCCTCCTGTCGGCGCGTCCACCCCTGGAGTACCCATGGTCAAGCCAGGTGTGTTGGGTTCGCTGGGACGCGGCGCGGATCGACGCTGGCATTGACGAGGTCCTTGGGTCCTTCCGCGCTCGCCGTCAGGCGTTCGTCTGGCTGGTCACTGAAGGGAGCACGCCGGAGTCGTTGCGCGACCGGCTCGAGGAGCGTGGCTTCATCCGGGAGCTTGAAGGGCGCATGCTTCTTGCGCGCCTGCCCCTGCCCACATTCCACGTGAATGCGGACGTCCGGGTGGAGGAAGTAACGGACCGCGCTCGAATGGAGGACGCCATTCGCGTCGATCACCCGAACGGCCGGCCAGCGCACATCGCCCTACTTCTCAAGGATCGGATGCGACGCCTGGGCAAGGACTGGCACGCTGCGGTCGCGTACATACGTGATAAGCCTGTTGGGACGGCTCGTTGGATGATCCACCGGGCCCTCCGGGCGGTCGAGTTCACCGGTGCTGAGACGCTGTCCCAATATCGCCGCCAGGGTGTCTACTCCACCCTGGTCGCGTACCGGGCCGCTTACGGTGCACGCGAGGACTGCGCCTTTGCGGGGATCATTGCGGATAGCGGCACTTCCGCCCCGATCCTTATGAAGCGTGGATTCGAGGATCATGGCCGCGCCACGTACTTCCTATGGCCGGTCTCGCACTTCACGAGAGCGGCTGCGTCGCTAGCCCAGAGGACCGATGCTCCATAGCAGGTGAGCTGCTCGCATGTCGATGTGCAGCGTCTTCGTCGGATCATCAGCGCTCCAAACCTCGGAGAGATGACAAGACAGCCCGGTCTTCCGGAGTACGAGCCACTTGGCGACTTTCCGGACCTTGTTGCTGGAGCCGTAAGGGCGTCGCGCACTGTTGGCTTCGACAAGGCGTGTCTGCCCGAGGTCGGCCGGCTGCTGCACTTGCTCGCCGCGTCTCGCACCGGTATCCGGATCGGGGAGACGGGTACGGCGTGTGGCGTCGGAACGGCGTGGCTCGCCTCAGCGATGGATACCGCAAGCAGGCTGGTGACCGTTGAAGCCGACCCCGAGCGCGCAGCGATAGCGAAGGACCTCTTCGGACCCGTCGAGAACGTCGAGGTGCTCACTGGAGACTGGTCCCTCCTGAAGGGGAAGGCACCGTTTGATGTCCTCTTCATTGATGGAGGACCCGCGAAGCATGAGTGCGACGAGATCCTCTCGATGGCGTCACCACGCGGGATCGTCCTCTTCGACGACTTCACGCCACCTGAGCGCTGGACGGCCGAGCAGCGCGAGGCATATCTGGACGGCGATCCCGTTCGCGAGGCTTGGCGTCGTCGAGACGACTGTATGGTCACCGAAGTGCGGGTCACGGATGATGCCGCCGTGCTCCTCGTGGCCAGAGTTGCATCTCGAGGAGGTCTGGCTCCGGACCGCGGTCGGCTTCGATAGCAAAAGATCTGTACCTGGACATGTGGTGCGGGCCGGATGGGGAGTGGCAGTGGAGAACGAGGCTGAGGCGACCCGGGCTGGGAGGGTTCGGGCAGCGTCGTTTCTGCGCTGGCAGGTCCTTGCGGCCGCCGATGCACCGCGACTATCGTGTAGTCGATAGGGCTACAAGGAGATAGGCCATGGCCAAGAGCACTCCGAAGGCTAGGCGCAAGCCGGTGTCCGCGGCCAACTCACCGATCAACTTCCGCATGCCGCGGCCGCTCCGTCTGCGTCTCCACAAATTCGCCTCAGCTCGTCACCTGAGCGAGGCCGAGGCCCTCCGGGTCGTTGTCTCCGAGCGGCTCGATGATCTCGAGACGACTGCGGAGCTGGCCGCCGCCGAGCGCTGGCAGTACGAGCAGGCGTATGCCACCTGGGATCGGTTCCGTCGAGGACAAGGCCGCACGGTACCGCGTGAGCAGATCCAGGAGATCTTCGCCCGCGCGCTGAAGCAAGGGCCGGAGCACGCCGAACGGACGAGGTAGACCGTGGCGCGCATCGTCTACGCGGACGAGTTCTCGTCCGACCTGGAGCGTGACGTTGGGTACCTTCAGCGCATCCAGCAGCTCGACTGGGTACGGACGTTGATGGAAGACCTGAGCGACATCGAGGGGCTGCTCGAACACTTCCCTCGAGTGGGCTATGAGCTCGCGCGCCGGGGGACCGAGGCTCTGCTGCGCCTGCGCATGCGGCGCGCCCCCTATTACGTGTGGTACTCGTACGACGAGGCGACCGGCCAGGACGGCGCGATCACGCTCCTCCGTCTCTTCCACACCAAGCAGCAGACACCTGAACCGCGCCTCCCCTGACGCTTGTCATCGTCTCATCCGGCCGCCTCCGGTCTCGCGATACAGGTCGCGCAGCGTCCCGATCTCGCCTCCGTGATGGAGATCGTGCTCGATCATGGTCCAGAAGATCCGGTGGGCCGGCCAGCGTTCGCCCCAGTTCGTGAGCCGCTCCCGCTCGAGATCCGTATCAGTGAGCCCTCCCAGGTCGCGCCGGATCAGTGCGTGACCTTCCTCGAGCTGCTCGGCGGCGGTCCGCGCGGTGTGCGCCGAGTCGATCTCCGGCCACGTCAGCCGCCCCGGCCCGAATGCGTACTCGTGGTACATGATCTTGCACTCAGCGACGTGCACGAGACGCCAGCCGATCGTCGTGAACGGCGGAGGCTCGGGATGCGGCTCGTCCGGGTAGTCCACCGACCAGTGACCTCGTGCGTCTTGCCGGACCGTCCAGCACTCCGGGACGGGCTCCCAGAAGAACTCGTCGTCTGTCAGCCCCTCGATACGCGCACGGATCAGCGCGTACGCGTCCTCGAGGCCTCGAGCGAGGAGTTCGACCGCGCTGGGCACTCTCGGAAGATACCGCCCGGATCAACATCGTTCGACCCCTCGGGCGCAGCCGCCGGGACGCTAGACATCCTCAGTGACCTCTACGAGCGAGTAGCTCGGGCGGTCCAAGATCACGAACGAGGGGAGCCCGAGCCGCACCCAGAGGTCGTACAGGTCCAGCCGGTTCCGGCGCGCGACGAAGAGCGATATCACCCGCCCATGCGCTACGACGACCGTCGCAGCCCCGTCTCTGGACGGGATCAGCGCCTCAACGCCAGCCGAGAACCGCTCGTGCGCGTCATCGGCCGTCTCAGGTCCGAACACCGCTCCGCTCGGCCGAGCGAAGAAGCGACGAACGGAGGCCCGGAACGACGTTTCGTCCTGGAACGGGACATCTCTGTCGTCGTGCTCTCGCAGGGCATCGACCATCGCCACCGGGATGGATCCGAGGGTCTCCGCCACGATCGTCGCGGTCTCAGACGCCTTCGGCTCGGGACTAGTCACGATCCGGTCCACGTCGTAGGTCCGGAGGCGCTCGCCAAGCCGCACGGCTCGAACGCGACCCTCATGGGAGAGTCGCCACGCGTTTCGCGGGCGCTCGGGAGAGATGTGCGGAAGCGAGTGCTTGACGATTATCAGCTTGGGCATCGGACCTATCCCAGAGGACCGATCGCGTGCAGTAGACGAGCTGCCCGCATGTCGATGCGGAGGGTCTTGCTCGGATCATCAGCGCTCCAAACCTCGGAGAGCACGGCTTGCGAGAGGGCCCAAAGCCGCACGCGCTCGCGGTCGAAGCCCGTAAGGTCGGCCAGCGCTTCCACGCGGCGCCTCATCGCCTGGATCGGATCCGAGGACGCATACAGCTCGTCGATGCGGTTCCGGAACAGGGCGCCCACCTCGTAGCACGGCTCGCCGCTCAAGCCCTTTGGGTCGATCGCCAGCCAGCCCTCTCGGTCGGAGCTGAGGACGTTGCCGTAATGAAGGTCACCATGGAGGACCACCGGGCCGGCCGAGGCATCGCAGAGTTCGAGGAAGAGCTGCTCGCCGATGTCGAAGAGATCTCTGTCGATAGGTCCTGAGCCACCGTAGAGCCGACGGTGGTTCGGCCAGGCCCGGTAGTAGGCAGCGACGGACGGGAAAAGGTTCGGGTCGGGTAGGGCCTTGCGGAGCTTGGACATCACCGACGCGATCGCTTCGAGCGACTCGGGCATTGGTACTTCCCAGAGGGGCCTGCCAGGAACGACACGCTCCGTGAGGATCACGCGCTCCTCGCGAGCGACCTCGAGCAGTCGGACCATCCCACGACCGCCGTAGTGGATCAGCGCGTCTATGCCTGTCGGGAATTCGTCGTCCCTGGTTCGCGGTGGCTCGTGCTTGATCACGGCAGGAGTGCCGTCGCGGAGCGCGCACCGGTACACCAAATTGCCCGGATACACGTCCGGATATGGCTCCAAGAGGGTGACTCCCCAGCGCGCTGCCACCCTTATGAGGCGCGCGCTCGTAGGTGCGCTTTGCTGGGGGCGTTGGTCCTGTTTCATCAGCGGGCGCTCACGGGTCGTGCCGCCGACCCGCTCCTTCACCCTGAGGTAGTTCTCCCAGACTGAGCCGCTCGTCACCTTGACGAGCTTCGCCTCGTAGGGCCGGACCGCCCGCTCGACCCGTGCTCTGGTCCAGGTGGTCCAATCATCGCTAGATGGTTCTAGCGGCGCACCATACCGTCGCCTAACGGAGCGCAAGAACCGGAAGAGGCGGCGGTACCCGGGATAGCGGTTGTTCCGCTTGAGATCAGCGATGACGTGCCGACGGAGCAGGCGCGCCGCGGCTGTACGGAACGGTACGTCGCACCAGACGATCAGGTCGCTCACGTTCGCGAGCTCATGCAGGAACGGAGGCTCCGCTCCTTCGATCACCCAGCCGTCCCGCACCACGTACTCCGCGACCAGCTGCGCTCGGGACAGGATCGCCGCCTCCGTTATCCGACCGCTCGCATCACGGTCAAAGAGGCGCCCCCACAGGTGATCGAGCTCGAGCAGCGATAGCCCGAACTCACGGCCCAGTGCGCGTGCCAGGCTTGTCTTTCCGGAGCCGGGCGCGCCGACGATGTACACCCGCACCGGCGGCAACGTAGCGGGCTCGACTGGCCGGTGCGCTCCTTCCGCATCGTGCCGTCGAATGTCGCCGAGCGCTCTCGTCGCTCTCGACGACCGCGCGCCTGCCTGGTACGCTGCCGCGCCTCATCACTGGCCGCGTCGTTATGGCAATGATCTCGCTCCCGTTCGCCGGGGGCGAACTCGTCATGGGAGGCGCGTAGCGGCGGTATTGCGCGATCACACCGATTCGAAGGAAGGCCTCCCGATCGACGGGGGGCCTTCTTTATTGGCGAAGGAGGTGCGAGCCATGGCCATCCACGCGGACGAGCGCTACGAAGTGAAGCCGATCGACGTGCGCAGCAGCTCGGAGGACGAGCTTCAGGCGAGCGCGTCGGTCATGGGCGCGGTCATGCGCGAGCGCGTGTCCGAAGATCCCGAGACCTCCCTCGCATACCGCGTGAGGTCGATCCGCGCGACCCCGGACTCCTTCGAGCGTCGGGACTGGATCGCGCGTGACGGCGGCACCGCGGTCGGCCGCGCCGTCGCCTGGCGACGGCTATACGGCGACAAGCAGAACGTGCGCAATAGCGAGATCGAGGTCCTGCCAGATCACCGGCGCCGTGGGCTGGCCCGCGCTTTCCTTCACGAGATCGTCCGCACAGCAGCCGACGATGACTCCGCCTTGTTCGGGTTCATCACGACAGACCGGATACCTGGGGGCGAGTCCTTCCTGAGGCGGGCCGGCGCGGAGCCAGGCATGGTCATGACCACCAACCAGGTCGATCTGGCCAGCGTCGATCGCGCGCTGCTCGCGGCGTGGCGTGAAGCGCGACCCGCGGGTTACCGCCTGGAGTGGATCGACGGCGACGTGCCGGAGTACCTGCTCGACAACGTGGTCGCTGCCTATGCGGCGATGGCGGCCACGCCCACCGGCACGCTGCGGATCTGGGACTTCACGGCGACACCCGAGGTCGTCCGTTCTTATGAGAGTGCTCGTCAGGAGCAGGGACGCGAGCACGCACTTGTGCTGGCCATCGACGAGGCGACCGGCGAGACCGCCGGCTTCACCGAGGCGAGTTGGCATCCAGAGCAGAGCTATCTCATCCGTCAGGGCGGCACCGCGGTGACGACGAAGCACCAGGGGCGCGGCGTCGGCAAGTGGCTGAAGGCGCTGCTCCTCGAGCGGATCCTCGCTGAGCACCCGCAGGCGCGATATATGCGCACGAACAACAACCCGGTCAACGCGCCGATCATCGCGATCAACGAGCGGCTGGGGTTCCGCCCGGCGTGGACGAACACGATCTGGCAGCTACCGATCGCGGGCGCGCGGCGCTATCTGCAGGGATCGACGGCGTGAGCGTACGTACGAACGCGCCTGACCCGCGCACGGCCGCGCCCCGCGAGGCGAAGCCGCAGTGGTCCGACGTGCCGATCCGGCTACGGGTCGAAACCGGTCGTCTTCTCGGTTCGCCCGTCGCGAGGGCGGTCCGCGCGTTTGGCGGGTACGCGCCCTCGGCCACTTACCGACTGCTCCTTGAAGACGGCCGCCGCGCGTTCCTGAAGGCGACGTATCCGCTGCCTACCGGATCCGGTGTTCGTTGGTCCCTTATCGAGGAGGAGCGCACCTACCGCAAGCTGGAGCGCTACATGCGTCCGTGGGCTCCGATCTACTTCGGCTCATTACGCAGCGATGGCTGGCACGCCGTCCTCTTGGAGGATGTTCAGGGCGAGAGCGTGCCGCCTTGGACGGGCGGACGCGCGCGCCGAGCCGCGCGCTCATACGCCGAGTTCCACCAGTCCACGCATGGTCGGCGCCTCCCGGCCTGGCTCTCACGCACGCAACACCGGGAGTTCGGTCGCTTCTGGTCGCGGCTCGCGCGGACCGCGAGCGGCCTCGATGCCCTCGCGTCGCTCGCCGGGCCGAGGCGGGCGACCGCGACGCGCTGGCTGACGCGCGCGCTACCGGATCTGGTCCGCGCCGAACGCTCGCTCGTGCAGGCGCGCGAGCCCTTTAGCCTCCTGCACTTCGACACGAGGTCGGACAACGTTCGCTTGGAGGGGGAGCGTCTGCGGATATTCGACTGGCCTTACGTGTCGGTCGGACCCCACGAGTTCGATCTGGCCGCCTTCGCGCAGGCGATCTCCTGCGAAGACGGCCCACGGGCAGAAGAGGTCGTGAACTGGTACGCGGAGATCCTGCCGGTACGCGAGCGCGAGCTCGCGGGGAGCGTCGCTGGGATCGCTGGCTACTTCGCCGACCGCGCGCCGAGGCCTCTGCCCGAGGGTCTGCCGCGCATCCGTTCCGTCCAGCGGCGGCAGCTGAAGGCGAGCCTCGCCTGGGCCGCGCGCATCCTCGGTCTGCCCGAGCCGCGCTGGCTTGAGGACGTGCCGGGCTAGTTAAACAGGATAGCGCGCTCGGAGATGACGCAGCGCCGCCTCGTCGATCGATGGGCCGTCGATCCAGCGCTCTTCGAGATTCTCGACGCCGAACAGATCCTGCAGGCTCGCCTGGCCGGAGCGAGCCACGAGCGAGTCGAGCTCGGCGCGGAGCGCGTCGTCGATGGCGACCAGGCTCACCGGGCCGACCTTGAAGTACAGCTTGTAGAGGCCGAGGATCCGCTCGAGCTCGTCGATGGGCCGCTCGTGGTCGTCCACGCGCAGGTCTATGTAGCGGTCGTTGGATCCGCCGTAGCCACCCTTCTCCTTCACGACGAGCAGCGCGGCCGACTGCATGCCGCGCCGGTCACCGCCGCCGCGCTGGCCCGCGTGCAGCGCCGCGACGAGCCGGTCTGCAAGCGTGCCACGCGCGTCCTCGAAGCCGCGGGCGAGGCCTGCCACCACCGCTGGCCCGGCGAGGATGTTCCCCTGCGCGCAGTAGCCGGGGCCCGTCACGCCGCCGGCCCACTCGAAGCACTCGGATCCGGTGAAGGTCGCGGCGCGACCCTTCGCATCGACCATCCCGAACTGGCGCTTCTCCCGGTCCGGGTCCTCGCGCACCAGGCGGTCCACGACCGCCTCGGGCGCGAGCCCTGAGGCGAGGAGCTCGAGGCCATGCGGGCCGTAGCTCGTGTTCGCGTGCGCCTGCGTCGCGATCGCTCCCACGCCCGCGCGGGCCCACGGGACGACGGCACCGACCGCGAGGAACTTGGACTGGACCGCGATGCCGAGCTCGCCGGTCTCCGGGTCGAACGCGCAGATGGAGAAGGTCATCGCGCCGCCATCACGGCGGAGAGTAGCGAGGGCCGCTCGCAGGGAGTGACCGCGACCGCATTGGAGCGTTAGCGTCAGAGGATGTTCGGAGCCACGCGTGCGATCGTCCTCGCGAGCGGCGTCGCGCTCGCACTGGCGGCCGGACTGGCAACGCTGATGATCGCCGTGCCTCGGACAGCGCCACCCGCCGCTCTAGGATCCCCCGCGCCGACCGATGCCGCTCCGACGGCCTCGCCGGCCGCGTACACCGACGATCCTGCCGTCGATGAGCTGATCCGGAGCCTGCTGAACGACGACGCGGCCGCGCTCGAGGCGCGCTTCGGCGGTGTGACGGCGCGCGCAGGGGCTCTGCTGGGCGGACCCATCGGACTCCTCCAGCCTCGCGAGGTCCCGTCCTCCGAGTGGACGGCGCTGCTCGGCGCGGCCGAGCGGTCGCTGCATGCCGTGGTCAAGGATCCACGCGAGCCCTTCGAGTGGTGGGACCAGCCGGCTCCGGGCTTCCCGCGCGCGGCGGTCTTCGCCGAGTGGCGCGACTTCGATGTTGTCCTGATCGTCGGTCTGAGCGGGCCGGATCCGCGCCCGTGGCGGTTCAGCATCGAGGAGCGCCGCGTGATCGACGTCGTCATCGACGGCGGCGAAGCCCCCGACGATGTGCGCCCCCTGGTGCGGAAGCTCGGGTACCTCACGCCCTCCCCCGACAGGGAGCCCGAGAGCTTCCTCGTCATCCCGCCCCACGAGATGCGGCCACCCCCGCCCGGGATCGGCATGTCTACCGGCAACGTGCCCCCTGCGCCGGTCTCCTCACCCTCGCTCGCTCCCGACGGGCGGACCGGCGACGCCGACATCGATGCCCTGATCGATGGCCTGCTGCGAGGCGACCTCGCGACGCTCACTGCGAAGTACGGAGAGCTTCCAGCCCGCGAGGAACGTTGCGATCCGAGCTGCGACGGCGTACGCATCGCACCGGACACGTGGATCGCCCGTCTCGTAGGCGGACGGCCGTCGCTGTACGCGGTGTACACCGGTGATCCCGTGGACGCCGAGGTGATGCTCGCCGTTCGCGGAAGCGGCGACATCCTCGAGGCGTGGCGCCTCAGCGTGGAGACCGGCCGCATCGCTCATCTCGAGATCTTCCTCCCGAGTGCGGACTGGCCTTCGGGCATGCCGATCCTGAACTACGGCCGCATGCCATCTCCGATGCACGACTACGAGCGGTACTACGTTCTGCCTCCGGCCGACGATCTACCGGAGCCGCCGCGCATCCACGCGCCATCCGCGCGCACAGGCGTCGCCAGCGTGGACGATCTGCTTGCCGCGCTCGAACGTCGAGACGCGGCCTTCCTTCTCGGGCGCTTCGCCGACCGGTCGGCCTTCCCCGTGCGGCCGTGCGACAGGCCCGAGGAGGTGCAGGGCGCCGCATTCGCCGAGGCCTGGTCGAAGCAGACGGTCGCGGACCTCTACGGCCTGCACGCGGTGGCGATCGTGCCGGCGGGACATCAGCCAGAGGCCGATCACCTCGTCGTCACGTTCCGCCAGATCAAGCCCTACTGGTGGGCGGCGACGGGGATCTTCGAGCGGCAGGGCGAGATCGTGGGCGTCATCACCGCCGAGCACGGGTGCTCGGTCGAGGTCATTGCTCCGGCGGGCCGCTATGTGGTGGCTCCGCCGACCGGCGGCGTCTCCGGTATCGACCCGTCGCGCCGCTCGGGGATCGCCGTGATCGATGCGGTCCTGGACGCGGCCGAAGCGCGCGACGAGGCCGCGATGGACGCGCTGATCGAGTACACGCGGGACCCATGCGGCGACCCATCCGGGGCGCCGCCCGGCGCGGGTCCGCCTGCCTGCCCTCCCGGGACGACTCCGGGCACGCTCGTCGAGATCCTGCCGGAGATCGTCTGTCATGGCGGTCACGCCGAGCGCGACCGGGCTGCTCGCGCCGTGATCGAGTGGATGAAGCTCGATCGCCCATCCGGCCTCTATGCAGTCGTGGAGGCGACGTCCCCGGGAGGCCGCAACGACTCGCCGGACACCCGCTATCTCGCCGTGATCGCCTCGCGAGACGGCCCCGCTGTGACCCTGAGCATCGGAGAGCGGGGCGTGTCTCGGATCGACGCCAGCTGCGGGCCTGCCCATCCGGAAGCGCGCATCGGCGGCCCGCCGCCTTCGTACCTGCTTCCGCCGCCCTGATCGCGGTCCGCCCGCCGCTATCGTCAGGCAGGTGACGAGCGCGGTCGCGTCCACCACGGTGCCGCAGCCTCCTCCCAGCCCACGTGAGCCCGTCGTGGACGTGCTCCACGGCGAGCGCATCGAAGACCCTTACCGCTGGCTCGAGGACGCGTCCAGCCAGCGCGTGGGCGAGTGGACGCTGGCGCAGAACGCCCGCACGCGCGCGGCGCTCGACGCCGTCCCGGAGCGCGCGCGCTTCGCGGCGCGGCTGCGCGAGCTGCTGGCGGTGGGTCTCCTCGAGACGCCGCGTCCCGTCGCCGGGAAGCTGTTCCACATCCGCCGCGGCGGGACGCAGAAGCAGTCGGTCCTCTACTTGCGCGACGCTCTGGACGCGCCGGACCGCCCGCTGATCGACCCGAACGCGCTCGACGCGGAGGGCCTGGTGACCATCGACTGGTGGTACGCCTCGCCGGACGCCCGTCATGTCGCCTACGGGCTCTCGCGCGGCGGGACCGAGATGTCCACGCTCCACGTGCGCGAGGTCGCGACCGGGAGGGACCTTCCCGACGTCATCCCGCACACCCAGCGCGCGCGGGTGGCGTGGGTGCCCGGCGGCTTCTACTACACCGTCCACCCCGTCCCGGGAAGCGTGCCGCCGGGGGACGAGCACTACCACCGCCGCGTCAGGTACCACCGGCTCGGTGACGACCCCGCCGCGGACGAGACCATCTTCGGCGAGGGCCAGGCCAAGGAGCGGATCCTCGACGTGGCCACGTCGCCGAACGGGCGCTGGGTGCTCCTCCTCGCGTTCGACGGCTGGGTCCGGAGCGACGTCTACCTGCTCGACCGCGAGCACCTGGAGACGGGCCTCCGGACCGTCATCGAGGGCGCCGACGCCATCACCGAGGGCGACCCGGCCGACGACGCGGTGTGGCTCCGGACGAACCTCGGCAGCCCGAACTACCGGATCGTCCGGGCCGACCCGCGCGAGCCGTCGCGCTGGACGACCGTCGTTCCCGAGAGCGAGCACGCCATCGACGGCTTCCGCCTCACGCGCGACCGCGTGGCCGTGCACACCCTGGAGCACGCGACGTCGCGCCTCGCGCTCTGGGCGAAGGGCGGCACCCGAGAGCGCGAGGTCCAGCTCCCGCGGCTCGGGTCCATCGGAGGAACGGGGAACGACGCCGGGCTCTCCTCGGACGAGAGCGGCGACGTCGTGACCTACACGTTCCAGTCGTTCGACCTGCCGGCCGCGTCCTACGCGGTGGACACCACGTCCGGGGCCCAGCGCGAGCTGGTGCGCCTCGAGAGGCCCGCCGGCATCCCCGAGATCCGCGTCCAGCAGACCCGCTACCGGTCGCCGGACGGGACCGAGGTCCCCATGTTCCTGGTCCACCGCGCCGACGTTCGGCCCACCGGGGACGTGCCCACGCTCCTCACGGGGTACGGGGGCTTCAACGTCTCGCGCACGCCGCTGTACGCGGCCGCGGCAGTCCTCTGGGCGGAGCAGGGCGGCCTCTACGCGCTGCCAAATCTCAGGGGCGGGGGAGAGTACGGCGAACGCTGGCACCGCGCCGGCATGCGCGAGAGCAAGCAAAACGTCTTCGGCGACTTCCACGCGGCCGCCGAGCACCTCGTCGCTTCGGGCTGGACCCGGAGCGCGCGCCTGGGGATCCAGGGCGGCTCCAACGGCGGACTGCTCGTCGGCGCCGCCCTGACGCAGCGTCCGGACCTCTACAAGGCGGTCGTCTGCGCGGTGCCGCTCCTCGACATGCTCCGCTACCAGCACCTGCTGATCGCCCGCTTCTGGATAGCGGAGTACGGGTCGTCCGAGAGCGCCGAGGAGCTGCGCTGGCTGCGCGCCTACTCGCCGTACCACAACGTGCGCGCCGGCACGCGCTACCCCGCGGTGCTCTTCACGACGGCGGACGGCGACAGCCGCGTTGACCCCATGCACGCGCGCAAAATGGCGGCGCTGATGCAGTCCGAGACCGAGGGACTGGTGCTCCTGCGGGTGGACCGCGACGCCGGCCACGGCATCGGCAAGCCGCTCGGGAAGCAGGTGGACGACGCGGCTGACCTCGTGGCGTTCCTCGCATGGCAGCTCGGCGTCTCGGCAGGCTAGAGTTGGCGCAGCCGGTGAACATCCTCAAGATCCTCCGAGAGCGCGCGAAGGACTACGACTGCAGCGTCTGCGGCACGAACCACGCGCTCTCGGACATCCGCGTCGTGGGCAAGATCGACCGGTCGTACGTCGTCCGAGTGACCTGCTCCGAGTGCAAGACCGCCTTCAAGCTCCTGGTCGTGCTGGAAGGCGCGACCGAAGAGCCCGCCGTCAGCCGTGTGAAGGAGGAGCGCGCCCGACCTCGCCGCCACGCACCGCCCATGACCACCGACGACGTCCTCGACGCCCACGAGACCCTGCGGGCGCACACCGGTGATGTCAGCGCGCTCTTCAAGCGCGCGCCGGCGCGACGGCTGGCCCGCCGGGCCTAGCCTTCCGCCATGGCGAAGCAGAACGCGGTCGTCACCGGGTACGGCTTCTACGCCCCGCCCCGCCGTGTCACGAACCAGGACCTGCAGGACATGGGCGTCGATACGTCGGACGAGTGGATCAGCTCGCGCACGGGGATCAAGGAGCGGCGCTTCGCCGGCGAGGGCGAGACGACCTCGACCATGTCCACCAAGGCCGCAAGGATCGCCCTGGAGCGCGCGAAGCTCCGTCCGCACGAGGTCGATCTCGTCATCGTCGGCACCTGCTCACCCGACTACCTCTTCCCGGCGACGGCCTGCCTGGTGCAGAACGCTCTCGGCGCCGAGCGCGCCGGCGCGTTCGACGTCGAGGCGGCCTGCACCTCGTTCGTCTCGGCGCTGGCCATCGCCAACGGCATGATCCTGGCCGGGACCGCGCGCAACGCCGTGGTCATCGGCGCCGAGTGCCTCTCGCGCCTCCTCGACTTCAAGGACCGCACGACCTGCGTCCTCTTCGGCGACGGCGCCGGCGCGGTGGTGCTCGAGGCGTCGAACGCCTCGGTCGGCATCGAGTCCGCGGTCCTGCACTCGGACGGCTCCAAGGGCGACCTCCTGTGGGTCGAGGGCGGAGGCTCGCGCGTCCCCGCGACCAACGAGACCGTGGCCCAGGGCAAGCACTACATCCGCATGGAGGGCGGTGAGACGTTCAAGCTCGCCGTGAAGTCCATGGCCGACGCCTCGGAGGAGGCCATCGCCGAGGCGGGCGTCACGGCCGCCGACATCGACCTCATGATCCCGCACCAGGCCAACACGCGAATCATCGACGCGGTGGTGAAGCGGCTGCACTTCCCGATGGAAAAGGTGTTCGTGAACATCCAGCGCTACGGGAACACCTCGGCGGCCTCGATCCCGATCGCCATCGCGGAGGCCGCGGAGCAGGGTCGCCTAAAGAAGGGCGACCGCGTGCTGCTCGCCGCGTTCGGCGGAGGATTCACCTGGGGCGCGTCCGTGCTGGAGTGGTGGGGCGTGCCCATCCCCGACCGCCGCGAGAAGAGCATCGTGGACCGCGCCGCGCGCCAGCTCGAGGATCTGGTAGACCGGGTCGTGCCCGTCCGGGACTAGTCCCGCACCTCGATCACGGCGGGATCCCACAGGTTGTCGGGACGGTCGATCAGATCCAGCGGGTTCGTGTCAACGATCAGGTCGCCCCGTTCCTCGCGGACGTGGAACAACTGGAGCGGCTTGGGCGCGGGATCGCGGATCACGACGGCGGTGCGCTTGTCGAAGATCGACCCGTGGCAGGGGCAGTGGAACCGGTCCTCCGACGGCGCGAACGGCACGGCGCACCCGAGGTGCGTGCACTTGCGGTAGGCGGCGACGATCCCGCCGGGCGGGTGCATCAGGAAGAAGCGGCCCTGCGTGAAGAGGATGGGGTCGTCGTCCGACGCGGCGAACCGCCGCAGGATCTCCGCCTTCGGGTAGGGGATGCGCACGGGTGCGCCTAGGCCGGTGATGCGCGTCACCCTGAAGAACGGCGCGAAGGCGACGGCGAGCTCGGTCGCGGCTAGGCCGGCGATGGCGAGGAACCCCATTCGCAGCAGCTGACGGCGCTCGAGTGGCCGATGGCCCTGGTCGGCTCCGATCCGGATCACGGCGCGCCTCCCGTCGTCAGTACTACGTCTCTGTAGTAGCACACCGCAGGCCGAGCGGACACCGGTCGTGGGAGCGAGCGCAGGCGTGCGTCCCTGAAATTGACCGCCTAGAGGCCTTGACAGCAGCCCCCGGTGGCGTAAAGTCCCGTCCGCGTGGTGACTAGTGGGGGACGGTGGGGAACCGTTCCCGGGAAGCGGATGGGAAGCTGGAAAAGCACTTTGCCGGCGAATTCGCCCACAGCCTGGACGAGAAGGGTCGGCTCGCGGTCCCTGCCAAGTTCCGCGGCCGCTTCAAAGAAGGAGCGGTCGTGACGCGTTGGATAGGGGAGTGCCTGGCCGTCTTTCCCGAGGGCGAGTGGGAGTCCATCAACGCCGACATCCGCAAGCGGCCCCGGACCGACCCGCTGCGCCAGCACTTCGTGCACTTCCTGGTCTCCGGTGCGCACGAGACGGAGCTCGACGGGCAGGGGCGCCTGGTGATCCCGGCCCACCTGCGCGGATTCGCGGGGCTTGCCGGTGAAGCGGTCGTCGTCGGCGCGTCCAGCCACCTCGAGGTCTGGGAGCCGGGACGCTGGCAGCAGCGGCTCGCCCAGGTCGAGCCGTCCATCGGCGAGAAGCTCGCGGACCTTGGGATCTAGGGCGCATGAACCTGTTCTTCTCGAAGCGGTCGTCGCGCACGCCGATCCCCGCCCGGGTGGGCGGTACCTCGACGGCACGGTGGGCGCGGGCGGCCACGCCGCCGCCATCCTCGAGCGGAGCACCCCGGACGGGCGCCTCATGGGTCTCGACGTCGATCCTGCGGCCCTCGAGATCGCGGGACGGGAGCTGGCACGTTTCGGATCACGCGCCGTCCTCGTTCGCGCGAACTTCGCGGTCTGCGACGTGGTGGCGCGGGAGCTTGATCTCGCGCCTATCGACGCCGTCGTCCTCGACCTCGGGCTCTCGTCGATACAGCTCGCCGACGACGAGCGCGGGTTCAGCTTCCGCGCGGAGGGTCCCCTGGACATGAGGGCCGACCCGACGCTGCGTGAGAGCGCGGCCGACCTGGTGAACGACCGGCCGGAGGTCGAGCTCCGCCGCATCTTCGGCGAGCTCGGCGGCGAGTTCGAGGCCGGCCGCGTCGCCGCGGCCATCGCTCGGCGCCGCGTCACGCGGCCATTCCACACGGCCGGGGACCTGGCGCGCTTCGTCGCGGGCGTGAAGACCAAGCGCCGCCGGGGCATCGACCCGGCCACCCATGTGTTCCAGGCATTGCGCATCGCCGTGAACGACGAGCTCGGGAACCTCGAGCGGGGCCTTCGTGCTGCGCTCGACGTCCTGCGCCCGGGCGGACGACTGATCGTCATCTCGTTCCACTCGCTGGAAGACCGCGTCGTGAAGACCTTCATGGCGCGCGAGTCCCGCGACTGCATCTGTCCTCCCCACCTCCCCACCTGCGTCTGCGGGCATCGCGCGGGTCTGCGTCTCGTTCTCCGGCGCCCGGTCTCCCCGGACGCCGCCGAGGTCGAGCGCAACCCGCGCGCCCGCAGCGCACGGCTCCGCGTAGCCGAAAAGCTCGCGGCATGACCCTCGCC
>JBOGTE010000010.1:0-30185 GCA_050692015.1 Candidatus Limnocylindria bacterium
CCCTTCGACCCGGCCGCCGCGATGCGCTTCGCCGAGGGCGGGCAGCGCCGCGCCTGGGCGAACCTGCTCGAGGGGGCCGCCAAGCACGAGTCCGACGCCCACGAGGCCCTCCGCTCCGCGCACGCATCTCTGCGCTGAGCCAGGCGGCAAAGCCGCCTTTCATCTACGCGCGGGGATCCTCCCCCCGCCGTCACCCCCTCTAGGCTGCGGCACGATGCCTGACCTGCTCATCGCGGCCCTGCTCGGCGTCGTGCAGGGCCTCACCGAGTTCCTGCCGGTCAGCTCGCACGCGCACCTCGTCATCGGCCAGCGCGTCCTGGGTGCCGATCCCGCGCGCTTCGGGCTGCCCTTCGACGTCGCGGTCCACCTCGGGACGCTCGCCGCCGTGCTCATCTACTTCGCCGGCACCTGGATCGATCTCCTCCGCGGCCTCTTCGCCGGGCGCTGGCGGCTGCCGCTGCTCCTCGCGGTCGGTACGGTGCCGGCCGTGATCGCGGGCCTGGCCCTCGAGAATGCCGAGCCGGCGCTGCGTCAGATCCCGGTGATCGTCGTCACGCTGGTGATCGGATCCGCGATCTTCCTCCTCGCCGAGCGCTTCGCCGCGCAGCGGCGTGACATGTCGAGCGTCAGTGGCCGTGATGCGGTGCTCATCGGCATCGCGCAGGCGATCGCGCTGTTCCCGGGCATCTCGCGGTCGGGCATCACCATCTCGGCCGGCCTCGCCCTCGGCCTGACCCGTATCGACGCGACGCGCTTCAGCTTCCTGCTCTCGGCCCCGGTGATCGCGGGCGCCGCCGCCAAGACGCTGCTCGACGCTGACGCCGCCGAGATGCTCGCCCACCCCGACGTCGTAGCCGCGGGGATCGCAACCTCGTTCCTCTCGGGTGTCGCGGCGATCGCCTTCCTGATGCGCTTCCTGCGCTCGCGTTCTCTCGGCTGGTTCGTGCCCTATCGGCTTGCGCTCGCCGCGGTCCTGGCGATCGCCGCTGCCAGCGGTCTGCTTCGATGACAGCGCACCGCAGGTTGCCTGGCGCCGCTCGGCTTCGGCGGCCCTCCTTCCTGCCCTCGTCGGCTCGCGGATCAAAGCGCGGCGGGCCGGGCCTGACGGTCGGCGAGCCCGATCGGACCCATTTCCGGCCACGCCGCGACGATCCGCTCGCGACGAGGGCTCGCGTCGGCCGCCTCGCCGAGCTCAGGGAGGCGCGCCGTGGATGACGCGGCGAATGCGGATGCGCGAGAGGCCTAGGGGGTAGTACGCGGATCGGGACCGCGCACATCGTGGCGGTCTGTGCCATCGGGACGATCGGGAGCGAGGTGTAAAGGGCCGCGCGCCGCGAGCCGCGTCGGGTACCGCGGCGCGCCGTCAGCGAAGAAACCACGACAATGGACGTCCAAGCGCGCAGGGAGGCATCGATGGACCTCGGGTTAAAGGGCAAGGCCGTGCTCGTAGCGGCCGCGAGCAAGGGGCTGGGGCGGGCCATCGCGGAGGAGTTCGCAAGAGAGGGCGCGAAGGTCGCGATGTGCAGCCGCGACGAAGCCGCGATCACGTCGGCCGCGACGGAGGTGGCCAAGGCCACCGGCAGCGAGACGGTGCCCATCGTGGCGGATCTCGCGAGCGCTCAGGGCTGCGAAGCGTTCGTCAAGAAGTCGCTCGAGAAGCTGGGGCGGATCGACGTGCTCGTCGTGAACGCCGGCGGTCCCCCGCCCGGCCGGTTCGAGGAGCTGACCGAGGAGTCGTGGGACAAGGCCTACCAGCTGACGCTGCAGTCGGCCGTGCGGCTCACGAGACTCGCGCTGCCCGAGCTCAGGAAGACGAAGGGCAACATCCTCTACTCGACCTCGACGTCGGTGCGGCAGCCGACGCAGTACCTGAACCTGATCCTCTCGAACGCGCTGCGGGCCGCGGTCCACGGGATGCTGAAGACGCTCTCCAAGGACCTGGCCAAGGACGGGATCAGGGTGAACGCCATCCAGCCGGGCAGGATCAAGACGGACCGCATCGTGCAGCTCGACACCGACACGGCAAAGCGCACCGGCAAGTCGGTGGAAGAGGTGCAGAACGAATGGGAGACCTCGGGCGTGATACCGCTCGGCCGCTACGGCGAGCCGAAGGAGTTCGCGGCCGCCGCGGTGTTCCTGGCCTCCGAGCGCGCTTCGTACATCACCGGCACGTCGCTGCAGGTGGACGGCGGCATGCTGCAGGCGATGTTCTAGGAACGTGATCGTCACGCAGCGCCTCCGGCCGCACGTCTTCCGCCTTCCGATCGAGAAGATCCGGGCGGGGTACAAGAGCGACATCTACTTCGGCCGGACGAAGTACGTCCTGGAGAAGGACGGCCGGCGGGACCGCGTGACGATGCAGGTGTTCCAGAAGCAACCCGGGGCGGTCGTAGTCGGGACGGACCTGGTGCTGGCGATCCTGCACGTCGGCGCGGGCCGCTACCGCGACCGCGTGCGCGCCCAGCGCCTCTTCGAGCGCTACCTCGAAGCCGAACAGCGCCTCTACGCGGCGTGGCTGGCCCTGCCGAGCCTCGAGTGGGCGACATACGAGCCGCTGGCGCGGGGGGTCTTCGACATCTCGCACGAGCTCGCCTCGCTGTGGGAGCCCGGCTGGCAGGAGCTCGAGGTCGAGTCGCTCTACGACGGCGAGACCGGCGGGGCCTACGAGCCGGTCATGCGGATCACCGGCGAGTACGCGTCGTTCGCGCACCTCGAGACCCTCTACCTCGGGGCGCTCACCGAGGGCACCAAGATCGCGACGAACACGCGGGACGTCGTCGCGGCGGCGCGCGGCAAGCCGGTGATCATGTTCGGCGCGCGGCACCAGGCCCAGGAGGGCCAGGCCGGCTCCGGCTACGCCGCGTACATCGGCGGAGCGGTCGGCGTCTCGACCGACGAGCAGGGCGAGTGGTGGGGCAGCAAGGGGCTCGGAACGATCCCGCACGCGCTCATCGCCGTGTACGGCGGCGACACGACGCTCGCCACGCTCAAGTTCGACGAGCACATCAACCGCTCGCCCGAGCCGCTCGCGCACATGACCGCACCGGGAACGCCCGAGGGCCACGTGAACGTCACGGCGCTGGTGGACTTCCAGAACGACGTCGTGAACGCGTCGCTCGGCGTCGCGCACGCGCTCGGCGGCCGTCTCTGGGGCGTGCGGCTCGATACCAGCGAGTCGATGGTGGACCTGGCGGTGGTGCGCGAGCTGGCGGAGGGCCAGGGCCGCGCGCAGGGCGAGGTCCGCGGCGTGACGCCCCGCTTGGTGGAGCTGGTGCGCGAGGCGCTCGACGCGGGGGGCTACCAGCACGTGAAGATCGTGGCCTCCGGCGGGTTCAACGCCAAGAAGATCCGCCGCTTCGAGGAGCTGGGCGTCCCGGTGGACGTCTACGGCGTGGGCTCGGCCCTGGTGCACGGCACGACCTTCGACCACACCGCGGACATCGTCCGCGTGGAAGGCCGCGACGTCGCCAAGGTCGGCCGCGGGTTCATCCCCAGCGGGCGGCTGCACCGCGTGGACTGGACGACCCTGGTCGGGGAGAGCGAGTCGGCCCGCCGCGCGTGAGCGCGCTCGACCTCGCGGTCGTCTTCGCCGGGCTCGCCATCGCCGGATCCGCCAAGGGTCTCGCGGGGATGGGCCTGCCACTGATCGCGACGCCGGTGCTGGCCGGCGTCTTCGGCCCGCGTGACGCGGTCGTGATCGTCGCCTTTCCCATCCTCGTGGCGAACACGCTCCTGCTGGTCACCGGCTGGCGGCGAGTGCCGGGACTCATCGGCGGCATCCTTCCCATCCTGGTCGCCGGGGCGATCGGGACGGTCGTCGGCGTCTCGCTGCTGGCGCAGCTGGATCAGCGGATCTTCGCGGTCCTCATCTCGGCGATGGTCGCCCTCTTCCTGCTCCGCGGTGAGCGGCTGCTGGGCATCGATCCGGCGGCGCGCCGGGCGCGCTTCGCCGGCCCGGTCGTAGGCCTGATCGGCGGCGGCCTTCAGGGATCGACGTCCATCGCCAGCCCCATCGTCGGCGGCTACTTCCACACGCGGCGGCTCGCCGCCGCGGACTTCGTAGTCATCCTGGCCGCGCTCTTCCAGCTGAACTCGCTGGTGCAGATCGGGGGCTTCCTCGCGTACGACCTGCTGACGCCGGAGCTGCTGGCGCTGGGGATCGTCGGCGTCGTGCCGACGCTCATCGGCCTCATCGCCGGGATCGAGCTGCGCGGGCGCATCAGCGCGGAGCGCTTCCGCCAGCTGATCGTGGTGATGCTGGTCCTGAGCGTGGCCAACCTGCTCTGGCGCACGCTCGGCATCTAAGTCGCAGTATCGCTTCGCTCACAGGCCCGTCGTCGCGACGCTCGGCGAAAGAAGCTCGCCGCCGTCGCTCCTGGGGCCTGTAGCCTCGGCATCCACGGAGGTGACAGACATGGCCAAGCTGCTGATCACGACGCTCAACGGGCCCGCGGATGCGACGCGCGCCAGCATCCCGTTCCACTTCGCGGCGAACGGCGCGGCGAAGAACGGCACCGAGACCGCCGTGGCGATCGCCGGAGACGCCGCGGAGCTGCTCAAGCCGGGCGTCGCCGACGGCGTGCGCGGCGTCGGCGTCCCGCCCCTCGCCGAGCTCCTGGCCGGGTGCAAGGCCGCGGGCGTGCGCCTCTACATATGAAAGGGCTGCGCCGAGGCCCGTGGGGTCTCCGAAGCGGACTTCGCCGACAAGGGCGGTGAGTTCATGACGCCGCCGGTCTACGCCCAGATGGTCATGGAGGCGGAGAAGAACATCTCCTTCTGATGGAGATCGTTCGCTTCCCCGCCGCGTCCTGATGGCCACCCGGCCGCTCCCTCCGCCGTGGCGCTGGTGGCCCATCTACGTCCTCGTGGCCGCGGGCGCCGTCGTCGCGGTCGTCGCGGCGCTCCGCGCCATCGGCGACGTGCTCACCCCGGTCCGCGAGGCGCTCTTCGTCGTGCTCTTCGGGATAGTGCTGGCGTTCCTCCTCGCTCCGCTCGTCACGCTCATCCAGCGGTTCGTCCGCCGGCGGTCCCTGGCGATCCTCGCGGCGGTGCTGCTGGTCATCGTGGGCGTGGGGCTCTTCGTCGGCCTGACCGCGAACGCGCTCGTCCGCGAAGCGCGCGACCTCATGACCCTGGTGCCCGAGTACGTGGAGGAGATCCGCAGCGACCGGCCGCTCAGCATCGCCGGCGTCGAGATCCCCCGCGAGGCCCGTGCGCAGCTCGGCGTCTTCGTCGCGCAGCGCGCGAACGAGCTCGTCTCGGGCTCGGCGCGCATCGCGATGGGCGTCGTCACGGCGGTGGTGGACGTGATCCTGGTCGTGGTCCTGGCGGTCTACCTGCTGGCGGGCGCACCCCGCATCCGCTCCTGGTTCATCGGCTGGGTGCCGCAGCGTCGCCACGACCTGGCGGAGGACATCGAGGACGACCTGGCGCACGTCTTCGGCGCGTACGTGCGCGCGCAGCTGCTGCTCGCGGTGATCATCGGGGTCGTCTCGATGATCGCGTACTCCGTTCTCGGGGTGCGCCATGCGCTGCTACTGGGGGTCCTAGCCGGGATCCTCGAGCTGGTGCCGATCGTCGGGCCGATCGTCGCCGGGACGGTCGCCGCGGGCGTGGCGATCTTCCAGCCCTGGCCGCTGGTGCTCTGGGTCATCGCCGCGGCGATCCTCATCCAGCAGCTCGAGAACAACCTCCTCGTGCCCCGCATCAGCGGCGCCGCCGTGGGCGTCTCGCCCGTCGCCGCTCTCCTGGCCGTCCTCTTCGGCATCCAGGCCGCGGGGATCATGGGCGGCATCTTCGCCGTGCCGATCGTCGGAGTGCTGGCGCGGTTCGCCGAGCGCCTGCGGGAGCCCGCGCGCGAGCTGGCGGCCAGCGCGCGGGCGGCCGAGCGGGAGGCGGCGGGGCCTACGCGGTCCTGACCACGGCGCGACGGATGACACGCGTCTCCGCCATCTCGGCCGTCATGACCGCATACGTCCGGCCGGCGCGGTTGGTGGCGGAGGCATGGCGGCCGTCGCGCGCCAGCACGACGACGTTCATGGGCGGCGGGTCCGCGTCGAAGGCGTTCGCCTCGCGGATCGCGGCGCGCGCGACCCGAAGCGGGTCCTGGCCTTCGGCCAGGCGGTCCACGGCGCTCTTGGCTGTGAGCGCGCGCATGGCCAGCTCGCCGAAGCCGGTGCAGGCCGCGCCGCCGTAGCGTTCGTCGCAGTAGTTGCCCGCGCCGATCAGCGGCGAGTCGCCGACACGGCCCGGGTACTTGTAGCCCCAGCCGCTGGTCGAGACGGCCGAGGCCATGTGGCCCCTCCTGTCCAGGGCCACGAAGTTCACGGTGCCCTTCCGGGCCAGCCTCACCGTCCGCATCACCAGCGGCGCGAGGGCACGCTTGCGGCCGACGGTCGAGGGCGTCTCGCCCGCGTCACGGAGGAAGTCCGTCCACAGGCGGCGCGTGGAGGCGGTGAGCAGCCGCGCCCGCTCGGCGCCGATCTCGGCGGCGAACCGCATCGCGCCGTCGCCCACCAGGAGCACGTGCGGCAGGCGCTCCATCACGGCGCGGGCGATGGAGATCGGGTAGAGGTACCCGCGCACCGCCGCGACCGCGCCGGCCCTCCGCGTGCGGCCGTCCATGATCGAGGCGTCTACCTCGACGACGCCCAGCAGGTTGGGCCAGCCGCCGCGGCCGACGCTGGTGTCGCGCGGGTCCGCCTCCACGATGCGCGCCGCGGCCTCCACCGCGTCGAGCGCGCTGCCGCCGCGGCGCAGGATGCGCATGGCCGCCGGGAGAGCCACGGCTCCGTTCGCGCTCGCGACGATGGTGGCCGGCGGTCTGGCGCCGCGGGCCGCCACTAGCGGCCGGTCATCCCGCGCACGACGCGGAAGCCCACCGCCGAGAGATCGCCCGGGGCGGAGTCGCTTCGCTCCTCGGTGCGTCGCTCGTCCTCACCCGTGAGCTGCGCTCCCGGTCTCGTCCTCGCTAGCACGTAGCGGCGCTTGGCCGGGTCCTCGCGCCCGCGCAGGACGCGGCCGCCCAGCTCCGACCCCTGGGCTCCCGCGGCGGCCCACGAGTTGGTCCACTCGAGCTCGCCCATGTCCTCGAGCACGCCGGTGCGCGCGGCCTTCTCCCACTCCCGCTCGTCGGGCAGCCGCCAGATGTGGCCGGTGCTGGTCGTCAGCCAGCGGCAGTACCCCACCGCGTCGGCCCAGGTGACGCCACGAACGGGACGATCATCCGTGGGCGTGTGCCCTTCGCGGAAGCGCGCGTACTCGGCGTTCGTCACCGGGCGCGCGGCGATGGCGAAGACGTTCACATGCTCGGTGCGCACCGGATCGCCGAGGAGCGCATCGCCGGGTGGGATGACGATGGTCTCGGGCTCGTCGACGGGCACGGCGCGACGATAGCGGTGACACACAGGCACGCGTTGACGACGTCAGCGTCGGCTGTTCGCTCCAAGCGGTGAACGTGACGATCTGGTAACGCAGTGCGCCTCCCCCCAAGTTGTCCCCCATGACCGGTGCGCACATGTCCGCAGCCGCTTTTCGGGAACGGGTGGGACGACAACCGACGCCGAGATATCGACCACACGCCCGTCGGCCGGCAACGCAAGAGGAGGTCTCGCGTGCACGCACGATCAGCATCGGCCTTCGCCTTCAGCTTCGCGGTCGTGTTCGGGGTCATCAGCGCGTCGGCATCTGGCAGCGAGCGCACCGACGGCACCGACAGCGGCGCTGCCCAGCGCCCAGGACCAACAAGCGCTCACTGCAACAACGTCCTGGGCCCATACCCTCCGCCGCCGAATCCGAAGGGCGGACCCGCGCCGAGCCTTTCCGGGCGCATCGATGTGGGGGTCCCATTCGAGCCGGGTGTCGTCCGCGTCCGGATCGCATGCGGTCGGACCATCGGCGAAGTGATGAGCCGGCACCGCGTTCCTGGCAGCGCCGAGAGCTGGAGCCCGCCGCCGTTTGACGCGCGGGACCGGCGCTCCGGCATCGATCGGTCATATCGGATTCGCGTGCCTTCAGGGGAGGAGATGTCCTGGGTCCAGCGACTTCATCCATATGCTGAAGACTTCGACTGGGTTCAGCTCGACTGGCAGTTCGAGTTTTCGGCTACGCTCGACCCGAACGACCCTCAATTCACGAGTTGGCCACAGGCGAATCTCACGCGAGCCGGCTTTCCTTCCGCTTGGGATCGCACCGTTAGCTCCTAGAACGTTGTGATCGCAGTGATCGACAGTGGTCTACGCGCGACCCACGAGGACGCGGGTCAGTGGAAGCAGAAGAAGGGCTACGACTACATCCGCGGTATCGAGGTCCTACCAGGTCAATCGATCGACAGCGGCTGCGATGGCGGCCACGGGACGCACGTGACCACGATCGCGGCTGGTGACACGCACAACGGACAGGGCATTGCAGGCGCCGGATTCAATTCGGGGATCCTCCCGATGCGGGCGATCTCCGGAGACGCGAACAACGACTGCAAGGTCTGGAATTCGCAGACGAGAGATTGGCCGATCCGCTGGTCGCGCCTGAACGGGGCGCACATCGTGAACATGTCGTACAAATTCGACGGCCCCGACCCCGACGAGGAGTCGGTCATGGCCGAATCCTGGGCGAACGGGGTCACGCCCGTGACGGGCGCGGCGAACGACAACACGGACTACAACGCCGGCGGGCGGCGCTATCCATGTGCGTACCTGTACGTCGTCTGTGTCGGCGCGAACAACAACAGTGGCACGCGGTGCGGTAACAGCGGGTTTGGCTCGAGCTGGGTCGACTTCTCGGCACCTGCGCAGAACGCGCGTGGTGCAAGCTCGGCCAGCGACACGTCATACACGTATGACCCGTGTGCGACCTCGTACGCAACGCCGCTCGTCTCAGGTGCGATGGCGCTACTCAGATCGCTCGGTCACGGACCGCAAGCCCCAGTACGAGGCGATCGCCTATACGGCGCTGAGCAACGGCTGGACGACCTGGGGCGAGCTCCGCGCGGGACTTGCCCTATGGCGGTAGAGCGCTTGCACAAGGAGGTGTTCCGATGAGAACGACGATCCTGGCACTGATCCTCGCGATCGGTACAGCGGTCGCGATGGGGCACAGCGCGGCCGCGCAGGCCCTCGAGCGGACGATCGTCTGCGGCACGATCAAGGCGTATACGCCCGCGACGCCTAGCGCTGCCGGGTCCATCACTGTGGGAACGCGCACGATCGCGATCGCGCAGGGCACGACCACGAGTAACGTCAATCCGGCGGTTCAGGTCGGTGCGAACGCTTGCGTGAGCGGTACGCTCAACGCAGCGGGACAGTTCACCGAGTTCGGGCCAGGTGCCTTCGACACGCGCTATTGCGGAGTCGTAAGCGCGTTCACACCGTCCACTTCGACCACCGACGGCTCTCTTACCCTTGGCACGACCGGACGCGTGACATTCCGAGTGCCGCGCGGGACCTCGATCGAAGCGGTCGTCGGCACACGCGATCACTGTTTCACGCTGGATCTCGATCCGAACGGCGATGCGATCGTCGTCGGCGTTGAAGAAGGGCCGCAAGTGGGCGTGGGTGGGACGCCGAGGCCGCTTCCCTCCACGAGCACTGCGCCTGGAGCATCGCAGTGGCCATGGATCTTGGTCGCGTCGGCTCTGGGCCTTATCGCGCTCCGAGTGCGTACTCGAAGAGGATGACCGAACAGGCGTCCTCCTCGGCACTGCGCCGAGGAGGACGCCCTCTCCTCACGTTTCGAGCGGGCTCGTCCGCCACAAGAGCGGCACCTACTGCGTCATTGCTCCCCGAATCTGAAAGATCACATTCTCCTCGGCTTCAAGAGAAAGACGACCACCGGCTGACCGGATTCGTAGGCCGGGAACGCCTGCCAATACCCTTCGGAGATCCTTTACAGCACCGTAGAGATTGCGGGTCGCGCGGTCGCCTTCGCTCTCGGGCCAGAGTCGGTCCACTAGCGCTTCCCTAGTGGCACCATGCGGGCGCGCATCGACGAGCAGGCCAAAGAGCCTTCGAAGAACTCGCGCGCCGGTTCGCAGCTGCCAGCTGTCAGGCGTCAATTCATGGGAATCGACCCATATCCGTGCGCCAGCCATCACCTTGACTGAAGCACTGGAGCCACCGATGCCGTCGTCGACTCGATGGAGTGTTCGCGAGCAGGCTGAAACCTCGGATCTCGCCACCTCATCCGTGACCTCCCGCGCCCACCAAGTCGGAGACAGGCGCAAGCTCGCGCGCGCTCGCAGTGAACATGCCTCCCGAACGACGCGGGCCGCGCCCTTCCGCGATCCTGCAGCCGTCCTCGACACCGCTTCCCACAAGAGCAGAGCGCAAGCTGTCACAACGTCTCCGCGATAGCGATAGGTCTCAGCCAGAGTGTGAAAGTCGGCCGCAGCGAGGGATGCCTTCCCCTCGATCAGCACGAAGAACGCGTCGAGCGTTCTAACGGTGTCGATCTGCTGAGAGACGCACCTCTCACGCGCGCGTTCCAGCAGTTTGTTCGCGTCTGACCGTCGCTTCGCCTTGAGCAGGAGCCAGACTTGACGCAGCCGGCACCAATTCGCGAGCGCTGAGAAGTCCATTGACTGTGCCTCAGCGCTGACTTGCTCAAGCTGATCGTTCGCGGCTGATACGTGACCCTCAAGCTCCGCAATGATCGCCTGGTTGAATCGCGCGAACAGGGCGACGCCCGGTCGGTCAGCCTTCACAGATAGGTCATGCGCACGCTGCAATTCAGCCCGCGCCGAAGGCAGGTCGCCCGCGCAAATGAGTGCGTACCCGAGCCCGTTCCGAAGGCCCGGCTCCGCGCTCGGCTCCAGCCTCTCGCTGTGGATCAGGTCGATGGCGCGCCGGTACAGAGCGGCCGTTTCCAGAGGCCGCTCATGTGCGAGAGCAGACGCAAGGTTCCGGATGGACAAGACGTGCGTAAGCGGTGTGAGGGCCTCATGCGAACGAGCGATCGCGCGGCGATAGAGGACGATGGCGCGCCGACGTTCGCCGCGCAGCTCAGCGATCAGAGCCTTCAGGTGCAGCAGGTCGGGAGCCGCCCGTCCACCACCAGTTATGCCCTCCGCCCAGGCCACAACGGTCCCAGCTCCAGCGATGCTCCCCTCCTGCAGCTCGAGGCATCCGAGCTCGAATGCCATGCGCTGAATGAGCTGGGCATCTGTATCCGGCGTTAGCGCGGCCCGCGCTCTCGCGAACCACGACCTCGCCTCAGCGTGATCCGCCCGCAGTACGGCCTGTCTTCCATTCGCGTATGCGACACCGACGTGGGACGAAGCCGCGGATCCAGGTAGACGAGCCAGGACGCTCCGCACCTTGGGTGCGTGGATCGAGTCAAGCAACGCAGGCAATGCGCCAAGGACGTCGCGCCGCTGACCGCCGTCGATCCGCTCGCCGAACGACACCAGTTCAGGCCAGGAGCCTGCGGTCGAGCCGTGAGAGCCCCATCCGCGACTAGTCATGTGAGAGGTGTGTCAGCGTAGACGACCGCAGCCCGGGTGCCACCATCGCCTCGCGGGTGCTCGTCGACCATGCGCACTCCCGTCTATGGTCGTCCCCGTGACCAAGCCCGGGCCCGGCGCCCTGGTGTGGGCGGGCTTCGACGGACCGCAGGTGCCGGGTCCGCTCCTCGACGCGATCCGCGACGGCCGCATCGGCGGGCTCCTGCTCTTCGCCTACCGCGGGAACATCAGGTCGAAGGCTCAGGTACGAGCGATGCTCGCCGAGGCGACCGCCGCCGCGAGGCGCGGTGGGCTTACGCCGGTCCCGGTGGCGCTCGATCAGGAGGGCGGACCAGTCGTGCGTGTGGGGTACCGCGCGGTGTTCCCAAGCGCCATGGCCATCGGAGCCACGGGCGACCCCGCGTACGCGGAACGCGCGGCTCGCGCGGTCGCCGAGGGTCTGCTGGCCGACGGCTTCACCGTGAACCACGCGCCCGTCTGCGACGTGAACACCGAGCCGCGCAACCCGGTGATCGGGCCGCGCTCGTTCGGCGACGATCCCGACCTCGTGGCCGCGTTCGCGGCCGCGTGGGTCCGCGGCTCGGAACGCGCAGGGGTCGCGACGAGCCCCAAGCACTTCCCCGGACACGGCGCGACCTCTGTCGATTCGCACCTGGCGACCCCGGAGGTGTCTGCCGAGGTCGCGGTCCTCCGCGCGCGCGAGCTCGTGCCGTTCCGGGCGGCGATACAGGCGGGAGCTTCGATGGTCATGACCGCGCACATTCGGTACCCCGCGCTGGACCCCGACGATATCGCCACGCTCTCGAGGACGATCCTCAACGATGTGTTGCGCGGCGAGCTCGGCTTCCAGGGGCTCACGATCACCGACTCGCTGGACATGCAGGGGGCTCGCGACGCCGAGTCGCCGGCGCTCATGGCCGCGCGCGCGATCACGGCGGGCATCGACGCGGTGATGCTCACCACGGGCGTCGATCTCCAGCTCGCCGCCGCCGCCGCGATCACCGACGGCGTCTCTCCCGCGCGCGTGACCGAGGCGATCCGACGCGCGACCGTCGCGCGCGATCGGTTCGCGGGTCTCGGACCTCGGGAGGACATCGACGACGGGCCGGCGCGCGCGCTCGCGGCGGAGATCGCGGCGCGGTCGATCACGCACGTCGGCCCGCCGCTTCCGGACCTGACCGGCCGCGTGCGCGTGACGGTGGTGCCCTTCCCGGTGCGCACCATCGCGGAGGAGCTGCCGATGCCGCCCGACGATCTCGAGGCGGCGCTGCGGCGGCGCTTCGGCGACCGGCTGGCCTTCGAGCGCGACGGGCGCGTGCCCGGCGGCGAGGGACCGCTGGTGGTCTGCACCACGAGCGCCTGGCACTCGCCGGAGCAGGCGGAGTTGGCGCGCGCGCTCCTCGCGGACGGCGGCATCCTCTGCGCGCTGCGGTCCCCGTACGACGCCACCCTCTTCCCGGACCGGCCGGCGCTGCTCACTTACGGCGACGTTCCGGCCTCGATCGACGCCGTCGCGGCCGTGCTCGCCGGCGAGTGGAACGCGCCGGGACGATGCCCCGTCCGCCTGCCGTGACGCGGGGGCAGCTGCGCCGCCGGCGGCTGCTCCAGCTCGGCGGTGCCGTAGCCGCGACCGCCTGCCTGCCGCGACAGGTGACCACTCCGACCCCCAGCCCGACACCCGGCGTCGTCGAGCGCATGAGCGTCGAGGAGCAGGTCGGACAGCTCATGACCGTAGCCTTCCACGGACGGGCCATCACGCCAGGTCTCGAGCGCATGATCAGGGACCGCCACGTCGGCGGCGTGATCCTGTTCGCCGAGAACGTGGAGGACGCGAGCGGACTCAGCCGGCTGACCGGCGATCTGCAGGCGATCTCGCGCCAGGCGGATGGGCGTCCGCTGTTCATCGCGATCGACCACGAGGGCGGATCGGTCATCCGGGTCGCGCGCGGCCTCACCGTGCTGCCCGGCGCGATGGCGCTCGCGGCGACGCCGTCTCCCGCGGGTAGCGTCCAGCTCGCATCGGCGATCGCGGCAAAGGAGCTCCGCTCCGCCGGGGTCACCTGGGACCTGGCTCCCGTCGCGGACGTGCTGGACGAGCCGCAGAACGCGATCCTGCTCAACCGCTCGTTCGGCTCGGATCCCGGGCGCGTGGGCGAGCTAGCGGCGGCCTGGGTGCGCTCGC
Organism: Candidatus Limnocylindria bacterium; assembly: GCA_050692015.1. GTDB lineage: Bacteria > Chloroflexota > Limnocylindria > P2-11E > P2-11E > GWC2-70-10. Next base: position 13,638 of record JBOGTE010000010.1, read on the forward strand.
ACGCCGCGGAGGGCGTGCTCTCGTGCGCGAAGCACTTCCCGGGTCACGGCTCGACGACGGTCGACCCGCACACGGGACTGCCCGAGCTCGGCCATGACCGGGCGCGGCTCGACACGATCGACCTGGTGCCGTTCCGCGCCGCCGTCGCGGCCGGCGTCCCGACCGTCATGACCGCGCACATCCTCCTCACGGCGATCGACCAACGGTGGCCGGCGACGCTCTCGCCCGTCGTGATAGAGGAGATCCTCCGCCGGGACCTCGGCTTCGCCGGCCTCGTCGTGACCGATGACCTCGAGATGGACGCGCTGCGCTCGTTCGGCGGCGTTCCGGAGGCCGCGGTCGCGGCGCTTCAGGCGGGCGCCGACCAGCTGCTGTTCCGCTTCGACGAAGAGGCCCAGCTGGCCGCGCACCGGCTGCTGGTCGAGGCCGCTCGGGACGGGCGGCTCGCGGAGGCTCGTCTCCACACCGCTGTCGAGCGGGTCCTGGCCGCGAAGGCACAGGTATACACGGAGAGTCCGGCCGCCACGGACCACGCTGAAGCGAACGCGGCCGTCGCGCTCGATCTCGCGCGGCACTCCGTCACATTGCTTCGGAACGAGGGCCTGGTCCCGCTGCGCGGGCGGATCGCCGCGGTGAGCGTCCGGCAGCCGGACATCTCGCTGCTGCCGGACACGCTGTCGGTCGGCCAGGCGCTGCATGACAGGGGCGCGACGGTGAACGCCATCGATGTCTCGCAGCGGCCGGACGCGAGCGAGATCGCGTTGGCGACGGGGGCGGCCCGGTCCGGCGACGTCGCGGTAGCCGCCACCGCGGATCTCCTGGCCCATCCCGAGCAGGCCGCGCTGGTACGCGCCCTCGCGGCGGTCCGCCCCACGGTGCTGGTCTCGATGCGCTCGCCGTACGACGTCGTGTCCGTCCCCGAGGTCCCCGCGTACGTCTGCGCCTACTACGGCCGTCCGGACGCCGCGCGGGCGGTCGCCGAGGTGCTGCTCGGTGAGATCCGCCCACAGGGCCGCCTGCCCGTCGAGATCCCCGGCCACTTCCCGATCGGCGCGGGGCTCGGATGAAGCGCCTCATCGTGAACGCCGACGACCTCGGACGGTCCGAGGGCATCGACAGCGGGATCGCGCGGGCGCACCGCGATGGGATCGTGACGTCGGCCACGTTCATGGCGAACGCGCCGGGAGCGGAGCGCGGCGCCGCGGTCGCGCGCGCGAACCCGGAGCTGGGCGTGGGCGTGCATCTGGTGCTCACGTACGCGCGCCCGCTCAGCGACCCCGCCTCTGTGCCGTCGCTGGTCGAGCCCGACGGATCCTTCCCGCGGGGCCCTTCGCGCATCGTCGGCAGGGGCCGCGTCCGCAGCGACGAGGCCCTGCGCGAATACCGCGCGCAGTACGAGCGGGCGCGCTCGCTGCTGGGGCGCGAGCCCACCCATCTCGACACGCACCACTGGGTCCAGGAGGAGCCCGCGGTCTTCGACGCGCTCCTGGCCCTGGCGCGCGCGACCGGCCTCGCCGCGAGGCACCTGGACGGGCGGGAGCGCGAGCTCCTGCGCGGAGCGGGCGTCCGCACGACCGACCGCTACACCCGCGAGTTCCAGGGGCCGCGGCCGATCGACGTCCCCGCGCTCCTGGGTCTCCTCGAGCGCATCGCGGCGGCCGGGGAGGGGTCCACGGAGCTCATGTGCCACCCGGGTGAGCCGGACGCCGAGCTCGAGCGCACGTCGGCGTACGCGCGCGACCGCGTGGCCGAGCTCGCCACGCTCACGGACGCCACCGTCCGGGACAAGGTCGTGGAGCTCGGCTTCGTGCTCTCCACCTACGGAGACGTCTGATGGAGACGAACAAGGCCGAGCGAGGGTCCGGCTCCGCCGGCCCGAGCGAGTCCACGAGCAGCGGAGCGCGATCTGGCCCAAAGGGCCAGATCTTTGAGAAGGCCTGGTGGGTCGTGCGCGACAAGATCACCACGACGCACGGCATCGAGGAGCTGCTGGCCGACGCGGTGACGCGCGGCGTGCGCGATCTGATCGTCCAGGTCCGCGGCCGCGGCGACGCGTACTACCGGTCGGACCTGGAGCCTCGCGCCGAAGGTCTGCAAGACCGTGAGCTCGACCCGCTCGGGAAGCTCACGCGCGACGCCGCGGTGGTGGGCGTGCGCATCCACGCCTGGGGCAACGTGTTCTTCGTCTGGTCGCACCCGGAGCGCGCCCTGCCCCGGTCGGAACGGCACCTGGTGGGAGCGCACCCCGACTGGCTGCTTCGACCGGACGGCGTCAAGTACCTGGACCCGGTCGGGGGCTCGGACTGGGAGGGCATCTACGCCGACCCGGCGCTCCCGGCCGTTCGGGAGCACACGCTCGCGGTCTTCGAGGACATCGTGCGCCGGTACCCGGTGGACGGCTTCAACTACGACTACGTCCGCTACCCGCAGGTCACCTACGCCTCGTCGCCCGACGACCACCGCCACGTCACCGCGCTGGTCGAGGAGGGAGCGCGCCGCCTGCGGGCGGCGCGTCCCGGGGTCGTGATCTCCGCCGACGTCTTCCCCGACCCGGAGGTGGCGCGCGGCAAGGTGCTGCAGCACTGGCCCGAGTGGGCGGCGCAGGGTCTTGTAGACCTCCTCTGCCCCATGGCCTACCGCCGCGATACCGCCGAGGTCGCCCGCCTCCTGGGCCTGGCGCGCGCGGCGGCGCCGAAGACGCGCATGTGGGGCGGCCTCATGGGCTACGACCGCGAGCCGGACCTCCTGCGCGAGCAGGTCCGGGCGGCCGCGGACGCGGGGTGCGAGGGCGCGATCCTGTTCGCCTACGACCCCGCGAAGCCCGACCTGCTGGACGCGTTCGCGCACTGACGGAGTGCGAGGACCGGTAGCTTCGAGTCGCTCAAGCAGCGCTGTACACAAAGCCGTTAAGGCCTAAGAGAAGGCGCCTACAGTGCCCGCGTGAGCGTGAGTCTCGATCCCGCGCGATATCCACTTGTCCCGTGGCCCCTGAACGTGGAGCCACGCGCGGGTGAGGTCGCGGTCGGCACGCCCGAGCTGGTGACGGATCCCGCCCTCGGGCCGGAGGAGTACGTCCTCGAGGTCGGTGACCGCGGGGTCAGCATCAGCGCGGCCGGCCCCAAGGGGCACTTCTACGGCAGGCAGACGCTGCGGCAGCTCACCGGCGCGGACGGCAAGGCTCCCGCCGTGCGCATCGAGGATTCGCCGCGCTTCCGCTGGCGCGGCCTGCATCTCGACGTGTCGCGCCACTTCTTCCCCGTCCCCTTCATCAAGAAGTACATCGACCTCCTGGCGGCGTACAAGCTCAACGTTTTCCACTGGCACCTGACCGACGACCAGGGCTGGCGCATCGAGATCCGCAAGTACCCGAGGCTCACCGAGATCGGATCGCGACGGCGCGAGACGATCGTGGGCCACCCGCGTTTTCCGGGAGTGAAACGGTACGACGGCAAGCCGCACGGCGGCTTCTACACGCAGGACGAGGTGCGCGAGGTCGTCGCGTACGCGCGCGAGCGGCACGTGGACGTCCTTCCGGAGATCGAGCTGCCGGGACACTCCGTCGCCGTGTTCGCCGCGTACCCCGAGCTCTGCTGCGGCGCCCCGCCGCGCGAGGTCGCCACGAGCTGGGGCATCAAGGAGGAGGTGTACTGCCCGCACGAGCGCACCTTCGCCTTCATCGAAGACGTCCTAAGCGAGGTCGCCGCGCTCTTCCCCTTCGAGTACTTCCACATCGGCGGCGACGAAGTCCCGAAGAAGCGATGGAGCCAGTGCGCCGAAGCTCAGGCGGTGATGCGCCGCGAGGGCCTCAAGGACGAGGAAGAGCTCCAGAGCTGGTTTGTGCGCCGCGTGGGGAAGATCCTCGGCGGGCTAGGCAAGAGTCTGATCGGCTGGGACGAGATCCTCGAGGGCGGGCTCGCGCCCAGCGCGACCGTGATGTCATGGCGCGGCATCCGCGGCGGGATCACCGCCGCCAAGCAGGGACACGACGTGATCATGTGTCCCGAGGCAGACATGTACTTCGACCACTACCAGGACGACCCGCGCAAAGAGCCGCTTGCGATCGGAGGTATCTCGCCCTTCGAAGACGTTTACGGCTTCGAGCCGGTGCCGGTGATCCTGAAGGGCGACGAGCGCGACCGCGTGATCGGGACGCAGGGCTGCGTCTGGACCGAGTACATGCCTGACCCCGACCACGTCGAGTACATGACCTACCCGCGCGCGCTGGCGCTCGCCGAGGTGGCCTGGACCGCGGCCGACCGCCACGACTTCGAGGCGTTCACGACGCGCCTTGGACCGGAGCTGCGCTGGCTGGACAAGCAGGTCGTCAACTACAGGCGCTAGGAGCCGCGACCGCGGAGCTTGCTCTCGGCGAGCGCGGCGACGACGCGCCTGCATGGCGATGCCATACCGCAAGCCCTAGCGCGTCCGCGTCACCTTGGTAAGGCCGGTGGGCCGATCGGGATCGAGGCCGCGCCGGCGCGCCAGCTCCGCGGCCAGCAGCTGAGCCACGACCACGAGCGCGATCACGGCCATGGCCTCGTGCGGCGCGGCGCGCAGGAGCACGGCGCCGTCGGCGCTCTCCGCCAGGCGCTCGTCGTTGGTGATGGCGAGCACCCGCACCCCGCGCGCCCGCAGGCGGCGCGCGAGGTCGCGCGCGTCGCGCTCGACGGTCCCCCGCGTCGACATCACGACCGCCGGCGTGTCTGGCCCCAGGAGCGCGATCGGCCCGTGGGCGAGGTCCGCGCTCGAGTAAGGCTCGGCCCAGATCCGCGCGAGCTCCTTCACCTTGAGCGCCGCCTCCAGCGCCATGGGATAGGCGAGGCCGCGGCCCAGGATCACCAGCGCGCGGGCGCGGCCGATGCGCCCGGCGAGCCGGGCGGCCTCGTCGCCCACCCCGACGGCCTCCTCCACCGCCTCGGCGAGTCCTTCGGTGGGGATGGGATCCCGGCCGCGGGCCTCGGCGCAGCTCGACGCGAGGAGCGCCAGGGCCAGGCAGGTCGCGGTGTACGTCTTGGTCGCCGCCACCGAGCGCTCCGGGCCCGCGCGCATCGCGAGGACGGCGTCCGCGCTGCGGGCCACGCGGGACCGCGCGACGTTGGTGATGGCGATGGTGCGCGCCCCGGAGGAGCGCCCGGCGTCGAGCACGGCGGCCACGTCGGGCGCCGCCCCCGACTGCGAGATGCCGATGACGGCGCCGCGCGCGAATCCCGGGGGCGTGCCGTATCGCGTGACCAGGCTGGGCGCGGCGAGCGCCGTCACGACGCCGGCATGCCCTTCGAAGAGGTACTTCCCGTACGTCGCGGCGTTGTCCGAGGAGCCGCGTGCCGCGATGGTGAGGTGCTCCGCCGCGCGCAGGGTGCGGCCGATGGCCCGGGCCTCCGCCCCGCCGTCGGCGAGGAGGCGCACTAGGACGCGTGGCTGCTCGGCGATCTCCCTGGCCAGTGACACCCGGAGGACGCTAGCCCACCCTTGACCTTGGGCGCGCGGCGCTCAGGATGGCGCCGTGACGACCACCCCGGCGTCGGGGAAGCTCACCGCCCTCACCTTCCCGTACGCCGGAGCCGCGCGCGTCCGGCGCCTCGTCGGCGTCCTCGCCGAGCGGCCCGTGTTCCGCGCGTTCGCGCGAGCCATCCTGACGGTCTTCGTCGCGACGTCGCTCACGTTCTTCATCGTCCGGCTCATGCCGGGGAATCCCATCGACCTCTACATCAACCAGCTCATGGTCGAGCAGGCCATCTCGCACGAGGACGCAGCCAGGATCGCCGGCGGCGCCTTCCCCATCGACCTCGACACTCCGATGCACGAGCAGTACGTCTCGTACTTGGGCAATCTCGTTCGGGGAGACCTCGGGAACTCGCTCCTCTCGGCCGGCGTACCGGTGACGGCGCTCATCCTGAGGTTCCTGCCGTGGACCATCTTCGCGGTGGGCACGGCACTCCTGCTCAGCTTCACGGTCGGGATCCTGGTGGGGCTCCTCGCGGCGTACCACCGCGATACGCCCTTCGACCACGTGATGTCGTCGATCGGCTCGTTCATCAGCTCCATCCCGGACTTCCTCATCGCGCTCTTGCTCCTCCTGTTCCTTGGCGTCCAGTGGCGGCTCCTGCCCATCACGCAGATGCGCGGCTCGATGACGCCGGGAATACAGGCGGGCCTCACCCCGGACTTCATCGGCGACATCTTCTTCCACGCGGCGCTGCCCATCGCGGCGTTCTTCCTCGGGACGGTCGGGACGTGGGTCCTCTCCATGAAGAACGCGACGCTCGCCACCCTGGAGGACGACTACGTCACGGCGGCCCGCGCGCGCGGCCTCTCCGACCGCCGGATCACGACCGCGTACGTCGGCCGCAACGCGATCCTGCCGCTGGTCACGCAGCTCGCGATCTCGGCCGGCTTCGCCTTCGGCGGCGCGGTGGTGATCGAGCTGATCTTCGTGTACCAGGGCATCGGGCTCCTGCTGCTGAACGCCATCAACCAGCGCGACTACCCGGTCATGCAGGGCGCCATCCTCGTCATCACCAGCGCGGTCGTCCTGGCCAATCTCCTGGCCGAGCTCCTCTACAGCCGGCTCGACCCGCGCATCGGCCGGGCCGGCGGGGCCAGCGGCCATTGAGCGCGCGCGCCGAGCGGTCACCCCTCGCGCGGCAGACGCTCGGGCAGCAGCTCTGGGGCGTCGCCGCCGGCGCGGGCGAGTTCCTGCGTCTGCTCAGCGCCCGACCGGTGGGCCTGGCGGGGTTCCTCGGGATCCTGGCCTTCGCGTTCATGGCGTATCTCGCGCCGCTCTTCATCCCCGTCCAGCTCACGGTGGACGTCACGCAGATCTATCAGGGCCCCTCCGCGGCGCACCCCCTCGGGACCGACTCGAGCGGGCGCGACGTCCTCAACCAGATCGTGCACGGCGGGCGCGACATCCTCAGCATCGGCTTCCTGGCCGGCGCCTTCTCCACGCTGATCGCGGTCACTTTCGGCTCGTTCGCGGCGGTCGTCGGCGGAAAGATCGACGCCCTCATCAGCGGGATAACGGACGTCGTGCTGACGATCCCGACGTTCCCGCTGCTGGTCGTGCTCGCAGCGCTGCTGCGGCTCAACGACCTGATCTTCGTAGCCCTGATCATCGCGCTGCTGGCGTGGCCGAGCCTGCTCCGCCAGGTGCGCGCGCAGGTCCTCTCGCTGCGCGAGCGCGACTACGTGGAGGCGGCCCGGTCGCTGGACCTCGGGATCGTTCACGTCATCTTCCGCGAGATCCTGCCCAACATGCGCAGCTACATCGTCATCCACTTCATCCTGGCGATGACCGTCTCCGTCTACGCGATCGCCGGCCTCATCTTCCTGGGCATCGTCCCGCTCAGCGGGAACAACTGGGGGATCATGATCAACTTCGCCTACGTGCGAGGAGCGCTCTTCTTCAAGGACAGCTTCTGGTACATCTTCAGCCCCATCCTGGCGATCGCCCTCTTCCAGCTCTCCCTGGTGTCGTTCGCGAGCGCGCTCGAGGACATCTTCAACCCGCGCCTGCGGAGCCACGGATGAGCAGCCCGCTGGCGGAGGGGACGACCCTCTCGGTCCGCGACCTCTCCATCGACTACCTGACCCGGCGGGGGCCGGTGCACGCCGTGCGGAACGTCTCCTTCGACCTTCGCCAGGGCGAGACGCTCGCGATCATCGGCGAGAGCGGCTCGGGCAAGACCACACTCGCGGTCAGTCTCATCCGGCTGTCGCCGCGCTCCACCCGGATCACGAGCGGCGAGATCCTCTACGCGGGCGAGGGCGGCACGGTGGACGTCCGCCGGCTCTCCGGCGGTGACCTGCAGGAGTTCCGGTGGAGCGAGTGCGCGATGGTCTTCCAGGCCGCGCTGAACTCGTTCAACCCGGTGATCAGCATCTGGGAGCACTTCCTGGACACGGCGCGCGCGCACGGCCTGTCCAACGGGCGCGAGGTCCGCGCTCGCGCGGACGAGCTGCTGCGCATGGTCCGCCTCGACCCCGAGCGCGTGCTCCGGGCCTACGCCCACGAGCTGTCGGGCGGGATGCGGCAGCGAGTGCTCATCGCCATGAGCCTGCTGCTCGAGCCGCGGATCGTGATCCTCGACGAGCCCACGACCGCGCTCGACATCCTCACGCAGCGCGCGATCATCGACCTGCTGCGCGAGCTCCGCGAGAAGCTCGGGTTCTCGCTCATCTTCATCTCGCACGATCTGTCGCTCGCCGCCGAGCTGTCGGACCGCGTGCTCACGATGTACGCGGGAACCATCGTGGAGCGCGCGAACGTGAACGACCTCTTCTACCGCCCGCGGCACCCCTACTCGCTGGGCCTGCTGCGCGCGGTCCCGCGCGTCACCGGTGCCCTCGGGCGCCTCAGCAGCATCCCCGGCACTCCGCCCGACCTCATCCGGCTGCCGCCGGGGTGCACCTACGTACCGCGGTGCCCGTTCGCCATCGCCGAGTGCAGCGAGGCCGAGCCGGCGCTCCTCGCGGTCGATACCCCGGACCACGACGCGCGCTGCATCCGCTGGAAGACCGTCGCCGAGGCGGTGGGCGACCAGCCCCGCGAAGCAAAGCTGGCGGCCTCCTCGTGACCTTCTCCGGCGACGTCACCGTCACGGGCACGCCCCTCATCGAGCTGGTGCGTATCCGCCGGGAGTTCGAGACGCCGGGAGGCCCCATCACCGCGGTGAACGACGTCTCGCTCGCGCTCGGCCAGGGCGAGGCCATGTGCCTGGTGGGCGAGAGCGGCTGCGGCAAGACGACGACGGGCCGGCTCCTGGCGGGAATGCTGCGCCCGACGCGCGGGCAGCTCCTGTTCGAAGGCGAGGACGTCTGGACGGCCAAGGGCGCGCGCCTGGCGGCGTTCCGCCGCGCCGTGCAGCTCGTCCATCAGGACCCCTACGCGTCGCTGAACCCGGTCAACACGGTGTACGACACGCTCTCGGCGCCCCTCTTCCGGCACCGCAAGGCGCGCGGCCGGCGGCAGGCGTCGATCGTCGCGGCGGATCTCCTCGAGCGCGTCGGCCTGACCCCGCCGACGGACTTCCTGCCGAAGTACCCGCACCAGCTGTCCGGGGGGCAGCGGCAGCGGGTGGCGATCGCGCGGGCGCTCACGGTGGACCCGCGCGTGATCGTCGCGGACGAGGCGGTCTCGATGGTCGACGTCTCGCTGCGCATCAGCCTGCTGAATCTGCTCCTCGCGCTTCGTGACGAGTTCAAGGTGACGATCGTGCTCATCACCCACGACCTCGCGGTCGCGCGCTACTTCGGGCGCGAGGGCCGGATCGGCGTCATGTACCTCGGCCGGATGGTGGAGCTGGCTTCGACCGACCACATCGTCGGGGACCCCGCGCACCCGTACGCGGCGGCGCTGGTCGCGGCCATCCCCGAAGCGGACCCCGGAGTCACCCGCTCGAAGGAGCGCGTCCCGCTCCGAAGCGCCGACGTGCCCAGCCTGCTCGACCTGCCGAGCGGCTGCGTCTTCCACCCGCGCTGCCCGCTGTTCGAGAAGGGGCTCTGCGACGTCGCGGTCCCCGAGCTCCTGCCGCTGCCGCCGCGGCGCGAGGTCGCCTGCCACGTGGCCATCCGCGAGCGGAGCAGCGCGCAGGAGCTGATCGCGACCCGCTAGCCATGCCGGAGATCCTCCGGGGAGGGCTGCGGATCGCCATGCTGGTCCTGGTCGCCTCGCTGGCCATGCTCCCCTTCCAGGACCGCGCCAGCGCTGAGTTCTACGTGAGCCTGCTTGGCGCGATCATCGGTGGCCTCTACGTCCTGGGCATCGTCCTGGCCCTCCGCTGGCTCATACCGCGCCCGCCTGTACGCATCCCGCATCGTGACAAGGTGCCCAAAAGAGTGTTGACTGGTCCGGCTGCCGGTAGCGAACGCCCGGGCAGCGGAGAGAAGGGGAGGACATGAAGCAGCTAGGTCCCATTCGCTATGCCGTGAACCGGCGACGCTTCCTGCGCGATTCGATGCTGACGAGCGTCGGACTGCTAGCCGCGGCCTGCGTGCCGGGGCAGCAGACCGGCGCGAGCCCCGCACCCGGTGGCGGCGGCGCCGCCGTCACGGGCGGCGAGTTCCACGGCGCGTGGCCGTACGAGCTCCCGCCGGCGGGCCACTGGAACGGATTCGCACCCAAGGGCATCCTCACCGGGTTCATCTACAGCGACCTCTGGCAGCCGGCGCTCGGCGTCTACCGCTGGGCCGACGACGACTGGACGTACTTCCTCGCGGAGTCCAGCGGCCTCCAGGGCGAGAACTACGAGGTCAAGCTCCGTAGCGGCCTCTCGTGGAGCGACGGCTCCCCGTTCTCGTCCAAGGACGTGGAGACGACCTTCCTGATCGGCCGGCTCACCGGCTTCTCGATCTGGCAGAACATCGACCGCATCGACGTGGTGGACGAGACCACGGTCAACTTCCACATCACGCGTCCCTCGGGTGTCGCCGAGCGGCACATCCTGCGCACCTTCATCCGCCCGGACTCTCAGTTCGGCGAGCTGGCCAGCGAGGCCAAGGCGCTCTTCGACGGCGGCAAGGCCGCCGACTCGCCCGAGGGCCAGGCGCTCCGGACCAAGCTCACCGAGTTCCGTCCCGCCGAGCCCGTCTCGGTCGGTCCGTACAAGATCGACACGGCGAGCATCAACGAGGCGCAGGTCACCATGGTCCGTAACCCGGGCGGCTTCGCTGCCGACGTCGCGAACTTCGACAAGATCGTCCTCTTCAACGGAGAGACCGCGCAGGTCACCCCGCTGGTCCTGGCCGGCGAGATCGACTACGCGACGCACGGCTTCCCGCTCGCGACGGACAAGCAGTTCGTCGAGCAGGGGCTCCGCGTCATCCGCGCGCCGCTCTACAGCGGGCCGGCGCTCTTCATTCACTGGACGAAGGCCCCGGCCTTCCAGGACGTCCGCCTCCGGCAGGCCGTGGCTTACGCCGAGGACCGCCAGGAGAGCGCGACCGTCACCTACGGCGAGTCGGCCCAGGTGACGTCGTTCATGACCGGCTTCAGCGACAACATCGTGGACGTCTGGATCTCCAGCGCCGACCAGGGCAAGCTCAACAAGTACGAGCACTCGCCGGACAAGGCGGAGGAGCTCATCCAGGCCGCCGGTTACACCAAGGGCTCCGACGGCGTGTACGCCAAGGGCTCCGACCGGCTGGAGTTCGAGCTCATCTTCCCGACCGAATTCGCCGACTGGGCCAGCGCCGCGCAGCACCTGTCCGACTCGCTGAACCAGGTCGGCTTCAAGATCAGCCAGCGCGGTGTGACGTCCTCGCAGCACATCGTCGACGTCAACGAGGGCAACTTCCAGCTGGCCATCCGCGCCTGGGGCAACGGCCCGCACCCGCAGGTCGCGTACATCCAAGATCTAAGGACGCACAACACGACCGCCTCCGGCGGCGGCATGGCCTACCCGCTCAACCAGACGCTGGCCAACGGGCAGGAGGTCGACCTCGACGCCCTCACGAACCAGATCGCGGACGGGTTCGACTCCGACGCTCAGAAGCCGGCCATCACGGAGCTCGCGCTCGCCTTCAACGAGCTCCTGCCGATCATCCCGATCTGGGAGCGCAAGGGGAACAACCCGGTCAACACCGAGGCTCGCGTCACCGGGTGGAAGCCCGAAGACGACCCCATCTACAAGAACAGCCACGGCACGGACAGCTTCACGATCATGCAGATCGTGGACGGGACGCTCCGCAAGATCTAGCTCGTTACGGTCCCCAACGCAACGCTCGAAGGGCGCCCCGCAAGGGGCGCCCTTCACGTTGCTAGTGGCCGGAGCTCTGGTAGTGGCGGACCTCGCTGCGCCACAGCGCGTAGGCGAGGCCGAAGACAGCGACGCCCCCGAGCGGCGCGAGGTACGCGAACGCGGGATGGATGGCGAGCTCCTCGGTGCGCTCGAGCAGGACGCTCGCCGGCAGATAGGCGACGAATGCGACGGGGAGCGCGAATGTCAGCAGGAACTGCACGAACCCGCCGAAGATCCGGAGCGGATAGTTGCCGAAGTTGTTGAAGACGTCGTCCACCAGGAAGACGAGCGCGCGCGTGCTGAGAAAGCGGAAGCTGAGGGCGGCGATGGCGAGCTTCAGGCCGGCCTCGATGAGCGCGGCACCGAGGACGGTGAGGATGAGGAATCCGAGGGAGAGCGGCGACCAATCCACCCCGACGAGCGTGTTCGCGACGAGGAACAGGACCACGCCGCCGCCGAAGTCGCCGATCGCCCCGACCGGGAAGCGTGAGGCAAGCACCTGCAGGAGCGCGGGGGCGGGCCGCACCAGGAAGCGGTCGAACTCCCCCTGGCGGACGAGGAACTCGATGCGGTGGATGTACCCGAAGAGGAGGAGGTTCGCGCCGTGGCCCATGAGCCGGAGGCCATAGAGGAACGCGACCTCCCCGAGCGTCCAGCCGGCGATCGCCTGGAAACGCGTCAGCAGGACCCAGATGAAGACGAAGCCCGTGAGCTGGTAGATGACCCCCATGACGACCCACATGACGAAGTTCATGCGGTACTGCATCTCGCCGCGGAGCCCGGCGGCCATGAGCGCCGCGTAGAGCCGCGCCGACGCGCCCATCAGCCGCCCTGCACCACGACGCGCCGGAGCGCTTTCGACCACACGAACCGAACGACGAGCGCGAGGATGAGGATCCAGGCCGCCTGGATGAGGAGCCCGCGCGCCGCATCCGTGCCCGCGAGCCGCCCGATGTAGATCGAGACGGGGATGTGGGCCTGGGTCTGGAACGGCAGAAGCTCGGCGACCGTGCGGAGCGGGCCGGGGAAGAGCCAGAGCGGAACGAGGCCGCCGGCGAAGAAGAGGTTGGCGAAGCGGTAGATCGCCCACATGCCGGTGGTCTCGAGGGTCCAGAACGCGACCAACCCGAGGATCAGGCCCATGAGCGCCACGACCGCGTACGCCAGAACGACGCTCAGGCCGTAGAGCAGCGCGGCCTCCGGCGATGCGGGCGCCTGGAGAACGCCGACGACGAACGCCACCGGCGTGGCGACCAGGATCATCGGCAGGAACCCGAGCGTCATGCCGAGCTGGTACGCGAGGAGCTGGCCGAGCAGGCCCACGGGACGCGCCAGGTCCTGCGCGATCTTGCCCTCCCGGACCTTCTGCTGGAGGTCCTCTCCACCCTCCGGGAAGATGATCCAGATCTGGAGGTTGGCGATCGTGAGGAAGGTCAGGAGCGTCGCGAGATCGACGCCCTCGACGGAAGCACGGTCCGCGTAGACCGCCGTCCAGACGACTTTCAGTAGGAAGATCTGCAGGAGCAGTCCGATGAGCTGGAAGAGGATCTGGAACCGGTATGCGTACGCGACCTGTGAGGCGAGGCCGACGATCTTCGCGTAGGCGGGCATCTGGGCGAGCAGTCCGCTCCGAGACGCCCGCGGCGCAGCGAGACCCGCGGTCATTCCCGCAAGATCTCGGGCCGGCCGGCGGCCATCGCGCCGTGCTGCGCCAGCGCGCGCTCGTCGAAGATCTGCCTGACCACCTGCTCGAGGTCTGGTTCCTGGATGGCGATGTCCACGACCTGGTAGCGCGTGGTGGCGTCGGCGATGAGCTGCGCGACCGGAGTGGTGGCCGGATCGAAGCGAAGCCACGATTGCGGCCCCTCGTGCTTCACCAGCTCAGTGCCCGCGAGTTCGGGAACGGCAGAGCCGTCAGCGAGGTGAAGGACCAGGACGCGGCCCGGCGCGTAGCGAGCGACGAGGGCGTTCACCGCTCCGTCGAACAGGAGCTTCCCCGTTTCGATGAGGATGACGCGCGAGCAGAGGCGCTCGATGTCGCGCATGTCGTGGGTAGTGAGGATCACCGTCGTGCCCTCGGCCCGGTTCGTCTCGGCGATGAACGTGCGGATGCGCTCCTTCGCCACCACATCGAGGCCGACGGTCGGCTCGTCCAGGTAGAGGATCCGCGGCTCGTAGAGCATCGCGGCCGCGAGGTCGCCGCGCATGCGCTGCCCGAGGCTGAGCTGCCGCACCGGCGTGCTCAGGAACGGCCCCATGTCGAGGAGCTCCGTGAACCGCGCCAGGTTGCGCTTGTAGAGCTCCTTGTCCATGCGGTACATGACCGCGATCACCTCGAACGACTCGATGAGCGGGAGATCCCACCAGAGCTGGCTGCGCTGGCCGAAGACGACGCCGATGTTCATCGCGTTCCGCTCCCGCTGCCGCCAGGGGACCAGCCCCGCCACCTCGACCTCGCCCGAGGTCGGGTGGAGGATCCCGGTGAGCAGCTTCACCGTCGTGGACTTCCCCGCCCCGTTGCGCCCCAGGTAGCCGACCAGCTCGCCCGCGGCCAGCTCGAAGCTGACGCCGTCGACGGCCCGGGTCACCTTCTGCTCGCGGGTGAAGAGCGTGCGCAGGCTGCCGCCGATCCCCGGCGCCCGCCTGGCGGTGCGGAACTCCTTCACCAGGTCGTGAACGCGGATGACCGGCATGGCCCGGACGATACGCATCGGCGTGGCGCGGGTGCGATATGGTCCGCGCTCGATGCCGCTCGGCTTCGGCTTCATCGGCGCGGGCTTCGCGGGCGGCACCCACGCGCGCGCGCTCGCGAGCGTCCCCGGCGCCCGGCGCGTCGCGATCACCGCCGATCCGCTCGAGCACGCCCGGCCGGTGGCCGAGGAGTGCGGGATGCGGCTCGAGCCCTCGGTCGAGTCGCTCTGCTCGGCCGGCGACATCGACGTGGTGGTCGTGGCCTCGCCCACGGACCTGCACGCCGAGCACGCCGTCACCGCCGCGCGCGCGGGCAAGCATGTGTTCTGCGAGAAGCCGCTGGCGCGCACGCTCGAGCAGGCCGGCGCGATCGTGGCCGCGTGCGAGAAGGCGGGGGTGAAGGTCGCCGTCGGCCACGTCGTGCGGGCGTTCCCCGAGTACGTCCGCGTGAAGGAGGCCCTCGCGGCGGGCGAGCTGGGCCGCCCGGGGCTCGCGACCCTGACGCGGGGCTCCTTCTCGGTCGCGATGGCGCGGCCCTGGTACCAGGACCCGCTGCGCAGCGGCGGCGTGATCCTGGATCTGATGCTCCACGACCTCGACGTCCTCCGCTGGTGGTTCGGCGAGCCGGAGCGCGTGTACGGGAAGCGCCTCACCGGGAGGGCGGGTGTCCTGGACTACGCCCTCGCGACGCTGCGCTGGCCCGACGGTCCCATCGCGCACCTGGAGGCGAGCTGGGCCGAGCACGATGGCTTCCGCACCGCGTTCGAGGTGCGCGGCGAGCGCGGCATGCTGACCCACGACAGCCGCTCCAGCGCGCCCGTCTCGACCCAAGTGCCCGGCGGCCCCGCCGGGCCGGCGATGATCCCGCTGACGACGCTGCACGACACGCCGTACGCGCGCCAGATGCGCGACCTCGTGGCGCGCCTCGAGCGCGGCGAGGACCCGGTGGTCCCGGGCCGGGAGGGTCTGCGCTCGCTGGCGCTGGCGCTGGCGGTCATGGATGCGGCCGACTCGGGCGAGGTCGTCCGCTGGAGCCCGCCCGCATGAGGCGGAAGCTGCGCGTGGGCCTCGTCTCCTGGGCGCACGTGCACTCGCCGGGCATCGCCGCCGCCCTGCGCTCGCTCGACCAGGTGGAGTGCAGCGGCCTGTACGACGAAGAGCCCGAGCGCGGCCGCGCGGCGGCGGCGGAGGCCGGCCTCGCGTCGCACCAGGAGCTCGACTCGCTCCTCGCGGCGAGCGAAGCGGTCGTGGTCGCCTCCACCAACGCCGACCACCGCCGCTACACCGAGGCGGCCGCGCGCGCGGGCGTCCACGTGCTCTCCGAGAAGCCGCTGGCGACGACGGTCGAGGACGGACGCGCGATGGTCGATGCCTGCGCGGCCGCGGGCGTGCGGCTGGCAACGGCGTTCCCGGTGCGCGAGAGCCGTGCGGTGATGGCCCTCCGCGACGCGATCCGCGAGGGCACGCTCGGCCGCGTCCTCGCGGTGCGCGGCACCAATCCGGGCCAGTACCCGGGCGGCTGGTTCGGCGACAGGGCGCTCGCCGGAGGCGGCGCGGTGATGGACCACACCGTCCACGTCGCCGACGCGCTCCGCTGGCTCCTGGACGACGAGGTCACGCGGGTCCAGGCCGAGGTCGGCTCCTACCTCTGGGGCCTCGAGGTGGACGACTGCGGGATCCTCACGCTGGACTTCGCCGGCGGCACGTTCGCGAGCATCGACTCGAGCTGGTCGCGGCCGCGCTCGTACCCGACCTGGGGCACGGTCACGCTGCACGTGGTGGGCGAGCGCGCGACGACGGACATCGACGTCTTCCGGCAGGCGCTGGTCCGCTACGACGACGACGCCATGCGCGTCCGCTACGTGCCCTGGGGCGACGACCTGACGCGCCGCATGATCGCGGGCTTCGTGGACGCGATCCTCGACGGCCGTCCGGTGCCGATCACGGGCGAGGACGGGCTGCGCGCGCTCGAGGTCGCGATCGCCGCCTACCGGAGCTCGGAGCTCGGGCGTCCGGTCGAGATCTCCGAGCTCCAATAGGTCGTAGTGCGGCGCGCCGCGGTACCCGACGCGGCTCGCGGCGCGCGTCCGCTCGGCTTGAGGTACCCCCCGCAAGGCAC
>JBOGTE010000011.1:0-28064 GCA_050692015.1 Candidatus Limnocylindria bacterium
GCGATCCAGCGTCCCGAGGGCAGGCGCAGCGCGCGGCCCTCGCGCTCGAGCTCGCGGGCGAGCGCCGGCCCGTCGCCCTGCGTCCTCACCGCGACCTCGAGGTCCGACAGGTCCCCCAGGCGCAGCAGCAGGTCCTCGACCTCGTCGCGGTCGCGGGCGCGGCGCTCCGGCCCGGTCCGCTGCAGGCGCGCCTCCACGTCCGCGATGGCGGCCGGCTCGAGCAGCTCGCGCAGTGACGTGGTCCCGAGCAGCTCCCGGAGAAGGTGCCGGTCCAGGGAGAGCGCGATCTCGCGGAACTCCTGCTGCTGCCGGTCGCCTTCCTCGAAGTAGTCGCCGATGAACTGCAGCACCAGGCCCGCCGCGAACGGCGAGGGTGCTTCCGTCTCAACGACCGAGATCTCGACGGCGCCGGAGGCGATTCCGCTCAGCATCTCGCGCAGGCGCGCCAGGTCGAACCAGTCCTCGAGGATCTCTCGCAGCGTCTCGTACACCAGGGGGAAGTCGTCGTGGTCCCGCGCGACCTCGAGGAGGTCGGCCGCGCGCAGGCGCTGGAGCCAGAGCGGCGTCCGGCGGCCGGGGCCGAGCTTGGGGAGGAGCAGCGCGCGCTGCGCGTTCTCGCGGAAGCGCGTGGCGAAGAGCGACGAGCGCGAGAGCGGCGGGTAGAGGTGCTCGTCCAGGTTCGTGGCGTCCACGCGGCGCACCAGGTCCGTGGCGTCGCGCGTGTCCTGCGCGGGCAGGCGGAAGTGGATGCCCTCGTCGGTCACCGAGATGTCGGAGCACTGGCCGTCGCGGCAGAGGGCCTCCTGCATCGCGAAGGCCCACGGTCGCAGGACCATGCGCCCGTACGGCGCGTGGACGACGACCCGGCGGTCGCCCGTCTCGTCCCGGAACTGCTCGACCACGATCCGCCGCTCGCCCGGCAGCGCGCCGGCCGCGGCCTGCGCGCGGATGTACTGGACCAGGTTGAAGGCGGCGCTGTCGTCGAGCGCGTAGTCGGCCCGGAGCCACTCCAGGACGCCGGGGTCGTCGAGGCGCGCGCGGACGTCCCCCAGGAGGCGCGCGACGCGCAGGCCCGTCTCGTACTGCCGGCCGAAGGCTTCGCCCTTCCAGAAGGGCACCGTGGGCAGCGAGCCGGGCGCGTCGGTGACCAGGACCTTCTGCGCCGTGATCTCGACGACGCGCCAGGAGCGGGCGCCGAGGACGAACACGTCGCCGGGGCGCGTCTCGAGGACCATCTCCTCGTCGAGCTCGCCGAGCTTGGTCGCCTTCGTCGCGTGCACCACGCTGAAGAGGCCGCGGTCCGGGATGGTGCCGCCCGACACCATCGCCAGCTGCCCGGATCCGGGCCGGCCGCGGATCACGCGCGCGGCCTTGTCCCACACGATCCGCGGGCGGAGCTCGCCGAAGCGCTCGGCGGGGTACTTGCCGGAGAGCATCGCGAGGACCCCGTCGAAGTGGGCGCGCGGAAGGTCCCTGAAGGGATGCGAGCGGCGGACCAGGGCGAAGAGCTCCTCCTCGGCCCACTCGTCCACCGAGGCCATGGCCACGACCTGCTGCGCCAGCACGTCGAGCGGATGGCGGGGTATGCGGACGGGCTCGACGTCGCCCTCCAGCATGCCCTTGGCTATCGCGGCCGACTCGACGAGGTCGGCTCGGAACTTGGGGACGATCCGGCCCTTGGAGGTCTCTCCCACGAGGTGCCCGGAGCGGCCGACGCGCTGGAGGCCGCGGGCGATCCCGCGCGGCGACTCGACGCAGACGACCAGGTCGATGCTGCCGACGTCGATCCCCAGCTCCAGCGAACCCGTGGCGACCACGCAGCGAAGGTCGCCGCGCTTCAGCTCCTGCTCGATAGCCAGGCGCTCCTCGCGCGACATCGAGCCGTGGTGGGCCTTGGCGATCTCTAGCTCCGCCAGGTCGTTGATCACGCGGGTAAGCCGCTCGGCGGATCGGCGGTTGTTGACGAAGAGGAGCGTGGTCTTGTGCGCCTGCACGAGCTCGAGGAGCCGCGGCTCGATCCAGGTCCACGCGTCCGTCTCGCCGCCGAGTGCCTCGAAGTCGGGAACGGGACACTCGACGACCAGGTCGGTCGGCTTGCGCGCGCCGGCGTCCACTATCTCGACGGGCCGGACGCCGCCGGAGGGGTCGGCCCCAGCGAGGAAGCGCGCGACCTCCTCGAGCGGGCGGATCGTTGCCGAGAGCCCGATCCGCTGGAAGTCGCGCCCGGCCAGGTGGCGCAGGCGTTCGAGGGACAGAGCCATGTGGGACCCGCGCTTGGTGCCGGCGATCGCGTGGATCTCGTCCACGATCACGTGCTCGACCGTCCGGAGCATGTCGCGGGCGCGCGGCGACGTGAGGATCAGGTACAGCGACTCCGGGGTGGTGATCAGGATGTCGGGCGGCCTGCGGCTCATGCGATGCCGCTCGTTGGCCAGGGTGTCGCCGGTGCGGACCGCGGTGGCGATCTCAGGGAGGACGACGCCTTCCGACTCCGCGAGGCGGCGGATCCCGGCGAGCGGCTCGTCGAGGTTCCGCTGGATGTCGTTGTTGAGGGCCTTGAGCGGCGAGACGTACAGGACGCGCACGCCGCTCGTCTCCCGAGGCTCCCGATGTAGGCGGTCGAGGATGGCCAGGAAGGCCGCCAGGGTCTTGCCGGAGCCCGTGGGGGCCGCCAGTAGCAGATCCCGGCCACTCGCGACGACCGGCCAGGCGCCTAGCTGCGCCGGGGTCGGCTCCTTGAAGGTGGCGCTGAACCATGCCCCCACGACGGGGTGGAGGTCGATCACAGGTTCGAGCGTAGCGGATCGCTCTCGCTGTACAGAAAGCGCGTTAAGCGCCTAAAGAGGCGCGCGTTGAGCGCATTAAATTGGCCGCATGACGCGAGCCCGGCTGAAGTTCCCGCAGGGCGACCCGCTCGAGTTCGAGCTCGAGGAGGTCGCGGAGTTCGGCCCGGAGATCACCGGCTTCCGCGCGTGGCTGGGCGCCGTTCACGCTTCCACGGAGGGCCGCTGGATCATCCGCTTCGACGACGACCAGGTCCTCGGATTCGAGCGGGCTGAGCTGAAGCGCGCTCGCATCACGCCGGAGGGCATCGAGCTGACCCTCGGCGCGGACGAACGCGCCGTCCCGATCGAGGAGGACGATGTCCGCTCGTACGGCCCGGAGCCGGAGGGCGTTCGCACCTGGCTGGGACGTCTGGCGCACGGGAGCGGCCAGGCCTGGGTGCGTCTCGCTGACGGCAGCGAGATGCGCTTCCCGATCGGCGGCGGCCCGCACGTGAGCTTCATCGGCTAGGTCTTAGCCTTAGGTCATGTGCAGGAGCATCAAGCGCCTCCGGACGCGTGAGGTGATCGCGACCGACGACGAGATCCGCGAGGCCGCCCGCCAGTACGTGCGCAAGGTGACCGGCTTCGGCGCGCCGACGGCCCGGCACCAGGACGCCTTCGACGAGGCGGTGGACGTGATCACCGAAGCGTCGAAGCGGGCCCTCGACCGGATCAGCCGCACGCTCGCTCAGACGGAGGCGCGGCACTAGCAGCGCTACTGGCACACGCGATGCGCCGCTAGAACTCTTCCTCGCCGCGCATCACGAACGTGACCGCGAGCGCCGCAGCCGAGATCGCGCCCAGGAGCAGCCAGGCCCAGGAGAAGCCCCATGTCTGGATGGCGTAGCCCATCGCCGGAGCCCCCACGAGCGTCCCCAGGAGCCCGCCCAGCGCGGCCAGGCTGGTCGCGGCGCTCGGTGCGGCGGGGAGCGACGCGGCCGCCGTGTTGAAGACCGCGGAGTATGGGATGCCGCCGCCCAGCCCCACCGCCGCCGCGCCGAGCAGCGCGACGACGAGCGGCCGATCGGGCAGAGCGATGAGCGCGATGCCGACAAGGATGGTGAGCTGCGCTCCTCGCATCACGACGAGCGTCGGAACCTGTTCGCGCGCCACCAGGAACCCGCCGATGGGTCGGGCCAGGACGGCGATGACGAGCAGCAGCGAGCCGAGTAGGCTGCCCACCTCGAGCGGCAGCGAGAACTCGCGCACCAGGAATGTCGTGATCCACGTCCCCGCCGCGAACACCAGACCGAAGCCCGCGGCGTGCTGCACGAGGGTCCACCAGCAGTTCAGGCAGCGCGTCGCATCCAGCATCGTGCCTCGCCGGGCCGAACGGCTGACCGGCGTGGCCCAGAGCCACGCGGCCAGGACGACGGCTATGACGACGCTCGTCGCCGCGAACGCGCCTCGCCAGTCCCACAGAAGCGCCAGTGGCGGCATTCCCCAGAACCCGATCGCGCTGCCGAGCGGATATCCGGCTCCGTAGAAGCCCTGTCCGAAGTGCGGGCGCGCGTCGCCGTAGCGGCGCTGTACATACCGGATCCCGGCGATGAAGCCGAAGCCGGCGCCGACCCCGCCAATTGCCTTCGCCAGGAGCAGCAGTTCGTATGAAGGGGCGAACGCCGAGGCCGCGTTCCCCGCGAGGGTGAGCGCCATTCCGAAGGTCACAGCGCCGCGGGTCGGGAAGCGATCCGCGAGGTCGCCGATCAGGGACATCGTCGCGGCGGCCGCCAGGAAGATGGCGGTCGAGATCAGCCCGGCCTGCACGTCGGATAGGCCGAAGTCCCGGCTGATCAGAGGTAGCACCGGCCCGTGGGCGGCGTAGGTGTAGCCGATCGCGGTGGCCGTCGCCGTCGCAAGCGCGATGTCGCGGCGGAGGCCGGGCACGCCCACACACTGCGTCTTTCTGGCGGCGGTGGCCTCAGACCGCTATCTGGACTCCATATGCGTGAGGTTCGGTCTCGCGGATCTGTCGATCCGGATCGCGCCTGCCAGCCGCGGCCAGATATGCACTCGCGCGTATGCCGAAGGCGCCGTAGCGCGCCTCGCGTGCGAGGTCGGAGGCGCGAAACCGTTCGAAGTGACCGAGGCGGAGGTTGCAGTTCTGGCAGAGGAGACCGCGGACTACGCCGGTGGCGTGGTCATGATCCACGACGGGACGCATTGCGGCGCCGTCGAAGGATCGCTCGCAGAGCGGACAGACGCCGGCCTGTTCCAACCACAGCCCATGGAGCACGTGCGGCGGCGCACGGTATGGGAGGCCGCGGGGGACCTTCATCGAGCAGAGGTAAGAACAGAAGAGTCGGCGCCCTTGAGGCACCGGCCGGCCGCAGTCACACGTTCCGCGTCGAGGCTTCACGCCTAACTGGAGCACGTCCGGCGGCGCAAGGTCTGGGAGGCGGCGGGGAACCTTCATCGAGCACCTGTAGGAACAGAAGAGTCGGCGCCCTTGAGGCACCGGCCGGCCGCAGTCACACATCGTGCGTCGAGCCCTGACCATACCTTGAATAGTACATCTGCTAACTTGGTTTGAGCCCCCATTCCCGCGCGGTGTAATCTGAATTACAAGTCGAGCAAGGAGGCGCGAAATGGCGGGTCAGAGCGAGATCCAAGGCTGGTTGAGCGGACGCATCCCGGCGGATTGGACCACCGGTGAGACGCCCGAGATCGTGGTGGATCCCAACGAGATCCTGGTGATAGTGCGGCTTGCCGACGTCCAGGCGCCCGAGGGTGGGGACAGCGACTCAGCCCGCCTGGGCCGGATCCAGCAGTACCGGGAGGAGACGCGCGAAGACCGGATCCGCATCGCCCAGGAGGCGCTGGCGAAGTACGGCCGGCCGGTGTCCTGGGGAGCGGAGTGTGGTCAGATCCGCCAGCTGTTCACGCATCTGAGCCTGCCGGTCATGACTCGCCTCCGTATCACCGACCGCCAGGTGCTCGACGCCCTGGTGGACGCCGGCATCGCGCGGAGCCGCAGCCACGCGCTGGCGTGGTGCGTTCGCCTGGTTCGGCAGCACCAGTCCGACTGGTTCAAGGAGCTCCGGGAGGCCATGGAGAGCGTCCAGCGCGTGCGCGCGCAGGGACCGAAGCTGAACTGATGCAAGTCGCTTCGGCGCGCTCTACCGCCGACGCGACCGCGCTCCTCGACGCGTACTCGAACGCCGTGATGAGCGTCGTCGAGCGGGTCGGGCCGTCGGTGGTGCAGGTCCAGGACGGTCGGGGCGCCGGCAGCGGCGTGATCATCACTCCCGACGGCTACGTCCTCACGAACGCGCACGTCGTCGAGCGCACCGACTCCGCCCGGGTGCGCCTGGCGGACGGGCGCGCAGTCGCCGGCCACGTGGTCGGCCGGGATCCCTCGAGCGACCTGGCGGTGCTGCGCGTTGACGCCTCGGCGCTCCCGGCCGCCGAGCTGGGCGACTCGGATGCGCTCCGCGTGGGGCAGCTGGTGATCGCGATCGGGAACCCGCTGGGGTTCCAGTCCACCGTGACCACGGGCGTCGTCAGCGCGCTGGGCCGCTCGCTCCACGGGCGCGACGGTCGCCCCATCGAGGGCGTGATCCAGACGGATGCCGCGCTCAACCCGGGCAGCTCGGGCGGCCCGCTCGTGGACACCCGCGGGCGCATCGTGGGCATCAACACCGCGGTCATCGCCGGCGCGCAGGGCATCTGCTTCGCCGTGCCGTCGAACACCGCCAGCGCCCTCGTCGTGGCGCTCATGCGCGACGGGCACGTCCGCCGGGCCAGCCTGGGCATCTCCGCCGCGCCCACGCCCATAGGCCGCGCGCTGGCGGCGCGGCTCGCCCTGGCCGCATCCGAAGGGATCCGCGTGGTGGACGTGGTGCGTGGCTCGCCCGCCGACCGCGCCGGGATCCGCGCGGGCGACATCCTGGTGTTCCTCGACGGCACCGCCCTGCCGACGCTCTCGGCCCTCCAGCGCGTCCTCACCGCGGACCGTGTGGCGCGCGCCCTCCCCGCGGTCGTGATCCGCCGCGGGGAGCGCCTTGAGCTCAGCGTCACCCCTGGCGAAGGCTCGTAGGGCGCGAACCCGTACCCGCCGTCTTCGTGGGACGATAGGGGCGTGAGCGACCGCGAGCGCTGGGCCCGGGAGCACTGGGAGAGCGGCCTGACCTACGACGCCTGGAAGCGCTCCATGACACGCAACCTCGACCGGGTGGAGGCGAACGACCGCCGCGTGAAGATCGAGGACCACACGCGTCGCGCTTTCGAACAGGTCGAGCGTCGGCTGCGCGTCGTGGCAGTCGGGGCGGACTGGTGCGGTGATGTCATCGCCAACCTGCCCGTCCTGGCCAGGCTGGCGAAGGAGACGGGCGAACTCGACGTGCGCGTCTTCGAGCGCGATGGCGCGGCGAGTCCCATCGACTTCTACCTGAACCAGGGCGCCTTCAAGTCGATCCCCGTGTTCGCGTTCTTCGACGCCGACTGGAAGGAGGTCGGGGTGTTCATCGAGCGTCCCGAGAGCGTCACTGAGACGCGCGCTAGGAAGCGCCACGAGATCTTCGCAGCGCATCCGGAGTTCGGTTCGCCGGACGCGCCCCCCGATCAGCTCCCGGAAGATGTCCGAGCGCGGCTCCAGCAGGAGGTGCAGAAGATGCGCGATGGCATGGCCGACTGGGCCGACGGCGAGGTGATCCGCGAGATCGGCGCGATCGCTCTGGGACAAGCGAAGCGGGGCGGCGCGCGGCAGCCCGATCAGGGCGAACGGAACACCGCCGCCGGGACATGACCGCACCCCTGCGTGTCCGTATCACCTACTGCGCCGAGTGCGGCTATGAACCCCAGACCCTGGATCTCGCCGGCGCGCTCATGCGCGAGTTCGGCCAGCGGATCGCCGGCATCGAGCTGATCCCCTGGGACGAGGGGACCTTCGACGTCCGCGTGGGCGAGCATCTCGTCCACTCCATGGCGCGCGACGGGGGCTTCCCCGACCACCAGAAGGTCCACGCGGCGGTGCGAGAAGCGCTCGGGGCCTGATCCGCGCCCCTTCTGACGGCCGAGCGGGCCTCATACTTTGTCGCATGGGAGAGGTAAGGGACACCTTCGCGCGGCCGCTGCGGGACCTCCGGATCTCCGTCACCGACAAGTGCAACTTCCGGTGCGTGTACTGCATGCCCAAGGAGATCTTCGGCCGCGCTTACCAGTTCCTCCCCAAGTCCGAGCTGCTCACCTACGAGGAGATCGAGCGCCTGGCGCGCATCTTCGTGGGCCTCGGCGTCGAGAAGATCCGCCTCACCGGGGGCGAGCCGCTCCTGCGTCGGAATGTCGAGACGCTCGTCGGGATGCTCGCGGAGGTCGATGACCTCGACCTGACGCTCACGACCAACGGGTCGGTGCTCGAGGGCAAGGCCCAGGCCCTCCGGGACGCGGGGCTCAAGCGCATAACGGTCAGCCTCGACTCGCTAGACGACGCGACATTCCGGCGCATGAACGACGTCGACTTCCCGGTGGACAGGGTGCTCCGCGGCATGGACCGCGCGCACCAGGTCGGCCTCCGCCCGGTCAAGGTGAACATGGTGGTCAAGCGCGGCGCCAACGAGGACAGCGTGGTGCCCATGGCGCGCTTCTTCCGGGAGAAGGGCTACATCCTGCGCTTCATCGAGTACATGGACGTCGGCAGCACCAACGGCTGGCGCATGGACGACGTCGTGCCGGCCCGGGAGATCGTGAGCCTGATCGACGCCGCGATGCCCATCGAGCCCGTCCAGGCCAACTACCCGGGCGAGGTAGCCGAGCGCTGGCGCTACCGCGACGGCTCGGGCGAGGTCGGCGTCATCGCCTCGGTGACGCAGGCCTTCTGCCGGGACTGTACGCGGGCCCGCCTCTCCGCGGAAGGCAAGCTCTACACCTGCCTCTTCGCAACCGAGGGCACCGACCTCCGCGCCATGCTACGCGGCGGCTCTTCCGACGCCGAGCTCGCCGAGCGCATCGCCTCGGTGTGGAGCGCGCGCACGGACCGCTACTCGGAGATCCGCTCGGACGAGACGGTGAAGCTCCACAAGATCGAGATGTCGTACATCGGCGGCTAGGCCCTCTCGGGATCGAACAGATCCGCGTCGGGGTGGCGACCGTTCCGGATCAGCGAGGCGACGATCTCGCCTCCGGCGATAGCCAAGGCGTTCCCGTGGCCCGTGAACCCGGCATGCAGGTAGACGCCATCCGAGCAACGGCCGATGTACGGGAGCGAGTCGTGGGAGAACCCCATGATCCCGGCCCAGCGGTGCGTGACGGGCGCCGTGACGCCGTGCTCCGCGAGGAAGGCGTCGAGGTGGCGCTGGATAGCGTCGGTGGGTCGGGCCTCGGTCCCGGTCTCCTCCTCCAAGGCGGTGTTCCGCCAGCCGCCGACCAGCACGCGGCCGTCGGCGTTCTGGCGCCAGTAGCGGAACCCGCGGTGGGCGTAGACAGGACGCGGGAAGAGCCGCCGCTCGAGCGGCGCGGTGGCGAGCATCTGGGCGCGGATCGGGACGACACGCGCCCGCGGCAGGACGGCGTCGCTGTAGGCGTTCGTGCAGACGACGACTGCGCCCGCGCGCACGGTGCCGGCCGCAGTCGTGACCGAGTCGGCGCGGACGGCGGTCACGTGCGTCCCCTCGTGGATCCGCGCGCCTAGCCCCTCCGCCGCGTCAGCCAGACCGCGCACCAGCTTCACGGGATGGACCTCGCCGTCGTCCTCGTAGCAGGCGGCGCTGCCGTCGGGGTCCAGGGTCACACGGACGCCGTGCGACCCGAGCTGGCGGGCGAAAGTGGCCAGCGAACGGGACGAGATAAAGGGGTGGCTCTCAGGACGCATCCCAGCGGAGTGGGGGACGGTGTCGGAGGTCCGGATGGACCAACACGAGATCCTGGTGACGGTCAAGATCCCGGAGCCCCAGGGCGAGGGTGACGCCGACGCGGCCCGCGCCGGACGGATCCAGCAGTTCCGCGAGTCGACCCGCGAGGAGCGGATGCTCATCGCTCAGGAGGCCCAGCAGAAGTACGGCAAGGTCCTCTCCTGGGGCGCGCGATGCGGCGACAGCGCACAGGTCTTCACGCACCTGGCGCTCCCGATCATGACCCGCCTCCGGATCGCGGAGCGGGAGGTCCTCGACCAGCTCGTCAGCGCCGGCATCGCGCGCAGCCGCGCACACGCGCTCGCGTGGTGCGTCGCCCTGGTGCGGAAGCACGAGGCCGACTGGCTCCAGGAGCTGCGCGAGGCGATGGAGAGCGTCCGCCGTGTAAGCGCGCAGGGTCCGAAGCTCAACTAGTGGCGATCGCCCAAGTGCGACCGGATGCCGCCGCGACCGCGCTCCTCGACGCGTACTCGAACGCGGTCATGTCCGTGGTGGAGCGCGTGGGACCGGCCGTCGTCCAGGTGCAGGACGGCCGTGGCGCCGGCAGCGGCGTGGTCATCACGCCCGACGGGTATGCCCTGACCAACGCGCACGTGGTCGAGCGCGGGGACCGCCCGCGGGTCCGCCTCGCAGACGGCCGTGCGATCACGGCGAGCGTGGTCGGTCGCGATCCCTCGAGCGACCTTGCGGTGCTGCGACTCGACGCGACGGGTCTGCCCGCAGCCGAGCTCGGTGACTCCGACGCCCTGCGCGTCGGCCAGGTCGTGATCGCGATCGGCAACCCGCTGGGCTTCCAGTCCACGGTCACCACGGGCGTGGTCAGCGCGCTCGGGCGGTCGCTCAGCGGCCGTGACGGACGCCCCATCGAGGGCGTGATCCAGACCGACGCGGCGCTCAACCCGGGCAGTAGCGGCGGGCCGCTGGTCGACACGCGCGGGCGGGTGGTCGGCATCAATACCGCCGTCATCGCGGGAGCGCAGGGGATCTGTTTCGCCGTGCCTTCGAGCATCGCGAGCGCCCTCGTGGTGACGCTGATGCGCGACGGGCGGGTGCGCCGGGCACACCTCGGCATCTCGGCTGCGCCGACCCCGATCGGCCGCGCGCTCGCGACGCGTCTCGGCCTCGCCGCGGGGGAAGGCATCCGCGTCGCCGAGGTCGTGGCGGGAGCGCCCGCGGACCGCGCCGGCATCCACGCGGGCGACATCCTCGTGTTCCTCGACGGCACCGCCCTGCCGACGCTGTCGGCGCTGCAGAAGGCACTGACCGCCGACCGTGTCGCGCGCGAGATCCCGGTCGTGCTGATCCGCCGCGGCGAACGCCTCGAGCTGACCGTCCGACCCGGTGAGGGCTCCTAGAGCTCAGGCCGCCTTCGCGCGCGCACGAGAGCGCTCCAGCAGACGGAGCACCGCACGCTCCGCGGCGTCGAGGCCACCGCGACCCCGGCGCGCCAGGCCGACCGCACGGCGCAGCGCGCCGCTCTCGTACGCCTCGACGACGGCGGGATGCACGTAGCTCCTCTTGCATACGGCGGGCGTGTTGCCGAGCCGCTCCGCGACCGTCGCCACAGCGCGCACGAGGTCCGTGCGGACCGCACGTGTGCCGGGCCCGCGCTCGGGAAGCGACGCCAGCGTGCGAGCGAGCAGCACGGTGCCGGCCCAGGTGCGGAAGTCCTTAGCAGTGAAGTCGTCGCCCGTGACCTCGCGAAGGTATGCATTCACGTCGTCGGATCCGATGGCCTGGACCTCGCCGTTCTCCCGGCATTGGAAGAGCTCCTGGCCGGGAAGCTCCTCGAGGCGCTTCACTACGCGCGCGATCCGTTCGTCCACGAGATCCACCTCGTGCTCTTTGCCGCTCTTACCGCGGAAGCGGAAGCGGACGCGCGCGCCGCGGACGCGGACGTGACGCCCGCGCAGCGTCGTGAGCCCGAAGGACCGGTTCGCCCTCGCGTACTCGTCGTTCCCGACCCGGATGAGGCTGGCTTCGAGCAACAGGACGACACAGGCGATCACCTTGTCGCGAGCGAGTCCCGGCGTGCGCAGGTCAGCCCGGACCCGAGAGCGGATGTGCGACAGCGCTCTACCGAACGCGGTGAGCCGGCTGTACTTGTCGGCGTCGCGGACCTCACGCCATCGTTCGTGATAGCGGTACTGCTTGCGCCCGCGCGCATCCCGGCCCGTCGCCTGGATGTGCCCGCGCGCGTCGGGGGCGATCCAGACGTCGGTCCAGGCCGGCGGGATGGCGAGGCGATCGATCCGCCGCAGCGCCGCTCTGTCGCGGATGGCGCGTCCTTCCGTGTCGCGATACGAGAAGCCGCGGCCGTTCCGTACGCGGCGGATCCCACGGCCCCCGTCAGCGACCCACCGCAGGCCCGCATCTCGGGCCGCCTCGAGCGACGCCGGCGCGATCTCCACGCTGGGCGCGAAAGCACCGAACGTGCCACGATGGCCGGGATGAATGAGAAAGAGCGCTGGGCGAAAGAGCACTGGGACCGCGGAGCGAGCTACGACGACTGGAAGCGCACCATGACCCGCAACCTCGACCGGCTCGAGGCCAACGAGAGCGCGGTGAACATCCCGGCGGAAGACCGCGAGGCGCTCTCCAAGGTGCGCCCGCCGCTACGCGTGGTCGCGCTCGCGGCCGACTGGTGTGGCGACGTGATCGCGAATCTTCCGGTCCTCGGCCGCGTAACGAAGGACACGGGCGCCTTCGACTTACGCGTCTTCGAGCGCGACTCCGACTTCAGCCCGATCGACATGTACCTGAACCAGGGCCAGTACAAGTCGATCCCTGTGTTCGCCTTCTTCGACCAGGACTGGAACGAGGTGGGCACGTTCTTCGAGCGTCCCGACAGCGTTACCGAGCTGCGCGCGAGGAAGCGCCGCGAGGTCTACGCCTCGCGTTCCGAGTTCGGCTCGCCCGATGCCCCGGCTGACCAGCTGCCCGACGACGTGCGCACGGCGCTCCAGGCGGCGCTCCAGAAGATGCGCGACGAGACGCGCGACCAGGCGAACGCCGAGGTGATCCGCGAGCTTCGCGCGATCGCGGAGCGACGCTCGCGCTGGGGCGGCGTGCGGCAGCCGGCCACCGCGTAGCGCGGACGGCGCGGCTGTGACCGCACCGCTCCGCGTCCGCATCACCTACTGCGCCGAGTGTGGCTACGAGCCGCAGACCATCGAGCTGGCCGGCGCGCTCATGCGCGAGTTCGGCCAGCGCCTCGCCGCGATCGAGATCCTCCCCTGGGAGGACGGAACGTTCGACGTACGCGTAGGCGAGCGCCTGGTCCATTCGATGGCCCGCGACGGCGGCTTTCCGCGACCGGAAATGATCGCGAGTGAGGTCCGCCGGGCCCTCGCGGGCTGACATACTTGTAAGCGTGAGAGACACCCGGGACACCTTCGCGCGGCCGCTGCGCGACCTGCGCATCTCGGTCACCGATAAGTGCAACTTCAGGTGCGTGTACTGCATGCCGAAGGAGGTCTTCGGCCGGGGGTACCAGTTCCTGGAGAAGGCCGAGCTCCTGTCCTACGAGGAGATCCAGCGCGTGGCGCGCGTCTTCGCCGGACTCGGCGTGCAGAAGATCCGGCTCACGGGCGGCGAGCCCCTCCTGCGCCGGGGCGTCGAGAAGCTGGTCGGCATGCTGGCCGCGATCGACGGCCTCGACCTGACGCTCACGACGAACGGGTCGGTCCTCGAGGAGAAGGCGCAGACGCTGAAGGACGCCGGGCTGGGCCGTATCACCGTGAGCCTCGACTCGCTCGACGACGCCACCTTCCGGCGCATGAACGACGTCGACTTCCCGGTGGAGAAGGTGGTCCGCGCCATGGACCGAGCGTACGAGGTCGGGCTGCGGCCGGTGAAGGTGAACATGGTCGTGCGCCGCGGCATGAACGAGGACAGCGTCGTCCCGATGGCCGAGTTCTTCCGCGAGAAGGGCTACGTCCTCCGCTTCATCGAGTACATGGACGTCGGCCACACCAATGCCTGGCGCATGGACGACGTCGTGCCGGCGCGCGACATCGTGCGGATGATCGATGCCGTCCATCCGATCGAGCCGGCCGAGCCGAACTACCCGGGCGAGGTCGCCGAGCGCTGGCGCTATCGCGACGGATCGGGCGAGATCGGGGTCATTGCCTCGGTCACGCAGGCGTTCTGCCGCGACTGCACGCGGGCGCGGCTGTCGGCGGAAGGGAAGCTCTACACCTGTCTCTTCGCGACCGAGGGCACCGACCTGCGAGCGATGCTCCGCGACGGGTCATCTGATGACGCGATCGCCGAGCGCATCGCCGAGGTCTGGACCGCGCGGACCGACCGTTATTCGGAGCTCCGCTCCGACGAGACCGTCAAGCTGCACAAGATCGAGATGTCGTACATCGGCGGATAGGCCCTTCCGCGAGGGCACTCCGTCACGCCCGCACCGCCTCTTGCCAGCCCCTTCTGAGGATCTCGACTTTGCTGTCGGAGAGGTACGCGTACATCTGGACCCACATCCCGTCCGCCCGGCTCTTCCGTACGAGCGACACCATGGTCTCCCATTGAGCGTCGGGGAGATACGCGTGCGCGAACGGATAGCAGCGTGCCCTCCCCTCGATCCGGCCAGCCACGTCGTCGATGCGGTCGCGGTAGACCTCGAGACGTGCGGGGTGGAGCTCCTCGGGCCCAGGGATGCGGTAGCGGTCGAATGTCCGCGGCGCGATGTCGTCGTCGAGGTGCATGCACTCCACCAGCGCGTCGAGCACCTCTCCTTCGGTGAGATGGGGATTCCACGCCACGAGCTGCTGCCCGTACCAGGTCGGCAGCGCCGAGTAGTCGAAGGTGAAGAGCTTCGGCGTCACGGAGTGGCACACGTCCGCCAGCGCGCCGTAGTCCATGCCACTCGATCGGCTCCACGGCGGTGGCCAACCGCGGGCGGCGAGCTGCGTCGAGCCCCGGCCGAGCCCATCGAGGAGCCGGCGGACGTCGCGGTAGAAGGCGAGGACGCTCCTGGCCTTCAGCTCCAGCAGGGACGCCACGCCCGGGTAACGGACCAGCATGTCGGCCAGCGCAGCGGGGTCCCGGAACGTCGATCGCGCGAGCCGCAGGTCCGCGGAGGTGAGCGCATGGAGGCGCTCCCACAGCCTCGAGACATCGCGGCGCATCGTGTCCGCATCGAGGCCGAAGCGGGCGGACTGCGCCTCGCAGTGCGCGCAGAAGCAGGTGAAGTTGTCCCGCATTCGGTAGGCGCCGAACTCGACCCAGTCCATGAACAGGCCGTCGGGCTCGAAGCGCGTGACCACATCCTCGACGAGGGCCAGGCCATACGCTTGGGCCGCCGGGCTGTTGACGCAGCTGTGGTCTGCCACCATCGGCGGCCCTGGTCGCGTACCGTCGATATAGACGGGACGGTCCTCGTCCGAGAGACCCGGCGGCAGGAGCGGCTGCACCTGGAGGTGCAGCTCGATGCCTCGCCGCTTCGTCTCGCTGACGAGCCGTGAGAACGCCTCGCCGTCGACTCCCTCCGGCAGTTCCGCCGAACGGGGACCGTAGGTGGACCCGCGGTACAGGTCGAGGTCCGGGGTGTAGGCATCGAAGAGCTCGAGGTCGAGCTCATGCCGACCCCACAACGGACGGGCCACCACGCGAGCATGACCGTCGACGTGAAGGGGCGGGAAGCGCTTTCCTCGCCCTGGCCGGGCCGGGGTGGCCACCTGCGGGGTCGTGGAGATGGCGTTGATGCCGACGCGACCGAGCTCGTCCAGCACGCGATCCACGCCTTCGACCTGCGCGTAGAACGGGTTCAGGAAGACGCCCAGGAAAAAACTTCCGGCCCGACACCTCGTCGGGCCTCAGAGGACCAGCTGGCCGCCGTCGACGACGATGGTCGCTCCGCTGATCCAGGCGGAGGCATCCGACGCGAGGAATACGGCCGCGCCGACGTGATCGTCCGGCGTGCCCGGCCGGCCCAGCGGGACGCGTGCGACACGCTGCTGCCACAGGTCCGGCCGCCCGTCACGCAGGTCCCGGTTGATGTCGGTCGCGGTCAGGCCCGGCGCGATGGCGTTCACGCGGATCCGATGCGGGGCGAGCTCGAGCGCCATCCCCTTCGTGAGCATCGCAACGCCGGCCTTCGCGGCCTGGTAGTGGACGAGCCCGGGGTACGCCCGCTCCGCGCTGATGGAGGTGATGTTGATGATGCTGCCACCCCCGCTATCGGCCACCATGCGCTGGGACACGGCCTGCGCGACCAGGAACGGTCCCTTCAGGTCGACCGCCACGATGCGATCGAAGTCGAGCTCCTCCATGTCTAGGAACGGCGCGCGCGACACCATCCCCGCGTTGTTCACCAGCACGTCGATGCGCCCGAAGCGGCCCGCGGCCTGCTCGACCACGGACCGCACGTCTCTCAGCACGGAGACGTCAGCGTGGATCGCGATCGCGTCCCGGCCGAGCGCACACGCCTCGTCGACCACGGCCTGGGCGTCCTCACGGTTCCGTGTGTAGACGACGGCCAGGTCGGCGCCCTCCCGGGCCAGCGCCAGCGCGATCGCGCGGCCGATGCCTCGCCCCCCGCCCGTCACGACGGCCTTCTTGCCGGAGAGCTGCACGTGGGCTAGCTAGCGCTCGCGGGCCGCGTACGCCTGGTCGAATGCCTCGACGATCGCATCCGCCGATAGACCGTACTTCTTGAAGAGGAAGCGCGCGGACGCGCCCTCGGCCCAGGTGTCGCGGACGCCGACCCGGCGGAACGCGACGGAAACCCCCGCCTCCAGGAGCGTCTCGGCGACCGCCGATCCCAGTCCGCCCACGATCGTGTGGTTCTCGGCGGTGATGACGACCCCCGTGCGGCGGGCGTGCTCGATGACGAACGCGGTGTCGAGCGGCTTGATCGTATGCACGTTCGCCACACTGACCTCGCGCCCTCGCGCCACCAGCTCGTCGGCGGCTTCGAGCGCGAGCGAGACCATCAGTCCGGAGGCGAAGATGACCCCGTCGTCCCCCTCGCGGACGAGCTGCGCCCGCCCGAGCCGGAAGGTGTGATCCTCGCCGAAGATCACCGGGCTCTCGCCGCGCTTCACGCGCAGGTACACGGGGCCGTCGTGGTCGGCGACCGCTCGTACGGCCTGACGGAGCTCGGTGGCATCCGCGGCCTCGACCACGACCATGTTCGGCAGGCTTCGCATGAGGGCGACGTCCTCCGTGGCCTGGTGCGTCACGCCGCCGGGCGATGTCAGCCCGGGCATGTGCCCGACGATCTTCACGTTCGCTCGCGGGTAGTCGACCTGCATCGCGATCTGATCGAAGGGGCGGCGCGTGGCGAAGACGCCGAACGTGTTGACGAACGGCGTGTCCCCGGAGAGGGCCATGCCGGCGGCCACGCCGATGAGGTTGGCCTCGGCCATACCGATGTTGAAGAAGCGCTCGGGGAGCGCGTCGTGGAACAGGTCCGTCTCGGTCGGGCCGCTCAGATCGGCCCCGAGGCAGACGACGTCGGGCCGCTCCCGCGCCACCTCGATCAGGGTCTGCCCGTAGACCTTGAGCGCCGTCGGCGTGCCGTCCCTCCACGGCAGGTTAGGTGCGCTCATCGGGCTGCCTCCAACTCGCGGAGGGCCGCCGCCGCAGACTCCTCCGTGAACTTCGTGAAGTGCGACCGTGTCCCTTCGAGGAACGAGACCCCCCGGCCCGGGCGGGTCTCGGCGACGATCATGGTCGGGCGGCCCTTGGTGGCCCGCGCCCGCTCGAACGCGTCCTGGATCGCCGGGATGCTGTGGCCGTCGATCTCATGCACGGCCCAGCCGAACGCCCGCCACTTCTCGGGGACCGGCTGCATCTGCTGCACGGACTCGGTGGGTCCCTCCACCTGCATCCCGTTGAGGTCGATGATCGCGCAGATGTTGTCGAGCCCGAAGCTGGATGCCGCGAGCGCGGCCTCCCAGGTCTGTCCCTCCTGCATCTCTCCGTCGCCCAGGAGGACGTACACCCGGTGGTCCCGGCCGTGGCGCCTCGCGCTCAGCGCCATGCCGACCCCGACCGACAGTCCCTGTCCCAGGGACCCGCCGGTGAACTCGATGCCGGGCGCGCGGTACGGCGCGATGAGCTCGAGCGTGGTGTCGTCACCGCCGTATTCGGCCAGGCGCTCGGCGGGCAGGGCCCCCCGCTCGACGAGCGCGGCGTAGAGGCCCACGGCCTGATGCGCCGCCGAGAGGATGAACCGGTCGCGGTCCGGCCAGTCGAGATCGGCGGGGTCCATGCGCAGCTCGGAGAAGTACAGGGTCGCCATCAGGTCGGCCGAACCCAGTCCCTGCCCCGCGTAGCCCTGGCCGAGCGGGGCGATCATCCGGATCACGTGCCGTCGGATGGCGTTCGCGCGCGCCGCCACCTCGGCGGCGGACGCTCGAGCTCGCGAGACCTCGATGGTCGCGGTCATGTTTTGCCTCCCGTCCCGGAAAAACTGCTGCTTGTTAGTACGATGGCATGATGGTATACCGCGCGCCAAACCGCGAAGGTGAGGGGGTTGGCTCTATGAGCGAGACCGTTCCGCGTCCGGAAAGCCGGACGCTGCTTAAGCGCCGCGACCTTCTACGCGCGATGGGCGCGATATCCCTGGCGGCGGCCTGCGGGCCGGTGGCGCCAGCCGCGCCGACGTCGACGCCGGCCGGAGCGACCACGACGCCCGCGACTTCGGCCCCGGTGGCGAAGGCGAAGATCAGATACGCCTGGCCATTCGCCGCCACGACGCCGGCCTTTCAGGAAGAGCTGGCGAAGCGCTTCAACGAGCAGAGCAAGACGACCGAGGTCGAGGTCGAGATCATCCCGCAGGCGCAGGTCGTCGCGAAGCTGACCGCCGCGTTCTCGTCCGGCGCGGGACCCGACGTGCTCGCGATGAGCCCGGCGTGGCTGACGCAGTTCGCCGCCGGCGGCTGGCTCGAGAACATGGAGGAAGGGCTCAGATCGAGCGGCCTCGAGAAGGATCTTCTCCCGGTCGCCCTGGCGCAGGGCCGGATGTACAAGGACACGGCCTACATGATCGGCTCGATCCTCGACGTCTACCCGCTGTACTACAACAAGCAGATCTTCGCGGACGCGGGGATCGCTGCCCCGCCGGCGACCCTCGACGAGTTCGAGGAGGTCGCCCGGAAGCTGACCGACGCTTCGAAGAACCGGTTCGGCTATTACCTGCTTGGCGGACCGACATGGAGCTATCAGCAGTGGTCGACCTGGTCGCTGAACACGGCCGGGATCGGCGTGAAGAACACGCTCTACGACGCGAACAAGAAGAGCATCGTGAACAGCCCGCAGCAGGTGGCCGGCTTCGAGCGATGGGCTGAGATGTACCGGACCGCCAAGGTGTCCCCGCCCGCGTCCGCGACGGCCACCTTCCAGGACGCGTCGAACGCGTTCAGCGCCGGTCAGATCGGGATGGTCATGGGGTTCCTCGGCTACACGGCGGCATTCACGAAGAGCCTCGGCGCGGACAAGTTCGGCGTGGCCGTGACGCCGGCCGGGCCGGCGGGCCAGTTCTTCCACTACGGCTGCAACGGCTTCTGCATCGGCGCT
Organism: Candidatus Limnocylindria bacterium; assembly: GCA_050692015.1. Classification (GTDB taxonomy): domain Bacteria; phylum Chloroflexota; class Limnocylindria; order P2-11E; family P2-11E; genus GWC2-70-10. The sequence continues at coordinate 19,205 of JBOGTE010000011.1, forward strand.
CAGTCGAAGAACAAGGATGCCGCGTGGGAGTTCGTGCAGTACCTCCTCTCGGCGGAGGTGAACGAGCTCGTCAACAAGGAGTGGGGCGCCATCCCGACGCACCGCACCGCCCTGAACGCCGCTTATCTGAAGACGCCGCACTTCGAGGCCCCGACCGCCATGGCCCAGAAGGACACCGCCCACGTCCACACCCCGCGCCAGCTGCCTGAGTGGGCTAGGTTCTTCGAGAAGTTCGCTCCCGAGCAGATCCAAAAGGCGCTGCTCGGACAGCAGACCGCACAGCAGTCTCTCGACGAGATGGCCAAGTACCTGGACGACGCGATGGCAACGTCCGGCGCGTGATGCCAGCTGCGGCAGGGGTGCGAGGTCCGACGGGGCACCCGCTCACGCGCCGTGACGGATGCTGAGACTGACCTCCGTGCGGGCGATGGCCTCTCGGGTCGGCGTCCGGCCCGACCCGGCCATCGCCCGGCACGCCCGCGCGGCGGTCTATCCGTACCTGCTGACCGGCCCGGCGGTGCTGCTGGTCGGGCTGCTCGTCCTCTACCCGCTCGCGTACGTGGGGTACCTCAGCCTCCACGACTACTCGCCGTTCCGCGCGGCGGCGTCGACGGAGTTCGTCGCCCTCGCCCAGTTCGCGAGGGCGCTCACGGATCCGGACTTCTGGCACTCCCTCGGCGTGTCGGCGGTCTGGGTAACGGGGTCGGTCGTGCCGCAGTTCCTCCTGGGGCTGGGCATGGCGCTGCTGCTCAACGAGCGCTTCAAAGGACGGGGCGCCATCCGCACGATCATCCTCATGCCCTGGGTGGTCTCCGGCGTCGTCACCGGGATCATCTGGCTCTGGCTCTTCGACGGCACCGTGGGTGTGTTCAACGACATCCTCCAGCGGATCGGGTTGATCGCGAGCCCTGTGGCGTGGGGCCTCCAGGCGGAGACGACGTTCTTCATGGTCTTCGTGGCCAACGCCTGGCGCGGCGCGCCGTTCTTCGCGATCGTGCTGCTGGCCGCGCTTCAGGGCATCAGCCCGGAGGTCCACGAGGCCGCGACCGTCGATGGGGCCGGCCGGTGGGCGCGCTTCCGGCACATCACCCTGCCGCTCATCTTGAACGCGGTGATCATCTCGACGATGCTGCGGGTGATCTGGACGTTCAACTACATCGATCTCCTGTGGACCATGACGCAGGGCGGTCCGCTCGACGCCACGCAGACGCTCCCGCTCATGGTCTTCCAGACGGCCTACCGCGACGGCGACTTCGGATACGCCGCGGCGCTGGTGGTCCTGGTGGTCGGCGTGCTGCTCGCGTTCACCGCGCTCTACTGGCGTCTGAATCGATTCGCGCACATGCAGGCCGCATAGGTGCCGACGATGGGGCGGAAATGGGGCCGTCGGGCCGGGATCTTCGTGCCGGTAACCCTCTACCTGCTCTTCACGCTCTTCCCGATCTATTGGCTCGTGAACTCCTCGCTCAAACCCTCGACCGAGCTGTTCGCGTTCCCGCCTCGCTACTGGCCGGCCGCGCCGGACCTCGCCAACTACGTCGACGCTCTCACGAAGACGCGTCTAGGCACCCTCTACGTGAACAGCCTCCTCGTCGCCGGCGTGACCTGCGCCGCGCTGATCGTCCTCATCGTGTTCGCCGGCTATGCGATGGCCCGGCTTCGCTTCCGCGGCAAGTCGATGATCCTGCTCATGTTCCTGCTCGCGCAGATGTTGCCCGCGGTCGTCATGGTGGTCCCGCTGTTCACCCTGCTCCGGCAGGCCGAGCTGGTGAACACGATCGCCGGGCTCGTCCTCGTCTACGTCGCAACGTGGCTGCCGTTCTCGGTCCTGATGATGCGCGGGTTCTTCGACAGCATCCCAGAGGAGCTCGACGAGGCCGCCATGGTCGATGGCTGCGGCCGCGTGGGAGCCCTTCTGCGCATCGTCCTGCCGGCCGCGCTGCCTGGCGTTGTCGCGACGAGCATCTTCGGGTTCATCAACGCCTGGAACGAGCTGATCTATGCCGTTGTGTTCATCAACAGCTCCAAGCTGCAGACGCTGCCCGTGGGGCTGTCGAGCATGATCGACGAGAACCGCACCGAGTACGGGCTGCTCCTATCGGTCGCCGTGCTGGCGCTGGTACCGAGCCTTCTGCTCTTCGCCTGGATCCAGCGATACCTCACCACCGGCCTGACGGCCGGTGCGGTGAAGGCGTGATCACGGCGTGGGTGGGCGACCGATGAGCGCTCGCGCGACGGACGCCGCGGGCTACCAGCCGCTCGCGCGCACCAGGAGGCTGTCGGATCGGCTGGCCGAGGAGATCGAGCGCAGGATCGTCGAGGGCGAGCTGGCTCCGGGTACGCGTCTGCCGGCGGAACGCGAGCTCGGCGACGCGTTCAAGGTGAGCCGCACCATCATCCGCGAGGCGGTCCGCAGCCTGATCGCGAAGGGCCTGGTCGAGGTGCGACCGGGGGCTGGGACCGTCGTCCGAGGCCCCTCGATGAGCATGGTCTCCGACGCGCTCGCGTTCGTCATGCACGCCGCGTCGGGTCGGGTCCGCATCCGCGACGCGCACGAGATCCGCTGGACGCTCGAGCCGCAGATCGCCGCCCTCGCCGCGGAGCGGCGTACAGAGGAGGACCTCCGGTCCATCGAGCGCGAGCTCGAGACGATGCGGGAGTCGCCGGAGCAGTGGGAGGAGGCGGACGTCCGGTTCCACCGGGCGCTCGCCCAGGCCACGCAGAACCCGCTGTTCGGCGTCGTCCTCGATTCCCTCCATCCGATCCTCCGTGAGGTGCGCGCGCTCGGCAATCGGCTGCGCGACACGCGCACGACCGGCATCGAGCACCACACCGCGATCTTCGACGCGGTACGGGCCGCCGATCCGGATCGGGCTAGGGAGGCGATGCGGGCGCACCTGCGCGAGGCGGAGACCCGGATGCGCCGGGGCGCCAAGATGAGCCAGGCCTCGTGGGGGCTCCCGGTGGGCGAGGCCGGCGAGTGAGCGCGCGGACCGTGCTCGTCACGGGCGGCACCGGATTCATCGGCAGCCACGTGGCGCGCGCCCTCGCGGACAGCGGCGACGACGTCGTCCTCCTCGACCTGCGCGCGCCCGGGCCCGAAGCGGAGCGGATCGTCGGCGCTGCGGGCGGGCGCGTCCGCTTCCATCAGGCCGGGATCGACGACCGGCTGGCGATCCGCGCGGCGTGTCTCGAGCATGGGATCACGGACGTGGTCCACATGGCGGCGATCACGAACACGAGCTACCTGCACGACCACCCCATGGAGGCCTTCACCGTAAATCTCGGCGGCACCATCAACGTCCTGGAGGTCGTCCGAGAGCTCGCCCTGCGCCGGCTCGTGTACTTCAGCACGGTCGGGGTGCTCCCGGCCATCCAGTACGAGCCCATCGATGCCCGGCATCCGATCGTCCTTGGAGGTGAGGGATCGGGCGCCGGCTTCTACGGCTCGGCGAAGGCGGCCGGAGAGCTGTTCTGCTTCGGCTACCGCGACGCCTTCGGGCTCGACTTCGTCGCCATCCGGCCCTCGGCCGTCTACGGATTCGGGATGCAGGTCCCCATCTTCGTGAAGCCCATCGTCGAGAACAGCGTGCGGGGCCTCCCGACGCGCGTCGAGAACGGCCGAGACTTCGGTCGCGACTACACGCACGTCACCGACCTCGCGCAGCTCACGAAGCGAGCGCTGGACGCTCCCGCCGAGGCCGTCCGCGACCGCGTGTTCTACGGCGCGACCGGCGGACCGCTCGTGACGCCCGGACAGGTCGCGGACATCGTGCGGGAGCTGATCCCGGGCGCGGACATCGAGATCGGCGGCGGCCTGTCGGACGACGACCGCTGGAAGTCGCGCTTCCGCGGCGTCATCGACATCGGTCCAGCCCGCGCGCAGCTCGGCTACGAGCCGCGGTTCGCGTCGATACACGAGGGGATCGCCGAGTACATCGAGAGCTACAGGAGCTTCGTGGGCCGTGAGGCGCGGGCGGCCGCGCCCGTGTCATAGCCCCCGAACGAGAGAGGAATACCGAATGTCCACAGGCATTAGCACCGCGCACCACACGAGCAGGCCGCGGGCCTTCCGTGAAGCGCTCGAGGGCGACGACCTGCTCATCCTGCCGGCCGCCTTCAACGCGCTTACGGCCCGCATCGCCGAGGAGGTGGGCTTCAAGGCGGTCTTCGCCGCGGGCCAGGCCATCGTCAACCACCTCATGTCGCTCCCCGACTACGGGTACCTGAGCCTCACCGACATGGCGACGGTCGTGCGCTACATGACCCGCGCGACCAGGCTCCCGGTGTTCGTTGACGCCGATACGGGATACGGCACTGCGGTGCACGTCATTCGCGCGGTCCAGGAGCTCGAGGGTGCGGGCGCCGCGGGCATGTTCATCGAGGATCAGGACTCGCCTCCGCGCGGAGGCCACATCGCCGGCCGCGGGCTCATCAGCGCCGAAGAGATGGCGGGCAAGATCCGCGCGGCCGTCGATGCTCGTCACGACCCCGACTTCGTCATCGGCGCACGGACCGACGCGCGCGGCGTCCTGGGTCCCGATGAGGCCATCCGGCGCGGGAATCTCTACGCGGAGGCCGGCGCCGACCTGACGTTCCTCGAGGGGCCGCTGTCACTCGAAGAGATGGAGCGGTTCGCCAAGGAGGTGGATTCCCGCTACAAGCTCGTGAACATGGGCGGCGCGGGCGCACAGCGGACGACGCCACGCCCGCCGCTCGCAGAGGTCCGCGCGATGGGCTACTCGGTAGGGATCTTCGCCGGGAACGTCGCCCGCTCGGCCGCGAAGGGCGTGTGGGACTACCTTACCGACCTCCACGCGCGCGGCTCGGCGGCCGACCTCGACTTCATCGCGAGCGTGAAGGGATATCCGTTCGAGAACTGGTACTCGTGGACGGGCTACGACGAGATGCGCGAGTACGAGCAGCGCTACCTGCCACCCGATGTGGTGGCCCGGCGGTACGACCAGGCGCAGCCCGGGTACTACGTACCCACCGCCGCCGGCTCCGGCGGGGACGGGCGGCCGAAGACCAAAGCGTGATCGGCGTCGGCGTGGTCGGCGCGGGTCACGCGGCCCGCATCCAGCTCCGTGGCTGGGGTGCCGTGCCGAACGCCCGCGTGGTCGGACTCTGGGACCGCACCCCGGAGCGCGGCCGCGCCCTCGCGGACGAGTTCGGCGTGCGCTGCTTCGAGGAGCTGGATGCGCTGGTCGAGGACCCCGCCGTGGTCGCGGTCGACGTCGCGACCGCGCTCGAGACGCACCTCGAGCACGTCAGGCGCGCCGCGAACGCACGACGCCACGTGCTCTGCCAGAAGCCTCTGGCCGAGACCTACCCCGCCGCCGAGGCTCTCGTGGCCGCCTGCGCGGCGGCGGGCGTGAGGCTCATGGTGAACGAGAACTGGCGGTGGCGGCCCTGGTACCGGGCCATCCGGGGCGTGATCGACGGGGGCTCGCTCGGCGCCCTCTTCCACCTGCGGCTCACCTTCCGCAAGAGCATGGCCGTGGTCACGCCCGACCGTCCGCCCGAGCGGATCTTCGAGCACCAGCCCTTCCTGCGCCACATGCGGCCGCTGGTCCTGCTCGAGCTCGGACCGCATCACCTCGACGTCGTGCGCTACCTCTTTGGCGACCCGCACACCGTGTACGCCCGCACACACAAGGTGACCTCCGTTGTCGACGGGGAGGAGGTCGCGACCGTGCTGCTCGGCTACCCGGATCGGACCGCGGTCGTCGAGCTTAGCTGGGCATCGGTGGGGTTCCCCGGCGAACCGAACCCCGACACGCTGAGCCTGGAGGGGACGGACGGCACGCTGCGCTTGACGCCGGAGGGCGCGGTGAACGTCATCTACCGGGATGGCCGCCGCATCGACGTCCCAGTGGACCTGGACGACGCCATCCAGCGGAGCTGGACCGCCGCCCTCGCGCACTTCGCCGACGCGATCGAGCGGAGCGGGCCCTTCGAGACGGACGGCTCCTACGGTCTCGCCACGCACCGGGCCGTCCTCGCCGCATACCGGTCGGCCGCGTCGGGCTTGCCGATGCCGCTCGTGGAGGGGCAGCCCTGACCGCACTGCGTCCGTGACCACATCGCTGCGGGTCCTGCGCTATGGGCGCGACGGCCCGCCGCAGACCTTCACGGCTCTGCGCGCCGGCCCGCTGACGCTGATCTTCGATCCCCAAGCCGGGGATCTGCGCCACATCCGCCTCGGCGAGCGCGAAGTGCTCCGGCGCGTGCACGTCGCCGTACGGGGCGAGGGGTTCCGCACGATCCCCGGGCGAGTGACCGATGTGGACGTGACGCGCCGCGCGGGCGGGTTCGCCATCTCACTGGGGTGCGAGCATCGTGACGGCGAGCTGGACTTCCGCTGGCGCGGGAGGCTCTCGGGCGACGAGCGCGGCCGGGTCCGCTTCGTCATGGACGGACGCGCGCACGCCGCGTTCCTCGCCGATCGCATCGGCATCTGCGTCCTGCATCCCGCGGAGGAGTGCGCGGGGGCGCCCTTCACCGTCGTCCACGTGGACGGGTCGGAGGAGAGGCTGCTGTTCCCGCGCTACATCGCGCCTCACCAGCCGGCGACCGACGTGGGGGCCATCCGCCACGACGTCACACCCGGATGCGCGGCCGAGGTTCGCTTCGAGGGTGAGATCTTCGAGATGGAGGACCAGCGCAACTGGACGGACGCGTCCTACAAGACCTACTCGACGCCCCTGCGGCTGCCGAGACCCATGACGTTCGAACGCGGCGCCGCGGTCCTCCAGTCGGTGGAGCTGACGCTGGAGTGCGATGCTCCTCGGTCGACGGCGCGCGGGAGCGGCGGATCCGAGGCGGTGGCGCTCACGGTCGGCGAGCCGACCTCCGTGCGGCCGCCACTGCTGGGCCTCGGCCTGCCGCACGACGGCCGGTCGCCAAGCGACAGCGAGGTGGAGCTACTGCGGGCGCTCGGTCTCGCCCACCTGCGCGCCGACCTCCACCTCCGGGACCCTCGCTGTGGGTCCGCCCTGCGGTCGGCCGCCCACGCGTCGGCGGCGCTCGGCGCGCCGCTCGAGGTGGCGGTCTTCGTCACGAACGAGGCGGAGGAGCAGCTGCAGCGGCTGAGCGCGCTCGTCGACGAGACCCGCCCATCCGTCAGGACGTGGCTCGTCTTCCACGAGGACGAGGCCGCAGCGACCGCCCGCTGGGTGATGCTGGCCCGCGCGTACCTCGGCGGTGCGGCCCCGACGGCGATGTTCGGGGCTGGGACCGACCGCTACTTCACCCAGATCAACCGATCGCATCCGCCGGTAGAGGCGCTTGACGTCCTCTGCTACCCGCTGAACCCGCAGGTCCACGCGTCCGATGACCTCTCGCTCGTCGAGAACCTGGCTGGCCAGGCCATGACCGTGGAGAGCGCGCACCGGATCGCCGGTGCGCTCCCGCTGGCCGTCACCCCCGTCACCCTGCGTTCGCGGTCGTGGCGGAGCGAGGCGCCGAATACGGCGGACCCGCGCCTGAGCTCCCTCTTCGGCGCTGCCTGGACCGTGGGCAGTCTGAAGTACCTCGCCGAGAGCGACGTTCAGAGCGCGACCTACTACGAGACGTCGGGCGGATCGGGGGTCATGCCCGCCGAGGGCGCCGTGGCGTCGGGACCCGGCGGCGTCTTTCCCGTGTACCACGTCTTCGCGGAGCTGCGGGCGATCGCCGGAGGCACTGTGGTCCCGATGCGCTCGAGCGATCCGCTTGCGGTGGTCGCGTTCGCCGTACGCAAGGGCGGCCGCACGCGTCTCCTGGTCGCCAACCTCGTCCCTCGACGATCGCGGGTCTTCATCGAAGGCATCCGTGGCGTCGCGCGGGTCAGGTACCTCGACGAGACGAACGCCGCGTCGGCGATGCGCGCGCCGCAGCTGTTCCAGGACGCGCCGCGCGGCGCGATCGTCGGCGTGGATGGGCGGCTGCCGTTGACGCTCCTGCCGTACGCGGTCGCGAGCGTCGACGTCGAGGACGGCGGCGGGGCATGACGACCTACCGGGTAGCGGTCATCGCGGGCGACGGCGTCGGTCGCGAGGTCACGCCGATCGCCCTTGCGGCTGCGTCGCGCGCGGGCGAGGCAACCGGGTCGTTCCGCATCGAGCCGAGCGCGCTCCCCTGGTCCTGCGAGCGCTACCTCGCCGAGGGCTCGATGATGCCGCCGGATGGCCTGGCCATCCTGGCTGAGCACGACGCCATCCTCCTTGGCGCGGTGGGCCACCCGAGCGTCCCCGATCACGTCAGCGTCTGGGGCCTGCTGCTGCCGATCCGGCAGGGTCTCGACCTGTACGTGAACCTGCGGCCCATCCGCGCGCTGGAGGGCATCCCGACGCCACTGCTGCGCGGCGGTCCGGACAGCGTGGACATGCTCTTCGTGCGGGAGAACACCGAGGGCGAGTACAGCGGCATCGGCGGCCGCTTCCGCCGCGGCGCGCCCGATGAGCTCGCGACCCAGACCTCGGTCTACACGCGCCGCGGCGTCGAGCGGATCGTCCGCTACGCGTTCGAGCGTGCCCGGCAGCGTCGGCGGCGGGTGGCCTCGGTGACGAAGTCCAACGCGCTCCAGCACACGGCCGTGCTATGGGACGAGGTCGTCGCAGGGGTCGCGCGCGACTTCCCGGACATCGAGCTGCGCAGCTACCTGGTCGACGCCATGGCCGCGCGCATGGTGAGCGATCCGGGGTCGCTGGATGTGGTCGTGCCGGATTACGTGGCGCGCCACGTAATCCGGCTTATGTGGCGAAGACGGTTATGTGGCCGCCGGGCCGAGCGACGCGATCAGGGTCGGCCGTCCCTGTGCGGGGTGGCCACATAACTCGGGGGCGTCAGCTGAGGATGACCGGGCTGCGCAGAGCGC
>JBOGTE010000012.1:0-27753 GCA_050692015.1 Candidatus Limnocylindria bacterium
AGCCGGCGGCCGCGTCTGTCTATCGGACTTCAACGCTCTCTGAGAACTGAGAAGCTTTCGGTCAGCCAGAACTTGAAGGGCCGACCTCAGCCGGCCCGAAACTAGCGGAAGACGGGACTCGAACCCGCGACCTCAATCTTGGCAAGATCGTGCTCTACCAACTGAGCTACTTCCGCGCGAAGACCCATTCTACCGGATCAGGCTCGCCTGTCCGCCTCCCGCAGGACCAGCAGAGAGGCCGTGAAGCCGTGCACGAAGTTCCGGCCGGCCACCGGGCCCAGCTCGCCGTTCGCGAAGAAGCCGGCGACCGGCACCGGACCGAACGCGCCGTGCACCGCGCCGATGTCGTGGTGCTTCGTGCCGAACAGCGCCTCACCCCGGCCATTGCACGAGAACAGCAGCGCCCCTACGACAGGGCGCGCGTCCCGCTCGCGCTCGCGCTCCAGCATGAGCCGGAGGTCCTCGCGCGCCGACTCGGCGTCGCGGACCTGGAACTGCACGGTCTGCCCCACCTCGACCATGTCGCTGATGGCGATCCCGCCCGACGCGGGGTCGATGCCCATCACGTTCCGTATGAGGAAGTCGCCCCGCCCCAGCTCCGGCTTGAGCTCCGTCATCGCCTGGCCGATGTGCATTCCGCGCCGCATCAGCAGCTGGTCGCGGGCGCTCGAGGCCGCGTAGGTCTCCTCGAGCCGGCGCAGCGCCGGCTGGCCGGCGAGCTCGAAGATCACGTTCCGCTCGGAGCGCGTCACCGCGTACGTCTCGCCTATGGGCCGGCAGCCCTGAGAGACGAGCCACGAGAGCTTCGGCCCGCTGGTCAGCACGACGCCAACGGCCCCGTCGCGGACCACCTCGCCGCTCGCGATGAGGAAGTTGCGACCCGCCTCGAGGCCGCCAGAGGCCTGGCCGCCGAGCACCGGGAGGCCCGGTGCGTTCTCGTTCAGGTGGGACAGGAACAGGTCGGCCGGGAACGAGTAGGGGTCGTTCAGCATGACGATGACGCCCTCGGGTGCGATGTCGGGCGCCTCCTCAAAGCCCTCGATCACGCCGTGATCGCCTTCCTGGTGGAACGTGAGCCGGAACGGCTGGACGCGCGAGCCTGGCAGCGACGCCGCCCAGACGGCGATGGCCGGAGCGTCTTCCACCTCAGCCCGTCCGCCGATAACGCCGCCCGCCGAGCAGCCGACGATCACAGCGTCCGCGGCCCGCTCGGTCGCGCGCTCGACGATCTGGTCGAGCTCGTCCTCGAACTGCGGCGCGATGAAGAGCGCGACGAGGTCGGCCCTCGCGCCGCCGAGTGCCGATAGCGCCTGGTCGAAGGCGGTGTCGGCGGCGAGCGGCCCCTGCGTGACGGTGGACAGGCCGGAGCCGACCCGCGCGGCGCGGGAGTTCACCGAGACGATGGTACCGACGAGCAGCGGGCGCGAGAGCGCTCCTCGGACCTAGGACGACTCCGGAAGCGCCGGCCCCGCTGTCAGCACCGGGTGGGACGTGGGTGAAAGGTCTCGCTCGCCGGCCGTGGCACCGGGCTCCGGGTCGTGCGCGTCGGATCCGGTGCGGTCAACGTCCCGCAGGGCGAAGAGCGCGAGGACCGCCACGCCGATCGCTACGGCAACGCTGATCCAGGCCGCGACCTCCATACCCTGCACGAACGCGCCGCAGGCGATCTCCACGAGCGGCGTGCCCAGCTCGTCCGGAAGGCGCCGAGCCACACCGACCGCCGCGCCGAGAGTGTCGCGCGCCGCCGCGGCCGCCTCCGCTGGGATCCCGGACGGCAGCTGGGTCGCGATGGTGCCGCGGTAGATCGCGGTGCCGATGCTCCCGAGGATCGCGATCCCCAGAGCGGCACCGAGCTCGAAGAACGTCTCTGAGACCCCGGACGCGGCTCCGGCGCGCTCCGGCGGCGCGGACCCGACGATCAGCTCGGTCGTCAGGCCGAAGACCGGGGCGAGCCCGAGCGATATGACCACAGAGGCGACGACCACCACGGCCAGGCCGAGGCCGTTCGTCGAGCCGACCTGCGTGAGGATGGCGAGGCCGACGGCGGCGAGGCCGAGGCTGGCGCCCATCAGCCGCGCCGGCGGCACGCGCCGGACGATGCGAGGGGCGGCGTTCGAGCCGACGATGAACGCGATCGCCGAGGGCACCGACCACGCCCCCGCCGCTAGCGGCGAGAGACCCACGACGAGCTGCAGGTACTGCGCGACGAAGAGGAAGTACCCGACGGCGACGAAGATGGCGAGGAAGTTCACAGCGAGGGAGGCGCGGAACGACGGGATGCGGAAGAGGCTCAGGTCGATCATCGGGTCGTCCGACGAGAGCTGGCGGCGGACCCAGACCGCGCCGACGGCCGCGCCGGCGACCACCGACGCCACCGGTAGCGGCGCGATCCCGTCCTGCGCGATCTGCTTCAGGCCGAAGATCACGGCGAGCACGGCGACCAGCGACATCCCGGCGCTCGCGAAGTCGAGCCGGCCCGCGTTCGGGTCCTTGTACTCCGGCAGGACGATCGGGCCGAGTACGAGCAGCAGCACCATGACCGGCAGCGCGAGCAGGAACACGGAGCCCCACCAGAAGTGCTCGAGCAGCACGCCGCCGAGCAGCGGGCCGATCGCGCTGCCCGCGGAGAACGTCGAGATCCACACGCCGATCGCGACGGACCGCTGCTTCGGGTCCTGGAACATCGCGAAGATCAGCGAGAGCGTCGATGGTCCGATCGTCGCGCCGCCGATCCCGAGCAGCGCGCGGCTGACGATGAGCATCTCCGCGCTGGTCGAGAACGCGGCCGCGACGGACATCGCGCCGAAGATGCCCGCGCCGATGAGCAGCAGCTTCCGCCGGCCGATGCGGTCGCCAAGCGTGCCCATCGTCACCAGGAAGCCGGCGACGAAGAAGCCGTACATGTCGATGATCCAGAGGAGCTGCGCGCTCGTGGGCCGGAGCGCCTCGCTGAGGGCCGGCACGGCGAGGTGCAGGACCGTCAGGTCCATGACGTAGAGCAGGCAGGCGAGCGCGAGCACGCCAAGGCCGATCCACTCGCGGCGGCCGGCCAGCGGAGCAGCGGTCATCGGAGCAGCGGTCATCTCGGGCGTTCCTCCTCGCGGGTGTTACCCGCTTAGACAGGATCCGAGCCCGATCTCATCGACTTTGGCGGCGAATGCGCCGAAGAGCACAGTTCCGCGGGGACCGATGAATTCCCGCCTCCGCGGGGGTCAGATAGACGGCCCGATCCGCGGGCCATCGGCTAGCACCGTGGGTGTCTCTCTCTGGAGTGGTGGGACTGTGCCGAGGGCCGGACTTGAACCGGCGACACTTGGTTCTTCAGACCAATGCTCTACCAGCTGAGCTACCTCGGCTAGCGGGACTCCATTATCCCAAAGATCCAGCGCGAGAACGAGGTCCCGCGGGCCGTTCCCGCGGGCGACTACTGCTAGTACGTCGGGTCGGCCCCACCCCGCGGCAGCTCCACGCCCTCGATCAGGACCTCGATCCCGCGCTGCTCGGCGAGCAGCGCGTCCAGCAGGCGCAGCGCCTGGTCCACCGTGAGGTCCGACCGGAACCGCTGGAGCACGTCGGACAGCGAGGGAGCGGCCTGCCCGCTGCTCGTCTCGGGCGGACCTTCGCCCTGCGGACCGGGCGTGCCCTGCTCCGCCTCTTCCCCGCCCCCGCCCGGCTGGGGGTCCTCCCCCGCTCCGGGCGGGCCGCTCGCGCCCGGCAGCGGCGAGCCCTGCTGCTGCTCGTTCGGCTCACCGCCCTGGTTGCCGGGCGCGTTCGGGTTCGACCGCCCCTGCTGCTGCAGCTCCCCGGCGCGCTCGGCGAGCATCCGGTCGATGATCTCGATGTTGAACTTCGCGTCGCGGTCTCCGGGATCGAGCCGCAGCGCATCCTTGTAGGCCTCGCGCGCCTCCTCGAGCTCGCCCTTCCGGAAGAGCGTGTTCCCGGTCTGGTAGTGCGCCACGGCCGCGACCGCCGCGGAGCCCTCGCGGACCGCGTACGCGTACTCCGCGAGGGCCGGGTCGAGCTCTCCGAGCCGGTGGAGCGCGTTGCCGGCGTTGACCCTCAGCTCCACGACGCCCGGCTCCTGCCCGGCCAGCTGGCGGTAGCGCGCCAGCGCCCCGCGGTGGTCTCCCGCGAGATACATCTGGTCGGCCTCGGACGCGGACATCTCCGCGCACGAGGAGAGCGCGAGGGCCGAGGCCGCGAGCAGCACCAGGCCGTGCGCGCGCCCCAGGGCCGGCCGCGGGATCCGGAAGCGCGGGCGCACGCGCGGCGCGCGCAGCGAGCGCGGCCGCGGCATGCGGCGGCGGTCCGAGATGAGCTCCTCCACGATCAGGGCCGCCACGGCCAGGGCCAGGAAGAGCTGGTAGCGGTCGTCGGGGATGGGGGTGCCCTCGGCTCCGCCGAGCTCGCTCGCGTCGAGGCGCCGCAGCTCGGTCACCAGGGAGTTCACCGTGCCCGGCCCCGGCTCGAGGCGGAGGTAGCCGCCGCCGGCGCCCTCCGCTAGCGCGCGCAGCGCGTCCTCGTCGAGCCGGCTCACGATCTGTCGGCGGTCCTGGTGCCGGAGGTACTCGTGGAACCGGCCGACGTTGTCGTACGAGGGCACCGGACCGCCCGCGGCCGTCCCGACCCCGACGGCGAACACGAGCGTGTTCGACGCGCGGAGCTCCTCCACGCTCGGGACCTGGCCCGTCAGGTCCTCGCCGTCGCTGACCAGGACGATGGCCTTGCTCCGCTCGCTCTCGCGGGCCTCGGGCGGGAACGCGCCGAGTGCGGCCTCGACGGCGGCGGCCAGCGACGACCCGCCCTGCTCCGGCTTGAATCCCCCGCCGATGCTGTCTAGCGCCTCGCCCAGCACGCTGGGGTCCGCCGTCGGCGGGTACCGGACGATCCCCTCCCCGGCGAACAGCACCAGCGCCACGCGGCTCTGCGTCAGCTCGTCGCCGAGGCGGTGGATGAAGTCCTTCGCGGCGCGGAGGCGGTCGGGCTCGACGTCGCGAACGGCCATGCTCTGCGACACGTCGAGCGCCACGACCAGGTCCACGCCGCTCTGGACCACCTCGCGCTCGACGACGTCCACGAAGGGGCCGGCCAGACCGATCACCGCCGCGGCGAGTGCGGCCAGCACCAGCACCAGCTTCAGGCGCCGGCGCGCCTCGCTCACCGAGGCCAGGTCCGACCCCCGCCCGGCGAACGACGTGAGCGCTCGCCTGCGCCGGATCTCGGCCCAGAGACCGACCAGAGCGAGGAGCCCGACGACCGCCAGGAGCGGCAGCGCCTCAGGGCGTACGAGACCCACGAGCTGGCTCACGGGCTCCTCCGGAAGAGCGTGAGCCCGAAGAGGACCTCGAAGAGGAGCAGGAGCGTTCCGGCCAGGAGGAACGGCAGCATCACGTCCTCGTAAGCCGCGAACTCCGTGCGGACGCCGATCCGCGAGCGCTCGAGCTCGGCGATGTCGTCGTATATCTGGCGCAGGGCGTTCGGGTCGAAGGCCTGGAAGTACGACCCCCCGGTGACCTCGGCGATCGCCCGCAAATTGGCCTCGTCCACCGGGATCGTCCCCCCGCGTCGCTCCTGTTCGCGGATCATGCCGATCGTGTACACGCGGATCCCCAGCAGCTTCGCCGCGTTCGCCGCGTCCTCCGGCGTGATCTGTCCGCTGTTGTTCTGGCCGTCGGTGAGCAGGATCGCCACGCGCGACCGCGCGGTGGACTCGCGCAGGACGTTGAGGCCCATGGCCAGCCCGGTGCCGATGGCGGTGCCGCCGCCCACGAACCGGCCGGTGTCCAGTGGCGCCACCACCCGCTGGAGCGCGCCGTGGTCGAGCGTCAGGGGCGCCATGATCAGCGCCTCGCCGGCGAAGACGACGAGGGCGGCCCTGTCGCTGGTCAGGCCGCCGAAGAAGTCGTGCACCACGGCCTTCGCCGCGTCCACCTTGCGAGCCCCTCCGAAGTCGCCCTCCTCCATCGAGCCCGAGAGGTCCAGCATCACCGCGATGTCGATGCCTTCCGCGGCGATCTCGGACGCCCGCACGGCCTGGGGCCGCGCGAGCGCGACGACCAGCAGGACCAGCGCCAGGATCCGGAGCACGAAGAGCGCGGGCCGCAGGCGCTCCCGCCAGGAGCGGCCGCGAGCCGGCAGGAGCGACAGCGACGAGAAGAGCACGGCGCCGCCGTGCCGCCGCCCGCGGAGGACGCGCAGCCAGACGACCGCCGGGACCAGCGCGAGCAGGATCAACACTTGCGGGTCGGCGAAGCGCATCGTCGGTCCCAGGAGGTCGAGCGTCACGCCGTCGCCCCCGACTCGATCAGCTCGTACTCCTCGGCGGCGACCGACCTGCGCATGACGTCCAGGAGCTCGCGCATCGTCTTCTGCGCGCGAGCGGGGTAGACGACCTGCTCCTCGTAGCGGACGGACTCGGCGTCGTGCAGAGCGTCGAAGAGGACCTGCACCTGCGCCCGGTCGGCCGCGCTCCGGTCCAGCTCCCGGCGGAGCTCGCGGGCCGTGCGCGCGTCCGCGGCGAGGCCGAACCTCTCGGCGGCGTACCTGCGCAGCGTCGCCTCGAGGCGCTCGTAGTGCTCGCGCGTGCGACCCTGCTCCGGGAGCCCCAGGTCCACCAGGCCCTCCAGCTCGTCCAGCGCCCGCCGGGCCGGGCCGTGCGCGAGCTCGAGGTCCGGCACCGGGCGGCGCCGGCGCACGCGGAGAGCAAGCACAAAGGCGGCCAGGACCGCGACGGCGAGCGCGGCCGCCGGGACCCAGCGCTCGAGGAACGCGAGGGCGCTGCCCGGAACCGGCAGCGGAGGCTTGAGCGGCTTGATGTCCGTCGTCTCCTCGTCGGGGGCGATCACGCTCACGACCTCGACGACCAGCTCGCTGCCGGTGCGCGCCTCCCCCGTCTCCCCGTCCGGCCCGCGGTACGCGACCGCGATGACGGGGAGCACCTTCGGCCCAAGCTCGAACGAGGTGACGAGGAAACCCAGCTGCAGGCGCGTCCCGCCCTCCGGTGTCCGCGTCTGGAGGACGGTGAGCGCCTCAACTACCTCGAAGTCGCCGATCTGCCTCGGCACGCCGGGGTCCACCAGGTCGAAGCCCGGCGCGAGGTCCACCACCAGGCTGAGCACGATCTGGTCGCCGATCGCGATCTGGTCGCGGTCGATGGCGGAGCGGACCGAGACCGGGCCCTCCTGCGCCCCTGCGGGGCCGGCGGCGCCGAGGACGGCGATGACCGCGGCCGCCGCGAGGACCAGGGGTCGCATCAGCTTCGCCGCGTGCGAGTGCGGAAGAGGGCCATCAGCGGAGGCACGTAGGGGCGGTCGGTGAAGAGCTCCACGCTGTCGATACCCATACGGGAGAGGGTGCGGCGGCGTTCGACCCGCCGGTCGCGGGCGCCCTCGGCGTACGCTGTCCGGAGGCGGCGGTCCGAGGTATCGATCTCGCGGACCTCGCCCGTCTCGGCGTCCTCCAGGGCAAGCACGCCCACGTTGGGCAGCTCGAGCTCCCGCGGGTCGTTCAGCACCAGCGCGATCACGTCGTGCTTCTGGCCGAGCGTCCGGAGAGGCGCCTCGAACCCGGCGTCCAGGAGATCCGACACGAACAGGACGACGCCGCGCTTCTTGGCGATGTTCCCGATGTAGCGCGCCGCCTGCCCGATGTCGGTCCGCGTGCGCTGGGACTCCGCGTACAGGAGCTGGCGTATCACCGTCAGGACGTGGTCGCGTCCGAAGCGCGGAGGGATGAAGTCGCGGACCCGGTCCGAGAAGACCACGAGCGAGACGCGGTCGTGGCTGCGCATGGCCGCGAGCGCGATGAGCGCGCCAACGTCGGCCGCGAGCTCGCGCTTGCTCTGGCGCACCGTCCCGAACCACGACGACGCGGACACGTCCACGGCCAGGTAGACGTTGAGCGAGCGCTCCTCGCGGTACTTCTTGATGAAGGGAGTGCCCATGCGCGCCGTGACGTTCCAGTCGATGCTCCGGATGTCGTCTCCGGGCTCGTACTCGCGGACCTCCTCGAAGTCGAGGCCCGACCCCTTGAAGACGCTCCGGTAGGTCCCGAGCAGCATCTCGTCAGCCAGGACGCGCGCCTTGATCTCGACCTCGCGGATCTTCCGAAGGACCTCGTCGGGGACCGGTCCGCCGGGCGCGGGCGGGGGGTTCGCGGTCGGCCGCGGCCGGGCCGGGGGGTCCTCGGGGGGCGGAGCCCCCCGGTAGTTCGTCATCTAGGGCAGCGGGACCTTGTCGAGCACCCGCTGGATGATCGTCTCCGGGGTGATCTCCTCGGCGTCGGCCTGGTACGTCGGGATCAGCCGGTGGCGCATGACGTCCATCGCGATCGACTTCACGTCGTCCGGCAGGACGTGGTCGCGGCCCTCGAGGAAGGCGTTGGCACGGGCCGCGATCGAGAGGAAGATGCTGGCCCGCGGGGAGACGCCGAACGCGATGAGCGGCCGGAGGTCCGGCAGCCCGAACGCGGCGGGATCGCGCGTGGCGAAAACGAGCCGGACCACGTAGTCCTTCAGCGCCTCGTCCATGTGGACCTGCCGCACCGCGTGCCGGCCGGCGAGGATCGCCTCGGGGGTGGCGATGCGGCGGACCTGCACCGGCGCCTCGACCGTCTGCCGATCCATGATCGTCCGCTCCTCCTCGGCGCTCGGGTACCCGATGACGACCTTGAGCATGAACCGGTCCACCTGTGCCTCGGGCAGCCGGTACGTCCCCTCGTGCTCGATGGGGTTCTGCGTCGCCAGCACCATGAAGAGCGGGCCGAGCGGATGCGTCTCGCCTCCGATGCTCACCTGATGCTCCTGCATCGCCTCGAGGAGGGCGCTCTGCACCTTGGGCGGCGCCCGGTTGATCTCGTCGGCCAGGAGGATGTCCGTGAAGATCGGGCCCTTGCGGGGGCGGAACGTCTGCTCGCGCGGGTCGAAGATCATGGTCCCGTTCAGGTCGGCCGGGAGCAGGTCGGGCGTGAACTGGACGCGCTTGAAGTCGGCGTCGATGGTGTCGGCCAGGGTCTTCACCGCGAGGGTCTTGGCCAGGCCGGGCACGCCTTCGATGAGCAGGTGGCCGTCGCAGAGCAGGCCGATGAGCAGGCGGTCGATCAAGTACTCCTGCCCTACGATGACCCGCCTGATCTCCTGGACGACGGGCGCGATGAAGTCCCCGCGGCGCAGGATCGTCTCGTTCTGGACGGCCGGGCGGAAGGAAGCAGCCACCACGACCAAGCCTAGAGCAGCCGACGGTCGCGCCCCCTTCCACGAAGCGGCGCACGCGGTCGTCGCGGTCCTCCTGGGGCTGCGTGCCCGCGCCGAGCTGCACGACGACTCGCCCGGCTGCGGCGCCACGGACATCGACGCGCCGCTGGGGCCCGAGGGCACTGAGCGGCTCCTGGTGGCGCTCGTCGCGGGAAGCGAGGGCGAGGGCCGACTCCTGGGCGGCCCGCGGCAATGGCACGTCTCGCTGGAGGACGCGCGCGCCATCGTGCGCCTCCTGGGCGGCGTGTCGGACGAGAACGCCGCCCGCCTCGCGCGCGCGAAGCAGAGCGCCGAGCGCATCGTCCGCGACGTGAGGGTGTGGTCGGCGATCGAGAGCGTCGCCGCCGAGCTGGAGCGGGCATCATCGGCGGACCACCACGCGGTCGTCGGCGCCGTGACGGCCGCGGGCCTGGCGCCCGCGAGCTTCGGCGCCGAAGGGGGCTAGCACATGAGCCGATCCGGAGGCGAGCCCGACGAGCGCTGGACCCAGGTCGACGAGTACGTCGCGGGCCAGCTCATCGGCCCCGATCCCGAGCAGGACGCGGCGCTCGCGGCCAGCGACAGGGCCGGGCTCCTGGCGATCCAGGTCTCCGCTCCGCTCGGGAAGCTCCTCTACCTGCTCGCGACCATGACCGGCGCGCGCCGCATTTTAGAAGTCGGGACCCTGGGCGGCTACAGCGCGACGTGGCTGGCCCGCGCGCTGCCCCCGGACGGCCGCTTGGTCACGCTCGAGCTCGACCGGAAGCACGCGGACGTGGCCACCGCGAACCTCGCCCGCGCCGGCCTGGCCAGCGTCGCGGAGGTGCGGGTCGGCCCCGCCGCCGACACGCTGGCAAAGCTCGCGGCCGAGGGTCAGGGGCCGTTCGACCTCGTCTTCATCGACGCGGACAAGCCGGGGTACCCGACGTACCTCGAGTGGGCGCTCAAGCTCTCACGGAAGGGCACCGTGCTGGTGTTCGACAACATGGTCCGCGGTGGCAGGATCGCCGACGCCACGAGCGAGGACGAGAGCGTTCGGGCTACGCGGCGGACGTACGAGCGGATCGCGAAGGAGAAGCGCCTCTCGGCCACGGCGATCCAGACGGTGGGGACCAAGGGCTACGACGGCTTCGTCCTCGCGGTGGTCACCGCCGCCGCGAGCTAGGCGTCGCCTAGCTCGGATCGAGCACCCGTCCCATGAAGATCAGCGTGCCGGTGGCGTCGTCGCGGATCAAGAAGAGGAAAGGTCGGTCGATGGTGAGCTCCGCGCTCACGAGTGGCGCCGATACCGCCTCCACGATGACCGCCGTCGCCGCGGCCGCCTCCGTGCCCTCCTCATCGACCTTGATGAAGGCCTCGTGGACGACATCGGCGATGCGCAGGTCACGACCCGCTGGGCTCATGCCCGAGAAGTCGGCGTCATCGGTGAACGCGATCGGCATCCCGAGCTCGCTGAGCGCGGGCTTGAGCGCGGCCTGGCTGCGGAACTCGAACCGCGGCATACGAAGCTTCACTTGCGCGTCCCCCAGGCTCGCGATGACCCCGTGCAGCCGCGATCCATCGCGCAGGCTCTCTTCGAAGCCTGCGAAGCCACCCGCGTCCGGCACGATCGCGATCATCGAGAGACCGCCCAGGTACGGGAGCCGCACCGCCTGGAAACCGGCGCCGCGGCCGTAGTTGATGCGGGAATCCAGCAGCATCAGCTGCGCCTCGGTCTCGCTGCCATCCAGCCGGTGGAACGGCGCGCTGACGGTGGCGCCGGCGGCGAATGGCTTGACCCACCTGGCGTTCAGGTAGATCGCGTTGGTCAGGACCAAGCGCGTCAGGTGCGTGAGGACGCCTTCGCGGATCAACTCTGGGATCCGATCGCGGGTCCGTTCTGAGACCCAGTCGTTGGTGGCCGCGCGGGCCTGCTCGCGCGCCGCCTCTTCCTTGTAGTCGACCAGCTTCATTCCCGCGCCGTACTGGCTCGCGAGCACGTCCAGGAACGCGGCCTCGAAGGCGTAGCCGCGCTGTCCGAACAGCTGGTTGGCCGTGGACAGCTCCAGCTTGTAGGTCCCCTCGTTCATCCGGAACTCGCCGGAGCGCTGGGCCAGCGACTGGTCGAGGGCATTGAACCCGGCGTGGAGATCGTCCGCTGCGGACGCGTGAAGGACCAGATCCATCTGCTGGGCCGTCTTGCCAACGGCGCCGGCCCGCGTCATGGCGAGGGCCACGGCGGCGCTGTACGGGGAGAAGACGACGTTGCCCGGCTCGCGCGCGAGTACGCCGTACAGGTCGGAGGCGAACGCCTCGAGAGCGGTCGCCGCAGTCATGCCTGCGACTTTGCTGGCGGCGGCGCGCGGCGCGTCGGATCGGACCGTCGCGGCCGCGGCGGCTGGACCGCTGCATCCGACGGCAAGCAGCGCCGACAGCGCTAGCGCGGAAGTGGCACGCGCACGTCCCATTGGGAGCCTCCTCGAGCAGGCCTCACCGACATAACGTCGAGGACGGCTTTCGGTTCCGCGCCAGCGGTCCGAAACGGCCTATCGGGCTGACGTCTCCCGCTCGTAGCGTGCGTTAAGTTCGTCGAACACCCGACCGTTCGCGTCCCATCGGTCCAACATCGACTGGAACTGGGCCTCCGTGGTCGCGGACGATATGCTCGCGAGCTCCCGAGCGATGGCGACCGCCGTCCTGTAGTTACCTACGATCCCCTGCTGGTACCAGGCGAGCGTCGCCGAGGTCGGCGCAGTCTCCACGATCGCTGCTGCCTCCGCGTATAGCGACGCCACGCGCGACATGTCCGTCGAGTCCTGAGCCGACCATGCTCCTGTCCTCTCGAAGACGGCCGTCATGAGGACTGTCGCTTCGGCGATCTTGGCGTCAGCCCGGTCCACCGCCTGGTTCCACTCAGCGACCGTTGCACTTGGCCCTATAGCGCCCGATTCGCTCAAACCCACGTAGCCGGCCGAGCCGAGCCCGACCACCGCGAGCAGGAGCACCGGCAGCAGATCACGCACTCGCGACGTGGTGCCGTCTGCTCCCAAGTACGCCGAGATACCACGCAGGAACTGGAATCCACCGAACAGCACAGGGCCCCATGCGAGGAAGTACGTACCACCGGGCGGTGTCGCCGCGTAGGTGGCCGCAGTGACGACGCCGCCGCCTGCAAGCCAGAGCCCGCCACGGATGGCCTGGCCCCGCGCGATCTCCCTTTGCACTTCGGGCGCTATCCCCACGTCGAGCGCGGTCGCGCTAACGACGCCCTGGGTCTCGTCGTATGCAGCACGCGCCCCTGGGTCGGAGAGGACGTTGAACGCCGACTTCACGGCTTCGATCTGCGATGCAGGGGCATCGACGGCCTGTAGCCGGATCATCTGCCTGGCGTAGCCCTGCCGGACTTCAGCATCTGAGGCACCTGGATCTACGCCAAGGGTGGCGTAGGGGTCGGCAAATGACATCGGCGGCGCCTAGTAGCTGGCGGGCTCCGCGGGGAGCTCGAAGTCGCTGTCGGGGACGTCCGCGCTGAAGCTGGTCGCTTCCATCTTGAAGCTCGAACCCTGGGCGTCCCACTCGCTGAGGAGCGGGATCCCGGTCCGCGTGTAGCAGAAGGTCCCGGAGGTGAATCCAGAGATCGGGGTCCCCGCGATCACGTAGCAGTGGGCCTGCTGGCCGGCGATCGTCCGCTCTTCCCTCGTGGTCGCGTTGAACGCGGTGGGGTCGTCCTGGAACGAGCTCTGGATGTCGAAGCCCATGTTCTGGCCAGCGGCCGCCTCACCCGGCACTTGGAGGCAGGAGTTCTGTCCCGATGCCTCAGTGCACATGAACGTCCCGGTCTCGAGCATGAACATCGAGATCTTACCGCCGCTCGACGCGTCCATCGACATGTCGAGGCGCGTGTTCGGCGGCTTGAAGTACCAGGTCTGCTCGAGCGATGCGCCCGCGTCCTGGCCCGTGCCCGTGGTCGTCATCTTGTATGAAATTTTGTAGCTGGCGAGCTTCCCGCTCTGGAGGATGTCAAGGAAGCTCGGTCCCGCGTCGGCCTGGGCCGGCGCTGCGGTGGCTGCGGCAGCCGGAGGTGCGGCGCTCTCGCTCGTCGCGGCTGTCGCTCCCGGAGCGCTCGGGGCGCTCGCGGGCGCGGCGCCACCGCCGCAGGCGGCTACGAGGACCGTGAGCAGGACGAAGACCGACCTCAGCAAGGCGAGGAGCCTAGCAGCCGGCCGGCCGCTATGTCGGTCGGCCTGGTGGCGATCGGCGGGCAACAGAGTGTTCGAACCTCTGACCTTCTCCGTGTAAAGGAGCCAACTCGGAGCGCTGTGCTTCCGCGCGAACTCCCACAGCATTCGCGCAAAGCGCGTAAGTGATGGCGGCTCAGTTAGATGCTGCCGCCCAGGGAGGTACGCGATGGCACTGATCGACCTCGGCGACGACGAGATCCGCGCGGCGCTCCGGCGCGAGGTGACTCGGGTCCAGTGGAGCGCGAACGACTACCTTCGCGAGCTCGACCGCCGTGCCGCTGACCGACATGCGCGCGGGCTTCGCACTCTGACGACGATCCTCGCGGGCGCCACCGTCGTCTACACGCTCGCGACACTTAGCCTGGTCGTCGTGACCTCGATGAAGCCGTGAGAACCGGCGCTCAGGCATCCTCTGCGAGCTCGAGTAGCAGCCACGTCCGACACTCACCACAGCGACCGACCAGCCCGCGCGGCTTCTCGGGAGCCAGCGGTCTCATCTGGTCGGCACGGACCGGCGTGCGGCAGTTGTGGCAGCGCAGCGCCCCGCTCGTGAGACGCGAGCGCGGCACTGGGACGCGCGTGCCCTGGATCTCGGCCGACGACCCGCAGCCGGTGCAGACCATCGTGAAGCGGTCCCACCCCTCGACCTCGTTCCGCTCAAGCCAGCGGTCCACCTCAGGCGTTGACGGAAAGGGTGTCTGGCATCGAGGGCACTTCGGCCGAGCGCGCTGCATATCCGGCCTAGAGCCAGCGCGCCACGAGCTGGGCCCCGAAACCCGCGATGAGCAGCAGCG
This sequence comes from Candidatus Limnocylindria bacterium, assembly GCA_050692015.1. GTDB lineage: Bacteria > Chloroflexota > Limnocylindria > P2-11E > P2-11E > GWC2-70-10. The sequence goes on from JBOGTE010000012.1 coordinate 14,244, forward strand.
CGCCGATCCGCGCGTCGCGTCGGCTCGCCCGGAACAGCGCGAGGAGCGCCGCCCGCGGAAAGACCTGCGGCGCACCCTTGACGTTCGGCCCCCCGTAGACGCCGACTCTGTCCGCTGCGCGCGCGAGCTCATCGTCCGAGATCCAGAACAGGTTACGGACGACAAACACCGCACCGATGATGTCGAGGCCGAGACCGACCGATGCGACGAGGTCCGCCGTCACCGCCGGCCGAGCTGGCGGCGCGCGTCGGCCTCAGCGGCTTCGCGGGTCTCGCCGCGTCCAATCACATGCGGGATGCGTCGAACACCGACCACCGCGAGGTCATGCGCCAGGAACGGAGTGTCTTCGGGCGCCGCGATGAGAGTCGCGCCGTCATCGATCGCCATGTAGACGAACCAGGGGCCTATGCCGCCATCCCTACCCTCGCTCATCGCGCGCGCAAGACTAGCGCTGCAGCGCTCGTCACCCCGGGACTGCTAGGTCTCGTCGGGCGGACGAGTCCTCACGATCTCACGGCCGTTCACCTCGAGCGCCTCAAGGTGCTCCCGACAGAGCGCGCCCAGTCGTCGGTATGCCTCGCGAACCTGCTGTGCCTGCTTCGCGAGTTCGCCGGGCGGAAGCCGTTCAGGACTCTCGCGCGCCTCCGCGGCCTCCATCTCATAGACCTTCGAGCCGTTCACGACTCCCACGAGCTCGCCGAGAATCTCGTCGGCCTTCGCGTCAGTCTCCAGTACGAGTCGAGACCGCACCGCGTTCGTGCGGGCGGCGAGCGCGTCGCGGCGGTCCTCCCACTCACCGATCGTCTCGGCCTTCTCGGACGAGACCCGCAGCCCGAGCGTGGTGGGGGTAGCGGCAAGGGCCACGTCCAGCGCTTCGACGTACAACTCTCGCAGCCGAGCTAGGGTCTGGTCGCGACGTTCGCGCTGATCCCGTCGGTCGGCGACCGAGAGCTCATGCCGACGCGCGGCCGACTGCGCCCTTCCCTGGGCGAAAATCTGAATGAGGTTACCGAGGAACACGAGCGCCCCGCCGGCGAGCAGGACCCGAATGACGTCGTCGATCCCGGCAGCCTAACGCGACGAGCAGATCGGGTCGTGCAGCCGCGAGTGCCGCTCGATCCCAACGGCGAGACTGCGGCCACCTGGCGCGAGAAGCATCTTCCCGTAGGCGCGCCGGCAGTGTGTCGATCACCAGGAAGCGGAAGAGCTCCTGCAGCGAGCGATAGCGCGTCGCCGCGGTCGAGGCCGTCCAGCGCTCGAACTGCTCCGCGACGAACGCCTCGACGTGCTCCCGCCGGATGGCCGTGACGCCCCGCGGCATGCCCATGGCTCGAGGTACTCATCGAAGAGCCGGACGCCCTCAAGGTAGCCGACGACGGTGCGGGGGCTCTTGTTCTGCGCGCGGAGCGCGCGCCGCCAGGACAGGGCGAGCGTGCTGATCTCCCCGACCGAGGCCGCCGTGGGCGCAGGCGCCGGGATCGCCTCCGTTGCCAAGGCCGTCGGGCCGCTCCTTCCGGAAGCACCGATTAGATGCTCCGCGAGCGCTGTGCTCCGTGCGGTCCGACCGTACGAGCCGTCTGTGCCCTAGAACGGGCGAAAACTCGCCTCTGTGAGCAACAGAGGGTTCGAACCTCTGACCTTCTCCGTGTAAAGGAGCCTCACGCGAGCGCTGTGCTTCCATGCGCTCTCCAAAGCATGCCGAGCCCTCGGCGCAAGCGCTGTCGGCGCAGTTAGACGCTGCGCGCGGAGCGCGTTAGTACAGGTCCCGTAGCACGACCCCCAGACGTGCGTTCGCGCGATCTAGGGCGGCGACCACTGCGAGCATCTGCTCGTCCGACCTGGTCTCAGATCCTCGCATCCACGCGACTTTCTCGACCTCGATCGTGGCCGTGCTGAGCTCCTCAACGAGGTGTCGCAGCTCATCGTCGAGCACGCGCTCCCGCAACATCGACAGGCGGCGCCTCGCCTGGAAGTCTCGATCGCTCATGCCCTCGGGCAGCTGCGTCCTCTGGCCGGTCCTCCGGAGCTGCATCGTGTCGAAGTGCTGAATCTCGCCGGCCGCACGCACGAGGTCGGCCATCGCCTCCTGGAGTTCGAGGAGCGTCGCGCGTTGGAACTCGTTTCCGCGATCCGCGCGGTCCCGTCGCGCACTTCGAGCATCGCTGAGCCAGCCCTCGGCGATCTTCAGCAAATAGCCGACGACGGCCCCGGCGAGTGCGAATGCGGCGTCGCTCAGACGTCCTGCCTCGTCTCGTGCTGGTGTGGATCACTCGCGTGGTTCGAAATCCATCTCTCGATCTCGGCAACGCGAGCGCGCAGCGTGACGAGATTGAGCTCCTCAATCGTGGACCTCAGCTCGCGTACGTCCTTTCGCACTTGATCGGCGGCGCGGGTCGCTCCGCGCGCGCTTTCGAGCGCACCGGTCGCGTCGCGCTGCAAGAGCTCGATCGTCGTCGGACTCACAGGCTGCGGACTCGCGTAGAGGGCAGCGAGGCTCTGCTCGAGCCGGGAGATGCGGTCACCAAAGTCGCCTGTACTCGTCTCGAAGTTGGCAAGGCTCGCGCCGAGGTTCGCCCACCTGACTGCGGACGTCGTGTCGCGGATCGGGAACGTCGCCGACCAGTCGGCGCCGAGGACTCCCTGGTCGTCCACAACATAGCGCTGCCGGCATTTCAGGCACGTGAAGGTTCCCGCGTAACCGCGCGCCGGACCGTGAGCGAGCAAAACCTCACCGTCAGAGGGGCACCGCCGCGGGTCCTGCTCCAACTGGGAACGCACTTGCTCGCGGAGCCTAGAGCGGGTGCGGACAGCGTGGTGCAGCCCGTAGACAGCCCTCGTTAGGATCGGAGCGGAGAAAGCCCCCGCGCCGCCCCCTTCCGGCGAGACAGAAATTCCGCGCGGAAGAGGGAGACCGAGAGCGGCCTCGCTATCCGCCTGGGGCCTCAGGACTTTATCTCACCAAGAGGGGGCGTTTGGCTCTCCAGCGGGTGCCTTCCCGCGGCATCCCTCCCCCCGGCCGCCTAACTGGTACACGCCTCTCCGTGGTGCTCTAGGCACTCCTGGGAGCAGGGCGGCTCCCGACAGAGCGAGCAGCTCCCGACAGAGCGAGCAGCTCCATGGCGCGACCCCTCCGCACCGCTCGCAGGCCGGGACCACCATCGCCGGACGCGGGCCTCGAGCTTCAGCCTCGCGTCCACCGGACCGAAGCTCGACGTCGATGGCGCGACCGTCGGCCAGCTCATCGCGCTCCTCGCGATACTTCTACCAGGGCGGCCGGATGGCCGCAGAGGAGGACAGATTGGGACCGAAATGCCCGAACGGACACACTTGGAGCGGCCGGATCGTCGGCGGCGGCGAGGAGGTCGTGGTCGACGCTGTTCGCATCCTCATCGCGCCGGTGTCGTGCAACCAGTGCGGGCACGTCTACGGCGTGATCACGCGACCGCTGGCCTAGCCGGCTCACGCGACCACCGCCGCGGCCGCCGTCCTGAACGCCTGGCGATCGGTCCTCACAGATCTTGCAGGGCCCGCGGCCGCCGTAGTGCTCGGGGTCGTTGTGCCGGCAGCTGCCGCACTTCGCGATGACCTGCCCGATTGGGCGCAGGCCGCGTAGTCGCCGCTGTGGGCAACCTCGGGTTCGAACCGAGGACCTTCTCCGTGTAAAGGAGACGCTCTGACCAGCTGAGCTAGTTGCCCGCGAGGCTCCAGTGTACGAGCGCTACGACACCGACTGCCAGGAAACGTTGGGCGGCGGGAAGAGCCGCACGTTGCGCCCCGCGATCGTCAGCGCGTCGGCCATGCCCTCCAGGCGGCCCAGCTGGACGGCGAAGTAGTCGAGGCGCTCGCTCCCGCGCTCGTCCTCGGCCCGCGGCTCCGCGCCCCGGCGCGCCAGCAGCTGCCAGAGGTCGAAGTAGTCGCGGGAGAGGTCGTCGGCGTAGGCGCGCATCTGCAGCTCGAAGCGGCAGCCGGAGAGCGTCAGGCTCGCCGCCTCGAACGCCGCCAGGCGGCCGAGCGAGGCCAGGAAGTCGCCGCGCAGGGCCAGCAGCTCGGACGAGGTCCGCGCGGCACGGGATCCGCGGTAGCGGGCGGCGGTGACCTTCGCATCCGCGGACAGGTCGCGATGGCGCTCGTCCAGCCTGCGGCGGATGCGCTCGCCTCGGGCCGGCGAGGTCGTCCAGACGACGGGTGCGCGGGGTGGCATGGCGATGCGATCATGCGCCGTGACGGCGCATCGGAACAAGACTGTTCGTCGATAGGTTGATGTGGGAGCATTGAACGAACCGGGTCTGGCCGACCGGCTGCTCTCCGGCGCCCGCACCATCGCGGTGGTCGGGTACAGCGACAAGCCGCATCGTCCGGTGACCTCGGTCTCCTCGTACCTGCGCTCCCAGGGCTACCGGACCATCCCCGTGAACCCGCGCCTGCGCGGTCGCGAGGTGGACGGCGAGCGCTCGTACGACCGCCTCACCGACATCCCGAAGGACGTGTCGATCGACCTCGTGGACGTCTTCCGCCGCGGCGAGTTCCTGGACGAGACGGTGGACGACGCCATCGCCGCCGGCGTCCCGGCCATCTGGTTCCAGCTCGACCTGCAGAACGTCGCCGCCGCCGAGCGCGCCGAGCAGGCCGGGATGAAGGTGGTCTGGGACCGCTGCACGGCGGTCGAACATCGCCGGATGCGGATGGAGCGCGGCCGCTCGGGCTAGAAGCGCTGCTCCAGGGAGACCGCCATCTCAAGGGTGGAGCGCGGCCGCCACGCCGGCGTAAAATGGACTTGGCCGCAGAGCGGCCTGCTGGGGGTGCGCCGTACGGGGCGCTGAGAGGTGGCACCGAGCCACTGACCCTTGGAACCTGATCCGGTTCGGACCGGCGGAGGAAAGCAGTGACGAGCGAACGGCCATCCGGCTTCTTCGGAGCGCGGTTCTCCCTCTACCCGATGACCGATCACTACGTTCCGGTCGTCCTCGCGGCGATCGAAGGGCTGCAGGAGGGGAACCTCGAGATCGACACGGACGACGTCAGCACCTTCATCGGCGGGGACCGCGACGCGATCTTCGCGAGCCTCGAGCGCATCTTCGCGACGGCCGCGCGCGGCGGTGAGCACGTCGTCATGACCGCGCTGCTGTCCCATGGCTGCCCAGGCGAGGAAGTGTGCGAGCCGGCGGAGGCCTCACCGGAGCGGCCCACGGTTCAGAACACGCGGACGGGCCCGAGCGCACGCGGCACCGGGATCGACGTGAGCTGTCAGTGGTCTCTCTACCCGCTCGGCGTGCCCGGCTACATGGACGCCATCTACCGCGCGATCGCGCTCACCAAGCAGGCGGGCATCCACGAGGCCGGGCGTCACTTCGTGTCCCATCTGCGCGGCGACCTCGGCCATGTCCTCGAGACCATTCGTCGGGCGTTCGACGACTCGTGCCGCACCAGCGCTCACGTCACGGCGCACCTGGTGCTGTCGGCCAACAGTCCTACCCCTCGGGGGGATGAACGATGAGGCCCGCATTCACGCTCGGACGCCTCGTCGCGATGCTCGGCGCCCTGGTCGCGCTGGTCGCGTTCTTCCTGCCGTGGGCGAACTACGAGGCCGCCTCCTTCAGCGCCGCCCAGCTCGCCGCCGCGCTGGGCCCGCAGAGCGCCGCCACCCAGGCGGGAGGGATCAAGGGCTTCGACGTCGCCCTCTACCTCGTTCCGCTGCTCGCCGTGCTGAGCGGAGCGTTCGTCCTGGCGAGCACGCTGCGCGCGGCGGACGGCCCCCTCGAGGCCCGGCTGCGAATGTGGGCCGCCGCGGCCGCCGTCGGAGGGGCGGGCCTCGCGCTCCTCTTCCTCGGCAGCGCCGCCCTGGGTGGCACCCCCGGCATCGACTTCGCGCCGGGGGTGGTCCGCACCGACACGCAGGTCCGCGCGGCGGTCGCGCAAGCGCTCGGTGCCGGAGAGTTCGTCGGCCTCGGGATCGGCGTCTACCTGACGATCGGCGGCTTCATCGCTCTCGCGCTCGGGGCACTCCTTCAACGCAGCCAGGACGCTCCAGCCCGATCAGCGTGGAGGACGCAGGACCTCGTCCTCCTCGCGGTCATCGCTGTCGTCTTCGGTGCCGTGTACTGGGCATGGCTTCAGCCCTACCTGTGGATCGCCCCCATCGCGGCGCAGCCGGGGCAGGAGCTCGTCTTCGGGATGTGGTTCGTCGCGGGGCTCCTCGGCGCCTACATCGTTCGCCGGCCGGGCGCCGCCTTCCTCGCGAATACGCTGGCGGCACTGGCGGAGGTGCTGCTCGGCGCCCCCGCAGGGCCGATCCTCCTCGTCACTGGGATGATGCAGGCGATCGGCGCGGAGATGGTCTTCGCCGCTACCGGATACAGGCGCTGGGACCGGGCGACGATGGCGACCGCGGGGGCCGTGACAGCCCTGGTGGCGCTGCCCTGGAACTGGTTCCGGCTCGGCTACTTCACCCTGGACCCCGCCCTGCTGGTCGTCCTCGTCGTCATCCGCCTAGCGAGCGGCGTCCTCGCGGGGATCGGAGCTAAGGTCCTCGCCGACCTCGTCGCCGCGACGGGGTCGCTCAACTACTTCCCAGTCGGCCGGGAGCGCGCGAGAGAGATCTGAGCGCGCCCTTCGCGCAGATCGATGGTCTCACCGTGCGGCACGTGGGGCGGCGCGGCCCCGCCCTCCGCGATCTCGCGCTCCGCTGGGAACAAGGAGAGCGTCTTCTCCTGCTCGGCCCGAGCGGCAGCGGCAAGAGCACGCTGGCCCTCTGCCTGAATGGGGTCATCCCCCACGCCGTCGAGGTCCACTGGGAGGCGGGACGCGTCGTCGTCGATGGACGCGACACGCGCTCCACGGCCCTTGCGGACACGACGCGGACGGTCGGTGTCGTCTTCCAGGACCCCGAGACGCAGATGGTCATGCTCGAGATCGAGGATGAGATCGCGTTCGGCCTCGAGAACAGAGCCCTCCCGCGCGCCGAAATGACGTCGCGCATCCGAGCGGTGCGGAGCCTGCTCGGCCTGGACACGGACCGCACCCCCGAGCGCCTGGACCAGCTCTCCGGCGGCACGAAGCAGCGGGTGGCCATCGCGGCGGTCATGGCCGCGGCCCCGGCGGGGCTGGTGCTCGACGAGCCGACCGCGAACCTCGACCCGCTCGGCGCGAGGGTCGTGAACGACACCCTCGCCCGCGTGGCGGCCGATCGCCGGCGCTCGCTTCTCGTCATCGAACATCGCCTCGACGAGATCATCCCGCTCATCGACCGTGTCGCGGTCCTCGACGAGGGCGGCGGGCTGGCCCTGGAGGGGCCACCCCACACGATCTTCGGCCCGCACGCGCCGATCCTCGACGCGCTCGGCGTGTGGGTCCCGCAACTGACCCGGCTGGGACGCGCCGTCGGCGCATCGACCCCTCCGCGCACCGTAGAGGAGGCGGCGGACGTTCTCGTCGAACGCTTGCCACGCTCCCTCCCTGACCCGACGCGCCGGACCGCGAGTGGAGGACGTGCCCTGCTCGCCGCGCGCGGGGTGACCTACCGCTACGGGAGTGCGGCGCCTGCCGCGCTCCAGAATGTCTCGGCGACCATCGGCGCGGGCGAGCTCGTCGCCGTGGTGGGCCGCAACGCCGCCGGCAAAAGCACCCTGGGGCTGCTGCTCGCGGGGGCGCTAACGCCCACGACGGGCGCGGTCGAGCTCGACGGCCGAGACCTGCGTGCGACCGATCCCACCGAGGTCCGCGCTCGGATCGCGTACGTGTTCCAGTACCCGGAGCACCAGTTCGTCGCGCGCACAGCACGCGAGGAGGTGGCGTTCGGCCTCGGCGTCCGCGGTCTGGCTGCCGACTCGGCGCGTCGCCGAGCCGACGAGGAGCTCGACCGGGTCGGCCTCGCGGCGCTCGCACTGGCCGAGCCGCACACTCTCAGCCACGGGCAGAAGCGCAGGCTCTCGGTGGCGACCGCTCTCGCGACCGACCCCGAGGCGCTCATCCTGGACGAGCCCACCTTCGGTCAGGATCGCCGCCACAGCGAGGCGCTGCTCTCGCTGCTGGCGGAGCTGAACCGGCAGGGACGGACCATCGTCGTCATCACGCACGACCTCGCGCTCGTCGCCGACCACGCCGAGCGCGTGCTGGCGATGACCGACGGACGCGTTCTGCTAGATGGCACTCCAGCGGAGCTGTTCGGCCGGCCGGACGTCCTGTCGGCGTGCGGGCTCGAGCCGCCGCCCGTCGCGCGCGCCTTCCAGGCGGCGCGACGCCAGCGCGCCGACATCCCGCCGATCATCGGATCGGCCGCTCTAGAGCGCTCGCTGTCGCACTTGCGCCGATGAATACGCGGAGCTATCTCGGTGCGCGCGATCCTACCGTCAAGCTCGCCGTCGCCCTTGTGCTCTCGCTGCTGCTACTCGCCGTCATTGATCCGGTCACGCCGCTGCTCGTCCTGGCGGGGACGGTCGGCGCGGGCACCATCTTCGGACGGATCCCCGCCGGAACGTACGCGCGTGCCCTGGCTCCGCTCGTGCTGGTCGCTCTGGGCTTCGTGTGGACGTACGCGCTGTTCAGCCGCGTCGCGGATCCCGCCTCGGTGCTGTGGAGCCTGGGTCCGATGCGGCTCACGCTGTCCGGCCTGCTCTTCGGCGTGGCCATCGGCCTACGCGGGCTTGCGATCGGGGCGATCTCCGTGACGTTCGTGCTCACGACCGATCCGACCCGCCTGGTCGTCAGCCTCATCCAGAACGGGCGACTCCCATTCCGCATCGGCTACCCGCTCCTGGCGGCATACCGCTTCCTGCCCTTCTTCCGCGAAGAGCTCGGACGGATCGAGCTCGCCCGACGCGTCCGTGGCGAGCTTGCGCCCGCGTCGGCGGGAGAGCGGCTGCGGCGGCGCGCCGGCGCGATGGTGCCGTTGTTCGTGACCGCAGCCCGCCGTGCGACACGCATCGCCATCGCCATGGACGCGCGCGGGTTCGCGGCGGCGCGCCGGCGGACGTACTTGCGCGAGCTGCCGGTGACGAAGGGGGACCTGGCGTTCGCCGCGGTCGCGGTGTTGGCTGGCCTCAGTCTGCTCGGAGCGGGCGTGATCGGAGGGTGGCTGCGCATCTGGGACGGCCGCTTCACTCTGTAGCGCGACTAGAAGCGGCTCTTCGGCGTGACGGTGACCTCCTTGGACACATCCTCGCCGCTCGCGACGCGGCTCCAGAAGTCGTCGAGCTCGACGCGCGGGTTCGCGGAGCGGATGCGCTCGAGCAGCGGCACGAAGGCGCCTAGCCGGTAGGCCTTGGTGTTCACGCGCACCACTTCATCGCGGCCACGCACCACGAAGTGCGGGGCCGACCAGCCCCCGTGGCCGCCCGCGTACCGCTTGGCATCGACCCGCTGGACCGCGCCGACGGGTACGCGCGATCCGCCCAGGCCGAACCAGGTCTGGTGGACGATCTCGTCGCCCTCGATGCCCACCCACGTGCCGTACAGCTGATTCACGACGAAGACCGCGTTGACGGCCAGCAGCGCGATCCCGATAGCGCTCATCGCCGGGTCGCCGCCCGCGGCTCCGAAGACGAGTATCGAGAGCGCCGCCAGCGGGAAGAGCGTGTAGGTCGGCCATAGCAGGACCGGATCGGGCCGGACCGCCGTCATGGTCGGAGACTACCGCCCTAAAGAGCGCAGGGAGCGGCGGGCGAACTTGTTAGCGCGCGACCTTCTGTGTCTCACCGGAGAGCGCTTCCCAGATGCGCGGGAATTCCTGCCCCCCGATGACCATGCGGTTGTGCGTCGCCAGGTACAGAAGATCCACGTTCAGCTCCTGCTGAGAGATCTTCTTCAGCTCGGCGGCTGCCGTCCCGGGACGGTCCTCGACGTCGACGAGCGCAACGTCGCGCTCCTGCTTCACCTTCCACCCGCCGGCCTCGATCGCGCGGCGTGCCTTGTCGGCGTCCTTGATGAAGAGGAAGTGGAACGTGCTGTCGCATTCGGACGCCCCCGAGAAGCCGTCGATGTTGACGCCCGCGGTGGCGAGCGCTTCGGTCACCTTCGCCAAGATCCCGGGGCGGTCCTCGAGGACCAGACTGATGTCCTTCGCCTTCGTGTACATGTGATCACCTCCACGCGTGGAGGTCCGCCTGCCGCTCCCGGGGACAAGCATCTCCCCGCGGTCAAGGCTGTTGTCCACAGCGGCGAGCAGGGAAGCGTGCCCGCGTCCGCGTACTGCGCCTCCAGCTACGCGTCGCGTACCGGCTCGATGGCCAGCCGGCGCCTGACGTCCTCGAGCGCGGCCTGAACGGGCGCCTTCGTGGCGGCCCGCTGGTCGTCCTCAAGGAGGAGGTCCGGGTCCTCGAGCGCGGCGAGGCGCCGCTCGTAGAAGCCGGCCAGGGCGTGGAGCCCCTCGCGGATCGGGAGCGGCCCGTACGGGACCCCAGCGGTATCGCATGCGAGGCGGTACTGGAGCTCCGCGGCGCGGTAGCAGCCGCGGCAGACGGGCACCACCTCGGTCCGGTCGCCGCGGATGACGCGGACCGGGTGCGCGTCGGCGGAGATGTCTTCGGCCCGGCAGCGGGGGCACCGGTGGATGAGCGACATGAAGGGGATGCTGAGTGTGCCAGGTGACCCTCGGTGCGATCGCGCAAAGCCGCGGTTCGCATTCGAGCGCGGCCTGATCCGATCCGGGGCTCGCCTGCTCGTGTCGGATGACACCTGGATCCTGGACCGCGTACCCGCCGGCTCGGTATCATGTGATGACCCGCCCGGGTGGCGTAACCTGGTAGCCGCGTCAGTTCGAGGGGCTGATGCCCGCAAGGGCGTGGGGGTTCAAATCCCCCCCCGGGCACCGTCAGCATGTAGGTTACTCGATCGCTTCGGTCGAAGGCGCCGGCACGAGCCGGCGTTCTTCATTTCCAGCGCTACGCGGTAAAGACCACTCCCCTGCCCTCGCGCACCTCGCCGATGCGCCAGGCGGTCACGCCGCGGGCAGCGCGCTCCCGCTCGAAGGCCTCACGGTGCGCAGCCGGCACGCCCAGCAGCAGGCCGCCCGAGGTCTGCGGGTCGATCATGAGCAGTACCGCCGCCTCGTCGAGCCCCTCGAGGCGCACGAGCCCGCCGTCCACAAAGTGCTCCCGATTCCGCTGCATCCCACCAAAGTCCACACCTGCCTCCGCGTGCTTGCGCGCACCGGGCAGCAGCGGAACGGCGCTCGCGTCGATGCGGACCTCCACCCCCGAACGCTCCGCCATCTCGTGCGCGTGTCCGGCCAGGCCGAACCCGGTGACGTCGGTGCCCGCGTGCAGGCCGGCGGCGATCGCGGCCTGAGCCGCCGAGCGGTTGAGGGCGACCATGCTCGCGATGACCGAGGCGAGGTCCTCCACGGAGATCTGCTGCCGCTTGTGCGCCGTGGTCAGGATCCCCGTGCCGACGGGCTTGGTCAGCCAAAGCTCGTCGCCGGGCCGGAGGCCGGCCTTGAGCAGCATCCGCCGCGGATCGACCCGCCCGGTCACGGACTGGCCGAACTTCGGCTCGCGGTCGATCACCGTGTGTCCGCCGGCCACGACGCCGCCCGCCTCGCGCACCTTGTCCACCGCGCCCGCGAAGAGCTCCTCGAGCTGCTCGATGGGCACCTCCTCGGGCCAGGCCGCGATGTTCAGCGCGAACAGCACCTCGCCGCCCATGGCGTAGACGTCGGACATCGCGTTGGCGGCGCCGATCTGGCCGGACGCGTAGGCGTCATCGACGATCGGCGGGAAGAAGTCCACGGTCTGCACGATCGCCATGTCGGGGGCGACCGAGTAGACCGCGGCGTCGTCGGCGACCTCGAGGCCGACCACGAGCTCCGCGGGCATCGGCTGGGCGCTGAGGGGGCGCAGGACCTGCGCCAGTGGGCCGGGGCCCAGCTTCGCGCCTCAGCCGGCGCAGCTCGACAGGGTCGTCAGCCGGATCTCTTCGCGTGTCTTCACCATCTGAGGATATGGGCCGGCTACGGCACGGGCAGCGGGGTGCGGATGGACGTCCACCAGACCCCTATCGCGAGCGCCATGAGCAGCAGCGCCAGGGAGAGGTTCGCGAGCTGGCGCTCGTGGCGGAACACCACCACGATCAGCAGCAGCGCGGCGCCGGCGATCAGCAGCAGCGCCAGGACCGTGAAGATCAACTGGAGGCTCATCAGATGACGTTGTGCTCGGGCACGAGCTCGCCACGCTCGAAGCGCGAGAGGCCGAGCGGCCCGATGTCGAGCGACGTCCGGCCGTCGGCGATCAACTCCGCGATGAGCTCCCCGGTCGCGGGCGAGTGCATCACCCCGTGTCCCGAGAACCCGGCGGCCATGACGAAGCCGTCCAGGCCCCCGACGGCCCCCAGGATGGGGTGCTTGTCGGGCGTGTCCTCGTAGAGCCCGGCCCACGCGGCGCGGATCGACGCCTTCTCCAGCACCGGCAGCCGGGCCAGGCCCCGCTCCACGACGGTCGGCATGAAGTCCCAGTTCACGCTGTCCACGTAGCCGGGGGCGTCGGCCGGGTCGGCCATGCCCAGCAGCACGCCGCCCGACTCACGGTGCATGTACAGGCTCGACGCGAACTCGACCGTGAGCGGGATCGGGTGCGCCAGCTCGGCCAGCGGCGCGGTCACGAAGATCTGCCGGCGCAGAGGCCGGATGGGCACGTCCAGGCCGGCCATGCGGCCCAGCTCCGCGGCCCAGGCGCCCGCGGCGTTGACCACCGTCGCGCACGGTATCCGCCCGCCGTCGAGCCGGACGCCCCGCACGCGGCCCGCCTCGGCCTCGATCCCCGTGACGCGGGCGTTCTCGCGGAACGTGGCTCCGGCGGCGCGGGCGCGCGAGATGAAGCCGTTCAGGATGCTGACCGGGTCGGCGTGCCCGTCCTTGGGGCAGAAGGTCGCGAACAGCAGGTCGTCCGTGACTATCTCCGGGAAGACCGCCCTGACTCCGTCGCGGTCCAGCCGCGTCGCGGGCACGCCCAGGCGGCCCCACAGCGCGAGCGAGCGCTCGAAGGGCGCGACGTCCCGCTGGTCGGTGATCAGGAACAGGTAGCCGACCTGCTGGAACTGGATGTCGATCCCGAACTCGTCCTGGAACCGCTCGAGCCGCGGAACGGACCGCTGGGACAGCCGGACGTTGATCTCCGTTGAGAACTGCTGGCGGATCCCGCCGGCGTTGCGGCTCGTGGAGCCGGACCCGAAGGTGTCCCGCTCCAGCACCAGGACGTTCCGCAGGCCCCGCTGCGTGAGGTGGTAGGCGATCGAGGCGCCGACGACGCCACCCCCGACGATGACGACGTCCGGCGCGGGTCCCTCACGCATGCGGCGACGATCCTATCCTCCGGGCGATGCCCGACCCGGCGCGCAGCCAGTGGGCGATCTCGAAGACCGAGGCCGTCGCGGCGCACGCGATGGTGACCGCGGACCGCCCGGAGGCGGCCGACGCGGCGCTCGCGGTGCTCCGCGAGGGCGGCAACGCTGTCGATGCCGCGGTCACGGCCGCGTTCGTCATGGGTGTGGCCGAGCCCTCGCTCAGCGGGATCGGCGGCGTCGC
>JBOGTE010000013.1:0-27387 GCA_050692015.1 Candidatus Limnocylindria bacterium
CCCTGGCGGCGGCGAGCGGCCGCGAGCCGCGCGCGCACATCGACGTCCGCAAGCGGATCCCGGTCGCGGCCGGCCTCGGCGGCGGGTCGAGCGACGCCGGAGCGGTGCTGCGGGCGCTGGCAGACCTGTGGCGCCTCCGGGGCATCGACCTCGCGAGCGTGGGGGCGGCCGTGGGCTCCGACGTCCCGTTCTTCGCCGCGGGTCACCCGGTCGCGCGGATCGGCGGGCGGGGGGAGCGGGTCGAGGCGCTGCCGGCTCCGTCGCGCGAGCTCTGGATCGCGCTCGTCACGCTCCCGGTGCGCGTGGCGACGCCGGCAGTGTTCGCGGCCCTGGACCCGGCGCACCGCGGACGCACGGACGCGACTGACGCCGTCGCGCGAATGCTCCGGGGTGGAGAGGTCGATCCCGCGGCGCTCCGGTCACAGCTGCGCAACGACCTGACCGCCGCCGCGGAGCGCGTCTGCCCGCTCATCGCCGAGGCGCGAGCCGCCGCGACGGCGCGCGGCATCCACCTCGCGCTCTCCGGAAGCGGCCCTTCGATGTTCGCGGTGGCCGACGATCGCGCGCACGCCATCCGCCTGGCCCGGTCGCTGCGGGTCGCCGGACTGCGGGCGCGTCCGTACCGCGTCGCGCCCCGATCTGGGTAACGGCGCCGCCCTTCGAAGGGCGAAGCGAGCGAGCGCTGTCCCTCTACGATCGGATCATGGCGTCACCCGGGGAGATGAACGTTCGGCAGGCCGGGCAGCGGGGCGGGAAGAACACCTCCGACAAGCACGGCTCCGACTTCTACCGGGAGATCGGCCGTCGCGGGGGCCAGGCCCGCAAGGGTCAGCTGGGTCCCGACGGCTACGCCAAGCTCGGCCGCAAGGGCGGCGAGGCGCGCAAGACGCAGCTCGGGCGCACCGGCTACTCCGAGCTCGGGCGGCGCGGCGGCGAGGCGCGCAAGTCGCAGCTCGGCAGCGAGGGCTACGCGGCTCTCGGCCGCAAGGGTGGGCGGCGCGTGGCCGAGCTGATCCGGCGCGGCAAGCGCCCCGAGGACTAGTCCGCGGCCTGACATCCGGGTGGGTCACGCGCTCTTCGCCCGCGGGGGCCCGCATGAGTTCAGACAGCGACCCGATGAGTTCAGGCACCGACCAGGGTCGCCCTGATCTGCCCCGGGGCCGCGCTTCCATCGACGCGACATTGAACGCTGATGCGCACGCCGTCGCCCCCGTTTGCCCCGATCGTTCGTCTTTGATGACGAGGGCGTGCAGAGGGAAGTCATCTACTGGGAGGCAGGGGCCGTGACCTTCGACTGGGAGCGGCTTTATGCCGACCATGCCCACGAGATCCTTCGTTTCCTGGTCAAACTCACGGGCGAGCGCGAGGAGGCGAGCGAGCTGATGCAGGAGACGTACGTCCGGGCGATTCGGACCGGAGGGCGCGCAGGCGACATCGGCTCGCCGCGCGCCTGGCTGTTCCGGATCGCGACGAACCTCGCGCGCGATCGCCACCGGCGCCGCGTACTCCTGCGCTTCGTTCCGTTCAGCGGCCGTGAGGTCGACCCGGCCGCCCTGCACGATCCCGAGACGGAGCTCGTTCACCGCGCACTCAGCGCGCTCCCGCTGGCGCAGGCGACGACCCTCCTCCTGCACTACGACGGCGGCTTCTCGCGCAAGGAGATCGCCAGCCTGCACGGCCTGACGGAGGAAGCCGTGAAGTCGCGTCTGGCTCGAGGACGGGATCGCTTCGCCAGAGAGTACGAGCGGGTGGGAGGAGGTCGGTCGTGACCGAAGAGGAACGAGGGGAACTCGAGCGCGAGGAGCTCGTCCGGCGTGCGCTGCGTCGGCCGGTGAGCAGGCTTGCCGTGCCGAGCTTCACCCGAGTCGAGGCACGGCTGCGCAGGCGCCGGGCGCCGTTCGCCCTGATCCCCGCCGCGGTCGCATTCGCCGTGCTCATCGGACTGGTCGTCGGGAGCGCGCTGGAGCAGCGCCGCGCGTTCGTCGGCACGCCGGACGACTCGGCGCCGCCGGTAGCGAGCGCTCCTGCCTGCCCGCCGGCGAGCGTGGCGCCGAGCCCGATCCCGACGGGCCCTCCCGCCGGAGGGATCGAGGCGTATCCGCTCGGTGAGCTGTGCGGGGAATATGCGTTCGTCATGAACGGTGGCCAGATCACGATGACCCCGAGCGCCGTCGCCGAGATCTGGGCGATCCCGCTCGCAGGCGGCGAGCCTCGCCTCGCCGTCCGGTACGTTAACGCGGCAGCGCTGGCGGGCAGGGCCAGGGGCGACCACATGCTCGCGAATCAGTTCTCACCGGATGGTCGGCGCGTCGTCCTCTCCGTCCTCAGGCCACGCTCATCGGGCGGGGAACGTCTGAGCCTCTTCATCGTCGAGCTCGAGACCGGCCGGACCAGGATGGTCGGATCGGACGACGCGGACAACGACATGCAGGCATGGGCGCCCGACGGGGACCGGATCGCATACGTCAGGTCGGGGAGCGGATCCAGCGACGGGATCTGGCTCGTCAACGTCGACGGCACCGGCGCCCGTCAGGTCATACCTGCGGCACCGGGTCATCTTGGGCCGTCCATCGATTTGTGGGGGTGGACTTCCGATGGACGGATCGCATGGTCTTCCGCCTCCTCCACGCTCACGCTGACCGACATCACCTCCGGAGCTCAGACGCACATCGGCTCCGACTCGTTCGTCGGCGATGCCCGTGGCCTCTCGTTCCGGAGCGCTGCCCCACGGATCGCCGGGTCGTTCAGGGACACGGGGAACTGCCCCGGGACGTTCGTACTCACCGCGGACGGTGCTCCTGAGCGCACCCTTGTCGGCGAGCCCAGTAGAGGGAACTGCTCCGGGTGGCTCCGCCACGTTCGCTGGAACCCGACGCGCGACGAGGTCCTCTACATCCGAGAAGGCTCTGCGGGGAACGAGCTTCACATCCACGAGCTGTCTGGAGCGACGCAGCGCGTCGCCGCCCAGGCCGACCCGGTGCTCGCGGAGTGGTCAGCGGCGGGGACGCACCTGCTCTACGTCCATCGGGACGCCCAGGTGCGACGCGAACTGCCGCCGCGCGGGACCGAGCTCCGATACGTCCGGCGTGACGGCAGCGGCGAACGCATGATCTTCGCGCCGCCTGGGCTCGCTTCGCTTTCCGATATTGCCGTGAGGCTCTACGTCGCGGCGTCGCCGACTGCCGTCACATCGCCAGGCCCCACGTCGTCGGGAACGCCGGTCCTGTCCGGAGATCAGAAGAGTGTTGTTGTGGATGGTCAGGTGGTGCTAGCCATCGATGACGATCAGATCGTTGACTGGTTCCGGACCGAGAGCCAGTTGTGCGATGCAGCGAACCGCCGCACTCCTGACCGCCGGATGTTCTGTGAGGACAAGGCATCCTTCAGGGACCAGACTCGATTCGCTTCGGTCGTTGGTTCTCCAGATGGCATGAAGATCGGTGTCACCATCGAGAGTGCTGCTTTGTCGCCTGATACAGCCGCTGGCATCTTCTTGCGCTCGACCGGCAACGTCCACTTCCTGAGTACCCTCTACTACCTCGGGGAACGGTTCATCGGCTTCTCGCCGACCGGCACCAACTTCGTCTATCAAGGTGCTTGTTTTGAGGGCAAGTGTGGGCTGTTCATCGTCGACTCCGAAACCCTCGCCGAGAGAGTTACCTTGAACGTTCGCGGCGGTATGGAGAGAGATCAAAACGCCACGTTTGTGAGGTGGATCTCAGACCACGAGGTCGAATACAGACTGGGTACAGAAGTAAGACGAGCGTCGTTCTGACTATTGAACCTTGCGGCGAGTGTTCGAGTGTCAGGGGAGTGCGCTGCGGACGGTGGAGCGGTGTCCGCGCTGCGGCGAGGGAGTCCTGACCCAGCGCGTCGCGGGGCGAGGAGCTCGAGCCGGGTCCGCCTTCACCGGATGTAGTCGCTTCCCGAAATGCACGTACACGCGGGACGCCGGGCGCGGCAGATCGAAGAGCGTCTCTTCGCGGGCGGGACCTGGACGGGCCTCGACCTCGTGTTCGCGAACGCGGAGGGCCGGCCGATGCGCGGGACTCGCGTGACGCACACGTTCCAGTCCGCGCTCCGGCGTGCCGCCTTGCCGCGGATCCGCTTCCACGACCTACGCCACACGGCGGCGAGCCTGCTGCTCGGCCGCGGCGGCCACCCGAAGATCGCGAGCGACATGCTCGGCCACAGCTCGGTCGCGATCACCATGGACCTCTACTCGCACGTCAGCCCGACGATGCAGCGCGGCGCAGCGGACGAGCTCGACGCGGTCCTCGGAGCGGCTCGCTGACTTTTGCTGTCAGATCGCTGTCAGACGGCCGCTCGGACGAGTGCGACCGTAGACTTTCCTAGGTATTGGGGCGTGGCCAAGTGGTAAGGCAGGGGACTTTGGATCCCCGACCGATGGTTCGAATCCATCCGCCCCAGCCGAAGCCTTAGCATTCACATCCCCAGGTGAGCGAAGACTCCGATACCTCGCGCGTCACCGCGCTGGTCCTGGCCGCCGGACTCGGCACGAGGATGCGCTCCCGGACGTGCAAGGTGCTCCACCCCGCCGCCGGGCGGCCCCTGCTGGCGCACGTCCTAGCAGTGGTCGAGGCCGCCGGAGCCCGCCCGGTGGTCGTCCTGTCCAGGGAGAGCGAGCCCGCCCGTGCGGTCGTCCCCGAGGGGGTCACG
Source organism: Candidatus Limnocylindria bacterium (assembly GCA_050692015.1). Classification (GTDB taxonomy): domain Bacteria; phylum Chloroflexota; class Limnocylindria; order P2-11E; family P2-11E; genus GWC2-70-10. Next base: position 4,681 of record JBOGTE010000013.1, read on the forward strand.
GTCGCCCTCCAGGGGCCTCCGCGCGGCACCGGCGACGCGGTCCGCGCCGCTCTGGAGGCGGTGCCGGACCTGGGCGGCAGCGCCTACATCGTCTACGGCGACACCGTGCTCATCCGGCCTTCGACGCTGGAGCGGCTCGAGCGCCTGCGCGCCGAGCGGGGGGCCGTTCTGGCGCTCCTCACCGGTGACGCCGGCGCCAACGAGTACGGGCGGATCGTCCGAGGCGCCTCCGGCGACGTCGATCGCATCGTCGAGATCCCCGTGGCCACTCCCGAGGAACGGGCCATACCCGAGGCGAACTTCGGCGCCTACGCCGCCGACCTCGGCTGGCTCCGTACCGCCGTGCCGCGCCTCGTCCCGAGCGAGACCGGCGAGGTCTTCCTCACCGATATCGTCGCGCTGGCCCGCGCCGAGGGCCGCACCGTCGCGGCACTGCGCATCGAGGACCCCGCGGAGGGCCTGGGCGTGAACACGCGCGCCGACCTCGCGCTCGCCGACGCCGTCCTGCGGGAGCGCATCCGCGAGCGGCACATGCTCGCCGGCGTCACGTTCGTGGACCCCGTCTCTTCGAGCGTCGATGCCGACGTGGCCATCGAGCCGGACGTCGTCATCGAGCGCGGCACCGTGCTGGAGGGTCGCACGCGCATCGGCACGGGCAGCCGGGTGGGCCCTTACGCGATCCTCCGCGACACCGTGCTCGGCTCCGGCTGCCGGGTGGAGGCCTCCGTGCTCGAGGGCGCGACGTGCGAGGACGACGTCCGCGTGGGGCCGTACTCGCACCTGCGGCCCGGGGCGCATCTCGAGCGCGGGGTCGAGATGGGCAACTTCGGCGAGGTCAAGGCCAGCCGCCTGGGCGCCGGGACCAAGATGCACCACTTCTCGTACGTCGGCGACGCCGCCGTCGGCAAGGGCGTGAACATCGGCGCGGGGACCATCACCCTCAACTACGACGGCGCGCAGAAGCACCGGACAGAGATCGGCGACGACGCCTTCATCGGGTCCGACACGCTGCTGCGCGCCCCGGTGAAGGTGGGCCGCGGCGCCGCCACGGGCGCGGGGTCGGTGGTCACGAAGGACGTCGCCGACGGCATGCTCGCGGTCGGGATGCCTGCGCGCGCCATCAAGAAGTACGTGCGCCCCAAGAAGGCCAAAGCCTGATGGGGGAGGCGCTGGTCCGGCTGCTCATCGCGGAGCTCGCCCTCGTGGTGCTTCTGGCGCTCCTCTCGGCGAGCGAGACGGCCATCCACGTCACCCGGCGCCCCCACGTCCGCGACGAGCTCGAGCGCCGCGGCCGCGCCGGTCGCCTGGCGCGCGCGATCGGCGACCGCTCGCTGCACTACCTCTCGGCGCTCCAGGTCATGGAGTTCCTGGTCGTCTTCACCTTCTCGGCGATAGCCGCGGCCTTCATCGCGCCCAGGCTCTCGGAGTTCCTCTCCCTCTTCGGCGTGACCACCATCGTCAGCGACGTCACGGCCGTCGTCGTCACGGTGCTGGTCCTGTCCCTCTTCGCGATGCTCTTCGGGCTCTTCGTCCCGCGTGCCATCGGCGCGCGGTACGCCCAGGCCGTTCTGCTGACGCTCTCCGTGCCGATCGAGGCCGTCAGTTGGATCACGCGGCCCCTGGTCGCGCCTCTCCTGCTCGTGACCCAGGCCATCACCAAGCCGTTCGGCGCGGTGCCCACGCCCTCGGGCGGGGCGGTGGTGAGCGAGGACGAGATCCGGGCCCTGGTCGAGTCGGGCGAGGAGCAGGGCGTGATCGAGGAGCGCGCGAGAGACATGATCCAGGGCGTGTTCGCCCTCGGCGACAAGCACGTGCACGACGTCATGATCCCCCGCACCGACATCCGGGCGATCGACGTCGAGACCCCCGGGGAGCGCGTGCTCGAGCAGGTGGTGCAGGCAGGCCACTCCCGCATCCCGGTGTTCGACGAGAACCCCGACCAGATCATCGGGATCCTCTACGTGAAGGACCTGTTCCGCAGGCTCGCGCGTGCCGAGAAGGACGTCTCGGTGCGCCAGTACCTGCGCCCGGCGCACTTCGTCCCCGAGACGAAGCGCATCGACGACCTGCTGCGCGAGATGCAGCGGGACAAGATCCACATGGCCATCGTCGTGGACGAGTACGGCGGGACGGCCGGGCTGGTGACGATCGAGGACCTGGTCGAAGAGATCGTCGGCGAGATCCGCGACGAGTACGAAGCGGAGCAGGAGCTGGTGATCCCCGTCTCCGAGAACGAGGCGCTAATGGACGCGCGGGTGCCGTTCGAGGACGTCCGCGAGGCCTTTGAGCTGGACCTGGAGGACTCCGAGGACTACGACACGCTGGGCGGGTACATCGTCCACGAGCTGGGCCGCCTGCCCAAGGCGGGCGAAGAGGTACGGACCGACGGCGTCCGCTTCATCGTCGAGAGCATCGAGGCCCGGCGCATCCGCCGGGTGCGGGTCGTGCGCGCGGTGCCCAGCCCGCAGAGCGTCGAGCGGTGAGCCCCGAGACCGGTCCCGGCGACGAGCAGCTGGTGAAGGTCGCGGCGCTGGCGCGCGGGCGCGCCTACGCGCCGTACTCGAAGTACAAGGTGGGCGCGGCCATCCGCACCAAGCGCGGCCGGATCCACTCCGGAGCGAACGTGGAGAACGCGTCGTACGGGCTGACCGTCTGCGCCGAGCGGTGCGCCGTCTTCGCGGCCGTCGCGGCCGGCGACACCAAGGACTACGACGCCATCGCCATCGTCATCGACGGGAGCGAGTTGCCGTCTCCGTGCGGCGCCTGCCGCCAGGTGCTGTGGGAGTTCTCGCCCGACACGCGCGTCGTGCTCGCGACGACCACGGGCCTGCGGAAGGCGACGACGCTACGGGAGCTCCTGCCCGACGCCTTCGGCCCGGAGCGCCTGGAGAGCGGCCGGGGCTAGCGCCGGCGGCGAGGTACAGCGAAGTCTGACGCGACGGTGGCGGCTCCTTGGGTCGGACCGCCGGTGGCGCTCTCCACCAGGCCCTCCAGCAGCCGGACCGCGTCCCCGGCCTCGAGCTCGCGGACCGAGCGCAGCTCGTGGAGCGCGCGCTCGCGGTGCATCGCGATCTCGCGCTCGATGGCCTCGTGGACCTTCAGCTCGTCGAGGATGTCGCGGATGCGGTCGCAGTTCTCCGGCGGCAGCGGCGCTGGCGGCGCGTAGCGCTCCTCGAGCTCTGCCCGGAGGCGCGGGCTGGCGCGCTCGAAGGCCAGCACCACGGGGAGCGTCTTCTTGCGCTTGGCGATGTCGTTCATCTCGACCTTGCCGGTCCGCTCGCTCGTCCCCCAGATGCCCAGCACGTCGTCGTGGGCCTGGAAGGCGTGCCCGAAGTCCGCGCCGAAGCGCGCGAGGGCCGCGTGCAGGTCGCGGTCGTCGCTCGCGAGCGCCGCGGCGCCCTCCGTGGCGGCGGAGAAGAGGGCGCCGGTCTTGCGCGCGACCATGGCCCGGTAGCGCTCGGCGGTCACGTCGGTGCGCGACTCGTAGCTGATGTCCAGGAACTGGCCTTCGCAGACCTCCACGCAGGCGCGGTCCAGGAGGCAGGCGTAGTCAAGGACACGCTCGGCGGGGATCCCCCGGTCCCGCAGGCGGTGGACGGCCAGGCGCGAGGCGGCGTACATGCCGTCGCCGGCGTTTATGGCCTGCGGGACGCCCCAGACGGACCAGACGGTGGGACGGTGGCGGCGGGTGGGGTCCTGGTCCTCGATGTCGTCGTGGATCAGCGTGAAGTTGTGGAGGAGCTCGAGGGCGGCGGCGGCGGGCAGCGCGGGCCGCGCGTCGCCCGCGATGGCCTCGTGGAGGAGGACCAGGAGCAGCGGGCGCAGCCTCTTTCCGCCGCCGGGACGCTCGGTGTCCAGGCCGAGGTGGTAGAGCATCATCCCGTAGAAGGGCTGGAGCGCCGCCTCCGCCTGGGTGAGGACCGACCGGATCTCCTCGTCGATCGCGGCGACCCGCGACGTGAGCTCGGTCGAGTTGGACACCTCGCTCGATGATACGAGCGCCCGGAGACTTACCATCGGGGCGAATGGGATCGCGCACCTACCGGGCCGAGGCCATCGTCCTCAAGACCCTCGACCTCGGTGAGGCCGACCGCATCCTCACGCTCCTCACGCGCCACTTCGGGAAGGTCCGGGTCGTGGCCAAGGGCATCCGCAGGCCCACCAGCCGCCTGGCGGGGCACGCGGAGCCCCTGGCGCACGCCACGTTCCAGCTCGCGCGCGGGCGGGAGCTCGACGTGCTCACTGGCGCCGAGACGAGGTCCACGTACCGGGCGCTCCGCGAGGACCTGGGCCGCATCGCCGCCGGGTGGTACCTGGCCGAGCTCGCGGACCGCTTCACCGCCGACCACGCCCCGGCCGCCCCCGCGTTCGACCTGCTCGAGACGGCGCTCCGCCACCTGGACGCGGGGCACCATCCGGCGCTCGTATGCCGCTGGTGGGACCTGCACCTGCTCGACCGCACGGGGTTCCGGCCGGAGCTCGCGGCCTGCGCGCGCTGCACCGGCGCCCTCCGGGAGATCGCCAACGGGTGGAGCCCGCTCGAGGGCGGAGTCGTGTGTGACGCCTGCATCGACCGCTCGACCGTGGGCATGCCGGCGCTCTCGGTGCGCGGCCTCAAGTCGCTGCGCTACCTCCTGGTGAGCGACTTCGACGCTGCCGCGCTCCTCCGCGTGGACGCGGCCCTGGAGCGGGAGCTGGAGCGGCACCTCCGGGCCTTCCTCCAGTACGTACTGGACCGCGACATCGCCTCCTCCCGCCTGATGGACGAGCTGGCCCGCCTGCCGCGTCCCGCCACCCTGCCGGTCGCTTGACCGCGACCGTGCCGCGCCAGATCGAGGGCTTGGCCGAGAAGATCGTCTCGCTCGCGAAGCGGCGTGGCTTCGTGTTCCCCTCCAGCGAGATCTACGGCGGAGCGGGGTCGACCTGGGACTTCGGGCCGCTCGGCGTCGAGCTCAAGAACAACGTGAAGCGCTCCTGGTGGAAGGCCATGGTCCAGGTCCGCGGCGACATCGTCGGCCTCGACGGCGCGATCCTCATGCATCCCCGCGTCTGGGAGGCCAGCGGTCACGTCGAGAACTTCATCGACCCGCTCGTCGAGTGCGGGAACTGCCGGAAGCGCCACCGGCTCGACGACCTGAAGGACGGCGAGGGCCTGATGGAGGCGTGGCGGACGAGCACAGTCATGGACCTCTCGGCTACGGCCTGCCCCAGCTGCGGCGAGAAGAAGCTCGCGGATCCGCGGCGCTTCAACCTGATGTTCAAGACGTTCGTCGGGCCGGTGGAGGAGAGCGCGGCGGTGGCATGGCTGCGGCCCGAGACCGCCCAGGCGGTGTACGTGAACTTCGAGAACGTGCAGCAGGCCGTCCGGCGACGGCTGCCGTTCGGCATCGCGCAGGTCGGCAAGGCCTTCCGCAACGAGATCACACCCGGCAACTTCATCTTCCGCTCGCGCGAGTTCGAGCAGATGGAGATGCAGTATTTCTGCCGGCCGGACGAAGCGCCGCGCATCTTCGAGGAGTGGAAGGAAGAGCGCATGCGCTGGCACCGCGCTCTGGGCGTCCCGGCCGAGCGGCTGCGCTTCCGCGAGCATGCCGAGAACGAGCGGGCGCACTACGCCGCGCGGGCCGTCGACATCGAGTTCCAGTTCCCCTTCGGCTGGAAGGAGCTCGAGGGCATCCACAACAGGACGGACTTCGACCTGAGGCGCCACGCGGAGTTCTCCGGCAAGAAGCTCGAGTACTTCGACGACCTGACGCAGGAGCGCTTCGTCCCGTACATCGTTGAGACCGCGGTCGGCGCCGACCGCACGAGCTATGAGGTGCTGTGCGCCGCCTACGACGAGGAGCCGGACAAGGAGGGCATCCGTACGGTGCTGCGGTTCCACCCGTCGCTGGCGCCGTACAAGGTGGCGGTGCTGCCGCTCTCGAAGAACGAGAAGCTGAGCCCGCTGGCGCGCGAGGTCCATGCCTCGCTGCGAGGTGACTTCATGACCGTCTACGACGAGACCCAGGCCATCGGCCGCCGCTACCGCCGGCAGGACGAGATCGGGACGCCGCTCTGCGTGACCGTGGACTTCGAGTCGCTGGAGGACCGCGCCGTCACGATCCGCGACCGCGACACGATGGCTCAGGTGCGCGTCCCCATCGCCGAGCTGGTCGATCGCGTACGGGCGCAACTCGCCGCCTGAGCTGCCGAACGAGGGGCGGCTGCTGCCGCGCAGATATCGTGTCTCCGCAGGCGTAAGGGGGGATCCGAATGGGCTTCAGGGAGATCGAGCAGGTGCGATCCATCGCGGGCCGGCCGCGTCCGACGGAGCACATCGTCCACTTCTACGAGCAGGAGCAGTACTTCCTCGGCGAGCTCGTGTCGTACATCGTCGACGGCCTCAGCGCGGGCGAGGCGACGATCATGATCGCCACGGCGCCGCACCGCGCCGAGGTCGAGCGGCTGATCGCGTCACGTGGCATCGACCTCGAGGCGGCCCGCCTCGACGGCTGCTACACCGCGGCGGATGCCTCCGACGTGCTGGCCCTGTTCATGGATGCGTCCCGGCCCGATCCGCAGCGCTTCGAGGCCGTGATCGAGGAGCTCATCGGCCGAGCCGCGGGACCGGACGGAAAGCGGCCCGTCAGGGCGTTCGGCGAGATGGTCGCCGTGCTCTGCGAGGACGGTCGGTTCGAGGCGGCCCTCGAGCTCGAGGGTCTGTGGTCCGTGGCGGCGCGCCGTCTGTCCTTCTCGCTCCTGTGCGCCTACCCGGTCGGCACATTCAAGGAGGAGCGTCCCGGCAGCTCGCTGAGCCAGACCGCGGCATCGCATGACACGGTCATCCGGTCAGGGCGCCGCGCACCCCTGGTGACCGAGCTGAAGGAGCCGCTGGACTAAGGCGCCCGGCGGCCGGGGACGACCTCCGGGCCAGGCTCGTCCGCCAGCAGGCGGTTCCCGAGGCGCTGCGCCAGATCCGTGGCCAGCGCGGTGAGGGCCGCAACGGCGGCGGCCCACACGGCCTCCTTCGGCCCGGACTTCTCGACCTCTGCCAGCTCCTTCTGCAGCTCCTTGCGGAAGCGCTTGCGCGCGTCGCCCTTGAGCTTGCCGAGCCTGCCGCCCACGCTCTCCGCGAGGGCGTCGAGCGTCAGGCGCTCCGCCTCCGCCTGCCGCCGCTTCGTGATGATGCCGAGCACGGCGGCCGCCGCGACGGACGCGGTCGAGCCGAGCACCGCGAGGGGCTGGCGGCGGATGAGGTTCCGAGGGTCGATGTCCTCGCGGACGCGCGCCATCACCGCGTCCACGTCGCGGTCGATGGCCGAGCGCAGCTCGGCTAGCTCTCGCTGCGTCCCAGCAGACGTGCCTTCGCCCAACTCACCGTCTCCTTGAATGACTCGATGGAACGCGTGGGCCCGCGGATGTCGAGCTTCTTGTATCCGAGCCAGCCGGTCAGCCCCGTACCGCCCGCGAGGAGCAGGGTCACGATCAGCGCCGCCACCGGCAGCGGCAGCCAGATGGCGATCACCGCGACCAGCAGGATGACGAACGAGACCAGGAAGAGCAGCCCCAGGACCAGCGCGATGGCGAACCACTTGACCGCGGCGAGGTTCGCCCGGATGATCTCGGCGATCTCCTGCTTGGGCAGCTCGATCTGCTTGCGGATGTAGGTGCGCACGTTCTCGCGTATGCGACCGATGAGCGTGCGGTAGCCCGGTCGTTCGTACATCGCGCGGGACGCTAGCACAGCCCTTTCCGCATCGTGATGCGGAACGTGGCGAGCAGGACTTCTGCCAGAATGCGTCTCGTCCCACGCGTTCCCCTAAGGAGGCACTCCCGCCATGGCCCGTTCTGCGACCGCGCCGCGCCCGGTCCGATCGCGTACCAGCCGTCCCGCGCCGAGAGCGCGCGCGGGCGCGAAGACGACGAAGTGGGTCTACGCGTTCATGAACGGCAAGGCGGAGGGCAGCGCGAAGATGCGCGCGCTCCTGGGCGGCAAGGGCGCCGGCATCGCCGAGATGACGAACGCCGGGCTTCCGGTGCCGCACGGGTTCACCATCACCACCGAGGCGTGCAACGCCTACTTCGCGGCGGGGCAGCGGCTCCCGGCGGGCCTCTGGGACCAGGTCGAGACGGCGCTGGCGAAGCTGGAGCGCGCCGCCGGCAAGCGGTTCGGCGACGCGAAGGACCCGCTTCTCGTGTCCGTCCGGTCCGGGGCGGCGATGTCGATGCCCGGGATGATGGACACGGTCCTCAACCTGGGGCTCAACGACGAGAGCGTGCGCGGACTGGCGACGCTGACCAAGAGCGAGCGCTTCGCGTACGACGCTTACCGCCGCTTCGTGAGCATGTTCGGCCGCATCGTCCTCGACGTCCCGGCCGAGCTTTTCGACAAGGCGCTCGAGGCCGCCAAGAAGCGCAGCCGCGCGAAGACGGACGCGGACGTCCCGGCCGCCGAGCTGCGGAAGCTGGTCGAGGAGTTCAAGCGCATCGTCCAGGCGCACACCAGGGAGCCGTTCCCGACCGACCCGCGCGCGCAGCTGCGTGCCGCGGTGGAGGCGGTCTTCAAGTCCTGGTTCGGCCAGCGCGCCAAGGACTACCGCCGGCAGTTCAAGATCTCGGACGCGCTCGGCACCGCGGTGAACGTGCAGATGATGGTCTTCGGGAATATGGGCGACGACTCTGGCACCGGCGTGGCGTTCACCCGTGACCCGAACACCGGGGAGCGCGTCCTCTACGGCGAGTACCTGGTGAACGCGCAGGGCGAGGACGTGGTCGCCGGGACGCGGACGCCGCAGCCCATCGCGCACCTGAAGCGCGACCTGCCCAAGGCGTACGCAGAGTTCGAGAGGATCGCCCAGCGCCTGGAGCGGCACTACCGGGACGTCCAGGACCTCGAGTTCACGATCGAGCGCGGCAAGCTCTACATGCTGCAGACGCGCGCGGCGAAGCGGACGGCGAAGGCGGCGGTGAAGATCGCGACCGACATGGTGCGGGAGCGCGTCATCACCAAGGACGAGGCGATCGGGCGGGTCGAAGGCGCGCAGGTCGAGCAGCTGCTCCTGCCGCGCTTCGACGAGAAGGCCGTCGAGCAGGCGCGCAAGGAGGGCCGCTACCTCGCGAAGGGCCTCAACGCGTCGCCTGGCGCGGCCACCGGACGCGCCGTGTTCGACGCCGACCGCGCGGTCGTTCTCAAGGGCCAGAAGCAGCTCGTCGTGCTCGTTCGTCCCGAGACGAGCCCGGACGACTTCCATGGGATGATCGCGGCCACCGGGATCCTCACCGCCCGCGGCGGCTCGACCAGCCACGCCGCGGTCGTGGCCCGCGGCCTGGGCCTGCCCTGCGTGGCGGGCTGCGCCGCGCTGTCGGTCCGCCCGGAGGACGGCCAGATGAACGTGGGCGAACACGTGGTCAAGGAAGGGGACTTCATCTCCATCGACGGCACGACGGGCGAGGTGTTCCTGGGCGAGCTGCCCACGGTCGAGCCCGACTACCGCAAGGAGAAGGAGCTCATCGAGATCCTCTCGTGGGCGGACAAGCGCCGGGCGATGGGGGTCTGGGTCAACGCGGACACGCCCGAGGAGTGCGTGAAGGCCCGCGAGTTCGGGGCGGAGGGCGTGGGCCTGGCGCGGACCGAGCACATGTTCCGGCAGGCGGAGCGGCTGCCCATCGTGCAGGAGATGATCCTCGCCGACACGGTCGAGGCTCGAAGGAAAGCGCTCGACCAGCTCCTGCCGTTCCAGCAGGGCGACTTCCGCGAGATGTACGAGGCCATGGACGGGCTGCCGGTGGTCGTCCGCTTGATAGATCCTCCGCTGCACGAATTCCTTCGGGAATTTGCCGATGTCGATGTGGAGATAGCAGTCGCGGAAGCGTTGGCCGAGGAGGGAAGACCTTCAAAAGCCGGAGCGGATCTCGACCGCAAGCGGAAGATCCAGAAGCGGCTCGAGCAGCTCCACGAGGACAACCCGATGCTGGGCCTGCGCGGCTGCCGGCTGCTGCTGGTCTACCCCGAGGTCCTGGAGATGCAGATCCGCGCCATCCTCGGCGCCGCGGCGGACGTAGCGGAGAAGGGGATCACCGCCAGGCCCGAGATCATGATGCCGCTGGTCGGCGTGATGGGGGAGCTGGACCAGCTCCACGCCGAGGTCATGCGGGTCGCCGACGACATCCAGAAAGAGCGCGGGCGGAAGATCCCGTTCAAGTTCGGGACCATGATCGAGATCCCCCGCGCCTGCATCATCGCTGATCAGATCGCGACGAAGACGGAGTTCTTCTCCTTCGGTACCAACGACCTGACGCAGACCATCCTCGGGATCTCGCGGGACGACGCGCAGAAGTCGTTCCTGACGAAGTACGTCGAGGACAAGATCATCCCGGCCGACCCGTTCCAGGTGCTCGATCGCGACGGGGTCGGGGCGATGATGCGGATGGGCGTCGAGCGCGGTCGCAAGACCAAGCCCGACCTCAAGATTGGCATCTGCGGCGAGCACGCCGGCGAGCCGTCGTCCGTGGCGCTCTGCCACGAGCTTGGGCTCACGTACGTCTCGCCCTCCACCTACCGCGTGCCCGTGGCGCGGCTCGCGGCCGCGCAGGCCGCGATCGCGAGCACGGCGGTGAAGGACCGCTAGGCCCGTGCCCGGGCGCCCCTTCCTCCAGGTCCCGGGCCCCACGAACGTGCCCGAGCGCGTGCTCCGGGCCATGGACCGCGCCGTCATCGACCACCGCGGCCCCGAGTTCTCGGCGCTGGTGCGTGGGATCCTGCCCGACGTCGCCCGGGTGTTCGGGACGGAGAAGGGCCGGGTCGCGATCTTCCCCACGTCCGGCACCGGCGCGTGGGAGGCGTCGCTGGTCAACGTGCTGGCGCCGGGCGACCGGGTGCTGGCGTTCGAGCACGGGTACTTCGCGCGCGGGTTCGCCCAGAGCGCGACCAACCTCGGCCTGGACGTGGACGAGGTCCCCGTGGACTGGCGGCGGCCGATCCCCGCGGACGTGGTCGAGGACGCCCTTCGAAAGGGTACGCACAAGGCTGTGCTGGTGGTCCACAACGAGACCTCGACCGGTGTGCGGAACGACATCGCCGGTGTCCGCGCCGCGATGGACGCCGCCGGCAGCGACGCGCTCCTGATCGTCGATACGGTCAGCAGCCTCGCCAGCATGGAGTTCCGCTTCGACGAGTGGCGCGTGGACGTCGCGCTGACGGGCAGCCAGAAGGGGCTCATGCTCCCGCCAGGGCTAGGGCTCCTGGCGATCGGTCCGCGGGCGCTCTCAGTGAGCGACAAGGGCGGCAGCCTGCGCAACTTCTTCGACTGGGGTCCGGTGCTGCGCGAGAACGAGGCGGGGTTCTTCCCCTACACGCCGGCGACGCTGCTCCTGTTCGGCCTCCGCGAGGCGCTCGACATGCTCATGGAAGAGGGCCTGCCCAACGTCTACGCCCGGCACCGCCGGCTCGCCGACGCGGTCCGCGCGGCGGTGCGCGCATGGTCGCTCGAGATCTACTGCCAGGACGCCGACGCGTACTCGCACACGCTGACGGCGGTCCTGACACCGGAGACCCTCGACAGCGGGAAGGTGATCGAACGCGCCCGTGAGCGCTTCCCGCTGGCGTTGGGCGTCGGCCTGGGGAAGGTGAAGGGCAAGCTCTTCCGGATCGGCCATCTCGGAGCGCTCAACGAGCTCGAGGTGCTGGCAGTGATCGGCGGCGTCGAGATGACGCTGGCCGAGCTCGGCGTGCCGGTGCGGATCGGCAGCGGCGCGGCCGCGGCGGAAGAGGCGCTGATGGCCCGGGAGCGGGTCGCGCGCTGACCGGCAGCTCGTGCCGGCGCCACGGAGCAGCGGGAGCATGCGCATGACGGATGCGGCGGGCGATCTGAGGTGTGCAGCGTGCGGGGAGACCGAAGCCCTCCACGGGAAGAGGCGGGGCGACGAGATCGAGGTGACCTGCGAGCGCTGCGGCGCGACGTGGACGCGCAAGCCGGGAGCGGCCTGCGAGCGGTGCGGACGCAAGGACCTGGAGGTGCGGAAGGAGCCCATCGTGGAGCGCGTGCGCGGCACGCAGATGGCGATGCAGGGCTTCCGCACCGTGTACCGCTGCCCTTCCTGCGACGAAGCGGTGTAGGCGCTTTCCGTAGGGCCTCGACGTTCGCGATCTGACCTGCTGGACGGACGCGAGACACTAGTGCTCATGAGCATCGGGCCATCGAGGTTTCCCCTGAGATCCAGGGCGGCGCTCCGGTCTTCCGCGGAACGCGTGTGCCGGTCAGGGCGCTGTTCGATCACCTCGAGGCCGGGGCAAGTCTCCAAGAGTTCCTGCAGTCGTATCCAAGCGTGTCGCGGGATCAGGCGGTGGCGGTGCTGGACGCCGCCGAGGAGCGTTTGGCGGACTCGATCCGCTCATGAAGATCCTCCTCGATGAGGATCTACCGGTACAAGTGGCTGAACGTCTGGAAACGGAGCACGAGACCGCACACGTAGCGCAGTAGGCAAACGATCGACTCACCGGTGCGGAAGATTCGCCAAGGGCGCCTTCTCCGGTTCATACGTCCGCGATGAAGCAGCCGGCGCTCTTCGGCACGCGTAACACGCCCTCGCGGGCCACGATCTCCTCAATGTGCGGGCGGAGCACTGCGAAGAGGCGCTCGCGGTCTGCGTCGGTCTCCATGCTGGCAGGCCCCGTAGCGAGGTAACGAAAGACCGGCTCCGCGCCGGGAAAGACGAACGCGTCGTTCCAGTGCTCGACCCGGACGGTGGGGAAGACGGACGCTACGAGATTGACGTCCTCGATGGCGAAGTAATGGCCGACGCCGCGATGCGGCTGGAGGCCGAGCTCTCTCACGGCGGCGTCCCGAAGTGACCAGAGGCTTGAGTAGGAGCTGCGCGAATTGGCCGTGATGACCACACGGCCACCGCTCCTGACGACGCGACGCATCTCGGCGAGGGCACGCGTCTTGTCGGGAACGTGATAGAGCATGTGGTTCGACACCACTCGGTCGAATGTCTTGTCACCGAACGGTAGCGCCTGCGCATCGGCATTCACGCGCTTCGCCTGGACCTTCGCGAGCATGGCCGGTGAGAGGTCCAGGGCGACCACGTCGACTCCATGGAAGAGAGGGTGGTAGTCGGCGCCTGTGCCGGACCCCACATCCAACAGCCGCTGGCCGGTGCGGGCATCCACGTTGCCGACCACCCACTGCTGGAAACCCGTGCGCTCGCTGTACTTGGTGTGCGTCTCGATACGGATCCGCAGCTTCTGGTCGTCCGAGTATTGGTACCGGACGTAGGCCGCGTCGTCCGCCCGCAGCGCCTCGCGACCGGTTCCGCTCACTCGAGCCACGTCCGCTCGGCGATGGCCGTGAGGGTCCGCGGCGCATTCGCGATCGCGTCCGTGATGCGTCGCACGGTGAAGTCGCTGATGGGCCTCGGAAGGGAGGACGGGTCGAACCAGCCCCAGTCCGAGATTTCGTTCGTATCCGGAGACCGCGAAGGCAACGGTCCGGTCAGCTCGGCGGTGAAGACGAAATGATGCATTCCGCGTCCGGATCCCCAACCTGGCTCCCAGTAGACGCCCACCAGCCGCCCCAGGGTGACATGGACGCCAAGCTCTTCTCGCGCCTCGCGCATGGCGGTCTGCGCGGCCGACTCGCGTGGCTCAGAGCCGCCGCCCGGCAGCTCCCAGTTCAGGCGGCCGTAAGTGTGGTGCACGAGCAGGACGCGGCTCGCACCGTCACGGATCACGACCGCCGCGCCGATGGCGGCCGGCGGCGCGGTAGGCGCGGCTACCCGGTCCTCTCGAGGAAGCGGAGCACGCGCTGCTTGAGCAGCGTTGCGGCAGGCTCGTCGTAGGCCGGCAGGCTGTTGTCGGCGAACAGGTGGCGATCGCCCGGATATAGGAACAGCTCCGCGGTCTCGATCGTCCCAGCCATCTGGCGCGCGGCATCGAGGTCGCCCTCAAGCGCCCATGGGTCGGCGTCCATCATGTGGATCTGGAGAGGCAGGCCCTGCGGCCACGAGCCGAACTCGGAAGGCGGGAAGGCCGAGCTCATCAACAGGGCACCCTTAGCGCCGCTGCGTGTCTGCGCAAGCTTCTGCGCCGGCATCACACCGAGCGAGAACCCCGCGTAGACGATCCCGGTCGGGAGCCTCTCAGCGGCGAGGAGACCCCGTTCGAGGATCGTGCCGAAACCGACCTTTTTGGCGTAGCCGACGCCCTCGTCGAGATCGGTGAACGTCCGGCTCTCGTAGAGGTCCGGGGTGCGAACGACGTGCCCTCCCGCGCGGAGTTCATCGGCGAACGCGAGGCATCCGGTCGTGAGCCCGTGTGCGTGATGGAAGAGCACGACCTCGGTCATGGCAGTGGCAGCCTATCGCGCCAGCTGCTTTGCGATGTCGCGGACGCTGCGTTCGGTGATCGGATCGATGATCAGGATCGCCTCATCCGCACCAGCCCCGCCGAGATCGCTTATGTGCCGCCGAAGATCGACCGGTTGGACCGGAGGGGCGTTGTGTGGCCGCTCGCCGCCCCTCCCGAACGCGACCAGTACGCACGCGCTTCGCCGGACCTCTCGCGGTTCTCGCCCGGCGCGTCGGCAAGCCTCGTCGATCTTGGCATTGAGTGCGGCGAACCCACCAGCGGTGTTGCCATACAGGTCGTACCAGATGTTCCAGGCGGCGACGTGGGGGAGCGTGCACGCGAGTATCCGCGGCCCGTTACTGCCGACCATGAGTGGCACCTGATGCGCCGGCCTCGGTCGAAGCACCGCGTCGTCCACCTGGTGGAAGCGGCCGGAGAAGGTGACGCGCTCGCCTGCGAGCAGGCCGCGGACGATTCCGAACGACTCCTCGAACCGCGACCCGAGATGGTCCATAGGAAAGCCGAACGCGCGGAACTCCGGCTCGTTCCACCCGGCTCCCAATCCCAGCACGAAGCGCCCGTCGCTGATCTCGGCGATAGAGGCCGCCATGCGCGCGATGTGGCCAGGCGAGTGAAAAGCCGTCGCCGCGACGAGCGGACCGAGAGTGACGCGCGACGTCTTGGCCGCGAGCGCCGCGAGCTGGGTCCAGGCGTCCCAGGGGCCGCGCTCGGGACGGCCGTCGCCGCGGTAGAGCATGTGGTCGCCGACCCAGATCGAGTCGAATCCGGAGTCTTCGGAGGCCCGGGCTATGGCCACGACCTCGCTCCAGCGGACCTCGCGCTCGACCTCTGGAAGTTGGATCCCGACTTTCATGACTCGTTCGGCCGCTGCCGGGCGATGACGACCGCGAGTGCTATTGATCCCGCAAGCAGGCCCCAGCCAACGTAGAACAGCGGAGTACCCGTCAGGCCGAACACCAGCAGGGCGAGTGCGCTGAGGGCGAGGACCGCCGCGGCGCGCAGACCCGGCGATCGGATCGCGCGCGCCAGGAGGCCCGCAGCCAGGAAGAACAGTCCCACGGAGACGACGGCGACGTAGGCGAACGACCCGAGAAGCGCCAGGAACGCGCCTGCGACGAGGAGCAGCGCGCCGAGCGCCGTGAAAGCGGTCGCCGATGGAGACATCGATGCGCTCATGACGGCAGACTAGCGAGCACCTCGCGCGTTCGACGCGCATTCCACTCGATCGCCTCGGGGCGCTCGCGGAACGCGCTGTACGCGAGGTGGCTGAGGCCGATGTACAGCTCGTAACAACGGAGTCGCTCCGCCAGATGCGGAACCTCGAGTCCAGTGACCGCGTAGTGGCGCGCAGCTTCGGCTTCGAAGTCGACACCGGACCACTGCTTGAACCACGGAGCGAAGTAGGTGATCCACGCGAGGTCTAGCAGGAAGTCGCCGTAGATCGAACTGCCCCAGTCGAGGACGGCGGTGATACGGACGCCTTCAACGAGGACGTTGCGGTTCACGAGATCGCTGTGGATGACATGTCGTGAGTCGGGCAGAAGATCGAGAAGCCGTCGCATTCGGTCGAACGCTTCGTCGAAGAGCGATGTGCCGATCGATGACGCCGCGAGGAGTGGCCGCCAGCCGTACGCGCGCCGTTTCGGATCGTCCAGGGCAACGTCGAGCAGGTAGTCCTGCCATGTGGAATGCGGCGCGTGACCGGATCCATCCCACCCTCCGTACCCATCTCCGGCCGGAGCAAGGACCCGAAGCGCGTCGAGCGCACCGAAGAGCGACGGCAGGACGGCCCGGACGCCCAACTCGTCGAGAGCGTCGAGATGGCCGCCTGGGAGCGACTCAGACACCGCGACCCAGCCTCCCTGAGCCTCGCCTAGATGCAGGATCCTCGGGACCGGAAGCGCCTCGGAGGACCACCGGGCTGCGACGCGGTCCTTGTCGAAGTCCTCACGGAGGCTGCTGTACCGCACGACGAGAGCGCCCGATCGAGTCTGGGCACGGTATGCGCTCGACCACTCGCCCGGACGGATCGTCTCGACGCCCATGACGTCCGCGCCGACGAGGGAGCGCAGGAGGTCGCGGACGCGCTCGACATCGGGGGCGGTCGGTCGGTATCGATCCGTCATCTGGCCCGCGATGATGCGCCGCGAGTCATTCTGGTGTGACCGATCTCCCCGCCGAGCGACCGCCCAATTACGCTGTGGCGCGATGGCGACAGAGACACTCACCGCGAGGCTCTCCCGGACGCGTCAGGTCACGACGCTGCGCATCCGCGAGCGCCTGGAGCGCGGCGAGGAGACGCTCCTCGTACCGAGCGCGACCCGCGCCACGACGGCCAGGCGCGACCGCGAGGAGGAAGCCTCGCCCACGCGGACTGCCTTCCAGGTGGACCGCGACCGGATCATCCACAGCAAGCCCTTCCGGCGCACCAAGCACAAGACGCAGGTCTTCCTGGCGCCGATCGGCGACCACTACCGGACGCGCCTCACGCACATCCTCGAGGTGAGCCAGATCGGGCGGTCCATCGCCGTGGCCCTGGGACTCAATCAGGACCTCGTGGAGGCGATGGCGCTGGGCCACGACATCGGGCACACGCCGTTCGGCCACATCGGCGAGGAGCTGCTCGCCAGGTTCCTGCCGGAGGGCTTCAGGCACAACGAGCAGAGCGTGCGCATCGTGGAGAAGCTCGAGAAGGGCGGAAAGGGCCTCAACCTCACCGCCCAGACGCGCGACGGGATCCTCAAGCACAGCGCGCCGACGACGGGCGGCCTTCAGGACGCGGCCTGGGGCGAGCCGGAGACGCCCGAGGGCTGGGCGGTGCGCTACGCCGACAAGATCGCCTACCTGCACCACGACGTCGATGACGCCGTGCGCGCGGGGATCATCGACGACGACGCGATCCCGAAGGACGTGCGCGCCGCCCTCGGCCCCACGCGAGAGGAGCGCCTCGACACGATGATCTACGACGTGATCGTGAGCTCGTTCGGCAAGCCGCTGGTGACCATGAGCCCCGAGGTCCTGGAGGCCACGAACGCGCTGCGCAAGTACATGTTCGAGAACGTCTATCTCTCCGGCGCCGCCAAGACCGAGGACGCGAAGGCGCAGGGCATGCTCTGGGCGCTGCTGCAGCACTTCGAGGCGCATCCGGAGCTGATGCCGTCGGAGCACCAGCGGATCGCGGAGCGCGACGGGGCTAAGCGCGCGGTCGCCGACTACATCGCGGGCATGACGGACGGCTACGCCCTCAACATGTACGAGGAGCTGTTCGTCCCGGCCGCATGGAGCCGTCGATAGGTCGGGCGTGGCTCTTCGCGGTGAGGTGACTTAGGGATGCCGGGCGACTTCGACGTGGTCAAGGAGCGGATCGATCTCGTACAGCTGGTGGGCGAGAAGGTCCCGCTCAAGCGCGCGGGCCGGATCTACAAGGGGCTCTGCCCTTTCCACGCGGAGAAGACGCCCTCGTTCCAGGTGGATCCGGACAGGCGGACGTTCAAGTGCTGGGGGTGCGGCGAGTCGGGGGACGCGTTCACCTGGCTCGAGAAGCAGGACGGCCTCGACCGCGGGGAGGCGCTGCGCCTGCTGGCGGAGCGCGCAGGGGTCCAGCTGACCAGGCGCGCTCCCGAAGAGCGCGAGCACGAGAAGCGCCTCCTGTCGGCCCACGAGACCGCGCACTTCTACTTCCGCCAGGCTCTGCGCGGCACACCCGGAGGCAAGGGGGCCGGCGCGTACCTCGCGCAGCGTGGGATCGATCCGACCACGGTCGACCGGTTCGGGCTGGGCTATGCGCCGGAGATCCGCGACGGACTGCTCGTCTACCTACGCAAGAAGGGCTTCAGCGATCAGGAGGCGATCGCCTCCGGTCTGATCATCGACCACGAGCGCGGCCTCGTCGACCGGTTCCGCGACCGGCTGATGGTGCCGATCCGGGACACCAACGGGAGGATCATCGCGTTCGCCGGCCGCGCCATGCGCGCGGGGCAGCCGGCGAAATACATCAACTCGCCGCGCACCGACCTGTTCGACAAGAGCGCCACGCTCTTCGCGCTGGACGTCGCCAAGGCGCAGCTGCGCCGGAAGAGCGAGGCCGTGATCGTCGAAGGGCAGTTCGACGCGATCTCGTGCCATCAGGCGGGGCTCGACAACGTGGTCGCCTCGATGGGGACGGCGCTCACGGTCCAGCAGTACATGATCCTCGACCGCCTGCGCCTGGACCGCGAGGCGGGCGCGAAGTCGCGCGCGATCGTCGCTTTCGACGGCGACGCGCCGGGGACCGCCTCGGCGGAGAAGAGGGGCCGCGAGCTGCTGCGCGTCATCTACAGCGCGCCCGCACGGGCGGGGAAAGGCGAGCTCAGCCCCGGCGAGAGGCTGCCGGTGCACGTGAGCGTGCTGCCCGAGGGAAAGGACCCCGACGACCTGGCGCGGTCGGACCCCGAGTCCCTGCGGTCGATCCTGAGGGACGCCAAACCCGTACTGGAGTTCGTGATCGACCAGATCCGAGGCCGCTCCGACCTCGCCTCCCCCGACGGCCGGCGGCGCTTCCTGGCGGAGGCGCTGCCGCTCCTGGCGGAAGAGACCGATCCGATCACGCGCGGGCTCTACGTGGGGATGCTCGCGCGCCTTACCGGACTTGGCGAGGAGGTCCTGCGGGAGCGGCTGGCCGGCGCGCGCCATCAGGCAGGCGCCCGGCGTGAGGGAATAGACCGCGCTGCCGGCGCGTTGCCCGTTCAGGAGCCCCCGGCGAAGTCCGGGGATGGGCAGCAGCCCGCTCCATCGGCCCAGAGGGATCTCGAGCGCTATCTGGTGTCACAATTGCTCCAGTTCCCGGAGGAAGCTGCCCGATCGGAGCTCGATCCCGACGACTTCACCGATCCCGACCACCGCGCCATCTTCGACCTGTTACGCGCTGGCGAGCGTCCTGGCCCTCGCTACCCGGCACCGCTGGCTGCCGTCGCCGCAGCCCTGGGCGCTTCGTCGCCCCCGCCGATGGACGAGGACCAGGCCGTCAGGGCCATCGAACAGGTCTCGCAGCGGCTTCGGGATCGGAACTTGCGGCGTCGGATCGAGGAGAAACGGGCCGCACGAGCTCGGGGGGACGGCGACATCGCTGGGCTGGACGCTGAGATCGACCGGCTCACCGACGAGCTGACCCGACTCATGCACCAGCGCGACGAAGGTTGGGCGCCGGGTTCACCGGTGCCAGAGGACGAGGACGAATGAAGGCGAACGTAAAAGAGCGGTCCAAGAGCACGACCTCGGCGAGACCGCCGCTGGTCCCGCTCAAGCCCGCGGCGGCCGGGTCGGCCATCCATCCAGAGCATCGCGATGCGGCCGACCGGCTCCTGGCGAAGGGGCGCCAGCAGGGCTACTTGACGCAGGACGAGATCGCGCGCGCCCTGCCCGACGCCGACGCGGCCGAGATCGAGGAGATCCTCGTATCGCTCGACGACAACAACGTCGAGATCCTGGAGGCCGAGCGCGGGCCGTCCCTCTCGCAGGTCCGGGAGGAAGAGGACGAGACCGAGGAGATGCAGCGCGAGGACGCCATCTCGCAGGTCCTCGCGAGCGACCTCATCAGCGTGGACGACCCGGTCCGCATGTACCTCAAGGAGATCGGCAAGGTCCCGCTCCTCAACGCCGAGGAGGAGGTCAACCTGGCCAAGTCGATCGAGCTCGGCGAGCAGGCGCTGGACTCGCCGGCGCTCGCGGCGATCCACCTGTACGAGCTCGGCGTCGAGGTCAAGAAGCGCATGGCCCTCGGCCGCCCGAAGGACCTGGTGGACGAGGCGACGCGCTTCACGCTCAAGTCGCTGCGCTTCACTCTCGACGACGGGGAGGGCGAGAAGGAGCTCAAGAAGCTCACGAACCGCCTGCTGCGGCTGCGCGACCCGCTGAACGCCGAGGCGAACAGCAAGGAGATCTCGAACGAGGCGCGCGTCCTCATCGAGGAGATCGTGCTGATCATCGACAACGCCAAGCGGGACCCGCACCGCCTGGCCTTCCGCCTGCTGCCGGCGTACTCCAAGGTGCACGGCGCGGCCGAGGGCGCCGACCAGCTCATCGCCCTGGTCGCGCTCGGCGTGGAGATCAGGACCCACCTGGTGAAGGCGCTCGACCAGCTCGCGCAGTCCGACACCGACGAGCAGCGCGCACTGCGGCGCCTGGCGGACGAGCTCATCCAGAAGGGCGACGACGCCCGCCACAACCTGACCGAGGCGAACCTGCGGCTCGTCGTTTCCATCGCCAAGAAGTACATCGGCCGCGGCATGGGTTTCCTGGACCTGATCCAGGAGGGGAACATCGGCCTCATCCGCGCCGTCGAGAAGTTCGACTACCGCAAGGGCTACAAGTTCTCGACATACGCGACCTGGTGGATCCGTCAGGCCATCACGCGGGCCATCGCGGACCAGGCGCGGACCATCCGTATCCCGGTCCACATGGTCGAGACGATCAACAAGCTGATCCGCGTCTCGCGCAGCCTCCTCCAGGAGCTCGGCCGCGAGCCGACCGCCGAGGAGATCGCCGAGCGGATGCTCATCACGCCCGACAAGGTCCGCGAGATCGTGAAGGTCTCGCAGGAGCCGGTCTCCCTGGAGACGCCCATCGGCGAGGAGGAGGACTCCCACCTGGGCGACTTCATCCCGGACAACCAGGCGCTGGCGCCGAGCGACGCGGCCTCGCACAAGCTGCTCAAGGAGCAGGTCGAGTCGGTCCTGGAAGGCCTGACCCAGCGCGAGCGGCGCGTGCTGCAGCTGCGGTTCGGTCTCGAGGACGGCCGCACCCGGACCCTCGAAGAGGTCGGTCGGGAGTTCAACGTCACTCGCGAGCGGATCCGGCAGATAGAGGCCAAGGCCCTCCGCAAGCTGCGCCACCCCAGCCGGAGCCGGAAGCTCAAGGACTACCTGGAGTAGTGAAAGAGGTCGATCAGGGCGAGCTGGAGCGTCTCGATAGCGCGCTCCGGCTCGCCGAGTCGGCCCTCGAAGAGGCCCTCGAAGCGTCCGAGAACCTCGGCTCCTTCGACCACCGCTTCGACGTTCCTCGCGCCCTCGGCGGCGCGCAGCGGCTGCTCGAGAACGCCCGCGAAGCCGTGGACGCAGCCCGGCGGCGCTGATCCGGGACCGTTTCCCGCTCCTCGCCGCGGGCAGGGATGCGGACGTCTTCGACCTCGGCGACGGGACCGTCCTGCGCCGCTACCGCCGTCGTCTGGTACCGGACCGAGAGGTCGAGGTGATGCGCTACGTCAAGGCCCGGGGTTACCCGGTCCCGCGCGTCGTCTCGGTGACAGATAACGACCTCATCCTCGACAAGGTCGAGGGGCCGACGATGCAGGAGGCGCTGATGCAGGACCTCGGTCGGATCGATGAGCAGGCGGCGGCGCTAGCGCACCTGCATGACCTACTGCACCGGATCGAGGCGCCGGCGTGGCTGCCACAGCGCGTGCCGGGGGAGAGGGTGCTGCACCTCGACCTCCACCCGGCGAACGTCATCCTCTCCGCCCAGGGTCCGGTGGTCATCGACTGGGCGAACGCCGCGACGGGCCCGGCCGCACTTGATCCGGCACTCGCGATCGCGATCTTCGTCGCGGCCAGGGCGAGCGCACCGATAGACGTGAGCGGGATCGACGCGTTCATCCGGTCCTTCGCCCAGCACTTCGACACGGAGGAGCTCCGCGCAGCGCTGCCGCAAGCGATCGAGATGCGGTCGGCTGATCCGAATGTCACCGACGACGAGCGTCGGGAACTATTGAGTCTCGACTGGCCCCTCGGCTGATGGCCTAAGGCGCACCTGCGGCGAGCTGTCGTAGGTAATGGACGACAGACCAGCGTTCCTCTTCGCTGAGCACGGCATCCCAAGCCGGCATGGCGGTGCCCGGGCTGCCGCGAGTCACGTACCAGTAGAGCTCGCCATCGGGATGCTGCGGCACGTGAAGGACGAGGTCGGCCGGGGGCGGGTCGAGCGGCGCCGCCAGCGGGCCGTTCCCGCGCCCGAGTGGCCCGTGGCACGCGACGCACCGCTCCGTGTAGATCGCCCGGCCTCGCGCGACCGCCTCCGGGGTGGCCCGGAAGGGCGCGATTAGGTCGTACGAGTCGGCGAAGCCCTCCTCCCAGCGGAGCGTGCCGAGCGGGATCAGGGCCGCGCCGGCGAGGACCGCGATCCCGGCGGCGATCGCCGAGAGCGCGGCCCTCATGCCCGGGCGGGGTCTCGGGCTACGAGGCAGTGGCGCGCGCGATCGAGCGCTTGCGGTCGAAGTAGGCGCTGACAACGGCGACCAGGATCACGACCAGGCCCAGCCACGCGACGGAGTGGGTGGTGAGGCTGTCAACGAGGCCTGCCAGCGGCGCAGCGGGCTGGGCCTCGGG
>JBOGTE010000014.1:0-26515 GCA_050692015.1 Candidatus Limnocylindria bacterium
CGCTGTCGCGCGTGCCAGATGCGGTCCCACCCCTCACCGCTGTCGCGTGCGCGCATCCGCATTCGCCGCGTCATCCACGGCGCGCCTCCCTTGAGCTCGGCGAGGCGGCCGACGCGAGCCCTCGTCGCGAGCGGATCGTCGCGGCGTGGCCGGAAATGGGTCCGATCGGCTCGCCGACCGTCAGGCCCGGCCCGCCGCGCTCTGATCCGCGAGCGACAGGGTGAGAAGGAGGGCCGCCGAAGCCGAGCGGCGCCAGGCTGTGCCCCGCGCTGCGCTAGTCGCGCACCTGGCGTTCGGTCGCCGTCGCGACATTCCGCAGAAGCAGGGCCGTCGTCACGGCGCCTAGTCCACCCGGGACAGGGCTGAGCGCGCCGGCCACCGCGCTCACGCTGTCCACGTCCACGTCGCCCGCCAGCCCGCGCGGCGTCACGTTGATGCCCGCGTCGATCACCGTCGCGCCCCGGCGGACCATGTCGCCGCGGAGGAACCCCACGCGGCCCACACCCACCACGACGATGTCCGCCTCGCGCGTGTAGCGCTCCGCCTCGACCGTCTGCTTGTGCGTCATCGTCACCGTCGCGTCCTCCTTGAGGAGCAGGTACGCCGCCGGCCGGCCGATCACCGTGCTGCGGCCGATCACCACCGCGTGGCGCCCGCGGATCGGGATCTCGTAGTGGCGGAGCAGCTCCACCACCGCCTCGGCCGTCGAAGGCACGAACCGCGGGCGGCCGTCGGCCAGCCAGCCGACGCTGAAGGGGTGCATGCCCTCCACGTCCTTCGCGACCGCGATGTGATCCACGATGTGCCCTTCGTCGAGGGCACCCGGCAGCGGCGTCATGAGGATCAGGCCGTGCACCGAGGCATCGCCGCCCAGCGACTCGAGCCGCAGGATGAGCGTCTGCTCCGACGTGCCGTTCGGGAGCGGCACGTCCGTCACGCGGATGCCCAGCGAGCCGCCCGACTTGGCGAGCCGCTCCGTGTAGGCCAGCGCCGCCGGGTCCGCGCCCACCGACACCACCGCCAGGTGGGGGACCACCCCACGGGAGGCGAGTGCCTCGACGCGCGACCTGGTCGCCGCTCGGATCTGCTCCGCCAGCGGCCTCCCGTGAAGCAGCCGGGCCACGTTCAGCGGGCGATCCGCGACTCGACGAACTGGAGGACGTGGGCGCGCAGCTCTTCCGATCCGTCCAGCGCGCGGTCGAGCTCCTCCGAGAGCGCCTTCACCTGCCCCGCGTCGTCCAGCGACGCGAGGTTGATCATCACGTTGAGCGCCGCGCCCCGCAGCGCCGTCTCGGCCATGAGCGCGCCCACACCGATGTCGCTCACCGTCGCCGGCGAGGCCAGCTCCAGCGAGCGCTCGCACGCGTCGAGCAGGCGCCGCGCCGTCTTGGCGCACTCGAGTGGCACGCGCGCCGCCCCCAGCAGCCCAACCTGCATGCGCCGCTTGCGCGCTTCCTTCTCGGCGTCGGTCCCGCGCGGCAGCTTCACGGCTTCGGCGAACCGCGCGAAGGCGGCGCTGTCGTCGTCCACGAGGCGGAGGAAGTCCGCGCGCAGGTCGTCGAGCTCGCGGATGCGGTCGGCCAGGGGCGCCGCCGACTTCTTCGCCGAGATGCGCATGACCATCGCTCCCAGCGCCGCCCCGAGCGCCCCCGCGTAGGCCGCCGCGCTGCCGCCGCCCGGGGCGGGCCGCTCGGAGGAGAGGTCCTCGCTGAACGCATGCAGCGTCGCATCGACGAGACGGTCGGTCATGGGGACCTCAGTGTAGGAGCGGCGTCCGTAGTACGATCGGCGCTCGCGAACCCTCATCACGAGCGGCAGAGGGTACGGCCCTGTGAAGCCGCGGCAACTGGCGGAGACCCGCTGAGGTGCCAAGTCCGGCCCTGGCGAAGGGAAAGATGAGAGAGGTCCCATGAACACCACCGTCATCGGCGCGTTCCCCAAGATCTCCGACGACCCCGGCGGCCAGGAGCTGCGCCGCGCCCTGCACCGGCTCGACCGCGGGGAGACCGACGCGGCCGCCGTCGAGGCCGTCGTCGAGCAGGTCACGCGAGCGGCCATCACGGAGATGGAGCGGGCGGGCATCGACGTGGTCAACGACGGCCAGGTCCGCTGGGACGACCTGTTCTCGCCCTTCGCGCGCGCCTGGAAGGGCGTGTCGCGCGGCCCGCTCGAGCGCTTCTACGACAACAACACCTACTTCCGGCAGCCCGTCATCGAGGGGAAGATCGCGACCGACGGCCGCACCCTGACGCACGACCTGGCGGTCGCGCTGGCCGTGGCCAAGCAACCGGTCAAGGCCGCTGTGTGCGGGCCGCTCACGTTCGCCACGCTCACCGCAGAGGACCGCGCCTACGGCTCTCTTGAGGAGCGCACCCTCGCGATAGCCGACGCCCTGGCGGAGGAGGTCCGCGCCCTCGGCGCCGCGGGCGCCACGCTCGTGGACGTCGAGGACCCGGCCCTGGTGGCCCTCCCGCAGCACATCGAGCTGGCGCGGGAGGCCTACGGGCGGATCGCCGCGGCCGGCGTGGACATCGCGGTGCAGACCTACTTCTTCCCGGCCGACCGCGTCCTCGAGTTCCTGGCCTCGTTCCCGGTGGCGCAGGTCGGCCTGGACGTGCGCAGCCGCGAGACGACCGTCCTCCGCCGGCTCGACGTCTTCCGCGACCGGACCCTCGTGCTCGGCGTCGTGGACGCCCGGAACACGCGCCTCGAGACGACGGCCGAAGTGGCGTCGCTCATCCAGGAGGCGCTGAAGCTCGTGCCGGAGGAGCGGCTCTGGGTCGCCCCGACCACCGGCCTCGAGTACCTGCCGCACGACGTCGCGTCGAAGAAGCTGGCGGTGCTGGTGAGCGGCGCGCGCGAGGTGCTCGGAAGGGTGGAGGTGGCCCGATGACCGGCAAGGACGTCCTGCTCACGACCACGGTCGGCTCCTTCGGGAAGCCGGAATATCTGACAAAGGCGCGCAACGCCTTCGCCCGCGGCAGGACCTCGGCCGAGGAGCTCCACGAGCTCGAGCGCAAGGCCACGGCGGAGTGGATCCGCATCCAGGAGGAGGTCGGCCTCGACATCTTGGTGGACGGCGAGATGTACCGCGGCGACATGGTCGCGTACTTCGCGGACCTGCTCGAAGGCTACCGCGAGGGCGGCCTCGTCCGCTCCTACGGCAACCGCTACTACCACAAGCCGATCATCTCGGGGCGGATCGCGCGGCCGAAGCCGATGACGGTGGAGTGGTTCCGGTACGCGCAGTCGCTCACCGACCGCCCCGTGAAGGGGATGCTGACCGGCCCGTACACGATGCTCGACTGGTCGTTCAACGAGGCCTACCCAACGCGGCGCGACGCCGCGCTCGCGCTGGCCGAGGTCATCCGCCAGGAGGCCGAGGACCTACAGGCCGCGGGGGCGAAGTACATCCAGATCGACGAGCCGGCGATCCACGCGCGGCCCGAGGAGATCGACATCGCCATCGAGGCTATGGCCGTCGTGACGCAGAACCTCACCGCGAAGACCGTCTCGCACATCTGCTACGGCGACTTCGCGGCGATCTACCCGCGGGTGCTCGCGCTACCCGTCGATCAATTGGACCTGGCCATGGCCAACTACGAGTACCGCTGGCTGGACCTCTTCGAGCGCGATGCGTTCACGCGGGAGCTGGCCATCGGCATCGTTGACGTGCACAAGCACGAGCTCGAGTCCGTGGACGAGGCCGCGGAGGGCATCCGCAAGGGTCTGCGCTACGTGAGCGCGGACCGCCTCTACCCGCACCCGGACTGCGGGCTGAAGACGCGCACCGTCGAGGAGACCGTGGCCAAGTGCCGGGTCGTGGTCGAAGCCGCGAAGAAGGTGCGCGCCGAGCTACGTGCGAAGGTGCTGGCCTGACCTAGTCCGCGGGCACAGCGCTCAGCCCTCGCTCAGGACCGGCGCCGCGATCCTGCGCACGCGCTCGGACTCGATGATCGCGTCCATCTCGAGGATCCGCCCGCCGGCGATCGTGAAGCCGACGACCGCGAGCGGCCGTCCCTTCATGGTGACGACCACGCCGGCGCTGCCGTTCACGACTGCCGGATGGAGATGGAGGCTCTGGAACGTACCGCTGAGCGCCTGCCGCGCGACCGCCGCGGCGCCGCGCGTGACGAATGAGAGTTCCGGATGCTTCGGGCCGAAGTCCTGCCGGAGCACGACGTCCGGATCGAGCACCGCGACCAGCGCGTCGAAGTCACCGCCGCGCGCCGCGCGGAAGAACGCGTCGACGACCTCGCGCTGACGAGTGAGATCGGCCTCGGCCCGCGGTACCTCCGCGCCCTTCACTCGCCGCCGCGCCCTGCTCGCGAGCTGTCGCGCCGCGGTGGGCGTGCGGCCGACGAGCGGCGCGATCTCTTCGAACGGCAGATCGAACATGTCGTGGAGCACGAACGCCAGACGCTCCGCCGGAGTGAGCGTGTCGAGCACGACGAGCAGCGCGAGGCCGACCGAGTCGGCGAGCAGCGCCTCCGCCTCCGGCTCCGCTTCGGGGTCGGCGCTGACGATCGGATCGGGCAGGTGCACGCCGTGGAGCTCCTCCCGGCGCGTGTTGCGCGAGCGGAGCGTGTTCAGACAGACGCGCGCGACGATGGTCGTGAGCCAGGCGCGGATGTTGTCGACGTCCTCGGCATCGGCACGGCTCACACGGAGCCACGTGTCCTGGACGGCGTCGTCCGCATCCGCGAGCGAGCCGAGCATGCGGTAGGCGACCGACCGCAGGTGCGAACGATGCTCCTCGAAGCGGTCTGTCAACCAGGTGCCCTGGTCCATCGGTCACATCTCTCCGTCTTCGCGTGTCTGCACTAAGGAAGACCCGCTCGAACCGCCTGGTGTGACGGAAGGAGGCGTACGGTGAACGCTCAGCTGCACAAGGGCGCCAAACCGCCGACCACCCCAGGCATCGTGCCACGCTGGGTCATAGGTCCCGGAAGGCAGGCCGGCAAGTATCTGGTCAATCCTCTGATCCTCAGGACCGCCGCCGGGCGTCTGGGGCCGACCGCGATCGTGCGGCATGTCGGGCGCCGGTCGGGCCGGACCTATGCGACGCCGGTGTATGCAGGCCGGCTGGGCGATGACTTCATGATCGCGCTGCTCGTCGGCACCGAGGCTGATTGGTGCCGCAACGTCTGGGCAGCTGGCCGCTGCACTCTGCGGCTGCGTGGGGTCAGCTATGCGCTCACCGGACCCGAACTGGTCGACCAAGCCACGGCACTGCGCGCCTTTCCTGTCCCGATCCGGGTGGTCGGCCGCCTGTTCGGCTTCCGGCACTTCTTGAAGCTGCGCCTCGTGGGCATGCCCTGAACGGAGATCACATCTCCGTTCCAACGCTTAGTCAGCGGGCAGCGTGCTCACTGCCTTGCGCAGGCGCTTGGTGACGTCGCGCAGGATGTGCACGGCGATCTCGGCGTCCTGGTGAAGGACGTCCTGGAACTGGCGGGGCGACAGGACCAGGCATCGCAGGGGCGTCTTGGCCACGACCGTTGCGGTCCGCGGGCCGTCGTCGATCAGGGCGATCTCGCCGAAGTGATCGCCGGGCTTGACGGTATCGACGGATCGACCGTCACGCTGCACGTCCGCCTCGCCGGAGAGCACGATGAAGAACTCTCCGCCGCTCTTGCCCTGCTCGCACAGGACCCGGCCCGCCTTGAACTCGAGGTCCTCGACGCGCGTCGCGATGAACTGGAGCTGCTTGTCGTTGCAGGCCATGAACAGCGGGATGGAGCGGAGCCGCTCGACGCGCTCGTCCTTGGTCACCACGCTACCTCCCGTACTTCGTCCGGCGCGTCGTCGGCCGCTCGCGTCCGCAAGCGGCCGCGGCGGCACTCCTAGCGCCCGTAGAGCTCCAGGACCTCGCGGCGGAAGGGTACCTTGGCGCGCGCCTTGAGAGCCTCGAACTCGTCGAAGTCCCACTCGCTGACGAAGGTGACGGCGACCCCGCT
The DNA here is from genome assembly GCA_050692015.1 of Candidatus Limnocylindria bacterium. Taxonomy (GTDB): domain Bacteria; phylum Chloroflexota; class Limnocylindria; order P2-11E; family P2-11E; genus GWC2-70-10. The sequence continues at coordinate 5,961 of JBOGTE010000014.1, forward strand.
CTTGCCCATGCGACCCGTACGTCCGATGCGATGCGTGAACGTCTCGGCGTCCTCGGGCAGATCGTAGTTGACCACGTGGCTGATCTCGTCGATCTGCAGCCCGCGGGCGGCGACGTTGGTGGCGACCATGATCGGGATCTGCCCGCTCTTGAAAGCTTCGAGGGTGCGCTCGCGCTCGCGCTGCGAGAGGTCGCCGTGGAGGGCCTCGGCCTTGCGGCCGCGCCGCTGCAGCTGGCGTACGAGCTCGTCCACGCCGCGCTTGGTATGGCGGAAGACGAGCACCTGGTCGAACTCGGTGCGCCCCAGGAGCTCCTCGAGCGCGCGGACCTTGTCCTCGGCCAGCACCTCGACCCACAGCTGCTCGACGTTCTCGACGGTCTGGCGCTCGGGGTCGATGGCCACCGAGACGGCGTCGCGCATGAACGTGGCGGCCAGGTCGCGCACCTCCCACGACAGCGTCGCGCTGAAGAGCGCGGTCTGCCGCTCCTTGGGCATCCTCCGGAGGAGCCGGCGGACGTCGGGGGCGAAGCCCATGTCCAGGAGGCGGTCGGCCTCGTCGAGGATCACGATCTCTATCCCGCGGAGGTCTAGCGTGCCGCGCTCGATGTGGTCGAGCAGGCGGCCGGGGGTCCCGATGACCACGCCCGCGCCGCGCCGCAGGGCGCGGTCCTGCGGCGTGTACGAGACGCCGCCGTAGATCGCGACCTCATGCGCCTCTCGGTAGCGCCCGAGGGCGCCGAACTCGCGCGTCACCTGGACCGCCAGCTCCCGCGTCGGGACGATGACGATCGCCTCGGGGCGCTTGGCGCCCTGCTCGACCCGCTCGAGGATGGGGATGGCGAACGCGGCGGTCTTGCCGGTGCCGGTCTGGGCCTGCGCCAGCAGGTCGCGCTTCGCTTGGAAGTGCCGGATGGTCTGCTCCTGGACCGGCGTGGGGCCCATCCAGCCCAGCTCGTCGATGGCTCTCGCGATGTCGGCGTGGATCTCGAGGTCGCCGAAGCGACCGGTCGCTTGCGGGGGCCGCTCGGGTGCGAGGGTCATTCCGCTCCTGTCCTGCCCATGAAAAAGGGCCTCGACCACACTGGTGAGGCCCGCCCGAAGCCGTTCCTGTGCGTCGCGCTATCTATGTGCGTCCATGTTAGCCGACGATCAGGCCTCGCCCCGGCGCCGGCGGAGCTCGTCGAGTATCGACTGGGTGGACGATGTCCCCAGCCGGCTCGCGCCAGCCTCGATCATGGCCAGGGCGTCGTCCAGCGTGCGGATCCCGCCCGAGGCCTTCACGCCAACCTTGGGGCCGACGACCGATCGCAGCAGGCGGACGTCCTCGACCGTCGCCCCCTCGGGCCCGAAGCCGGTCGAGGTCTTGACGTAGTCGGCGCCCGCCGCCACCGCGATCTGCGCGGCGATGGCCTTCTGGGCGTCGTCGAGGTAGGCGGTCTCGAGGATGACCTTCACCGTCGCCTCGCTCGCGTGCCCCACGCCCACCACTGACGCGATCTCCTTCTCGATGGTCGGGTAGTCGCGCTCGATCAGCGCGCCGATGTTGATGACCATGTCCAGCTCGGTCGCGCCGTCGCGGAGCGCGGTCAGCGCCGTCGAGACCTTGACCTCGGGGGCCTGGCCGCCGTGCGGGAAGCCGATGACGGTCGAGGTCCCCACGCCCGAGTCCTTGAGGAGCCGCGCGCAGTCCGGGACGTAGAACGGCTTGACCACGACCGTCGCGATCCTCTCGCGCCGCGCGACCGTGCAGGCCTCCACCACGTCGCGCTCCGTCTGCGTCGGCTTGAGCACGGCGTGGTCGATGATGGCGGCGAGGTCGCGCACGGCGGGCAGCGCTCGCGCAGGCGTCCGGACGTCCATGCCTGGCCTCATTCTCGCTGTACGCTGGCCGAAGTGCCGGGCTCGATCCTCGTCGCGCGGATCCTCGGGATCGACATCCGGATCCACCTGTCCTGGTTCCTGATCTTCGGGCTCATCCTGTTCCTGCTCTCGAATCCGGACCAGGGGCTCTTCGCGATGATGCGCCCGACCTGGTCGGACGAGCGGATCCTGCTGGTCGCGGCGGTCGCGGCGCTCCTCTTCTTCGCCTGCGTGCTGGCGCACGAGCTGTCACACGCTCTCGTCGCCCGGGCGTTCCGGATGCCGGTCTCGTCGATCACCCTCTTCCTCCTGGGTGGCGTCGCGAACCTGGCGAAGGAGCCGCCCAGCGCTCGCGCGGAGTTCCTGATGGCCATCTCGGGGCCCGCCATGAGCCTGGCGATCGGTGTGGCGAGCCTCGGGATCGCCGAGCTGGTGAACGCGAACCTCGGCGCGTTCTATCTACTCGACCCCGTGGGCCTTATCGCGCAGTACCTGGGCGTGATCAACCTGGCGCTCGCGGTCTTCAACATGATCCCGGGCTTCCCGCTCGACGGCGGGCGGGTGCTGCGCTCGGTCGTCTGGGCGATACGGCGGGACCGTGCCAGCGCGACCCGCATCGCGGCGCGGGGCGGCCAGGTCGTCGCGGGCCTGCTCTTCCTGGTCGGCATCACGCGGTCGTTCGTGGACCGCGACGCCTTCAGCGGCGTCTGGATGGCCCTGATCGCGTACTTCCTTTACACGGCCGCCTCGTCCTCGCTCGAGCAGGAGAAGATCGCCTCCACCGTCGCCGGCGTGCGCGTGAGCGAGGTCATGACCACGGCGTTCCGGGCGGTGCCGCCCGGCGTCCGCCTGGCCGAGCTGGTGGACCAGCACGTGCTGCCGTTCAACGCCCGCTCGGTCGCGGTCGTGGGCGGCGACTCCAGGCTTCGAGGCCTCGTCAGCATCGGCGACCTGCGCAAGGTCGCGCAGCGCGACTGGGAGACCACGCCGGTCGAGGCGGTCATGACGCCGGCGCGCGAGCTCCCCGAGGTGTCCCCGAGTTCGCGCCTGATGACCGCGATCGAACGCTTTGCGGGCAGTGAGCTCCCGGCCATGCCGGTCGTCGAGGACGGGCGCCTGGTGGGCATGCTGGAGCGCGAGGCGGTCCTGACGCACGTCCGTATGAGGGAGATGCTCGGGCTCGACGGCCGCCGCTAGCCGCCAGAGGGTCGCAGACGGGTGTCCGTCCGGCGCCCGGACGCGCAGGCGACCGGGTACTCGCTGTACGATCCGCGTCGTGGGGGCGGAGGGGATGCGAGGGCAGCGAGGCGGCTTGTTCGCCGCGCTCGCCGGCCGCTTCAGCCCGGCCGCGCCGGCCACGGAGACCCAACCCACCTCGACGGGTGCCCGAACACTGCTGGCAGCGGCCGCGCGCAACGGCGAGCTCGCGATCCACGCCGTACGCGGCCTCCTCTGGATCCTCCTGTTCCTGGCGGTCAGCGGCTGGCTCGGGGTCCCGGCTGTCGCCGCGGCCGTCGCCGGCGTCGTCCTGGGCGGACTGTGGCTCCTCGCCCAGATGGCCCTGGAGAGCGGCCGCAACTTCGCGGTGTGGCGCTACGGCCTCATGATCTTCGACGGCCTGGTCGTCCTTGCCGCCATCGCCTCCCGCGAGCCGGGCTCCGGCCTCGCACTGCTGGCCGGAGCCTTCGGCCGCGCTCCCGCTCCAGCGGACGTGCAGCCGTTCATCCCGGTGCTGCTCGTGTTCATCGCGCTCTCCGGCGCGGCGCGGATCGACCTGCGCGCCGCCTTCATCACGACGGCCATCGCCGCCTCCGCCTATGCGTACTACGCCGTCGCGCTCCGGATCTCGGCCGAGGAGGCCATCTTCGTGGGCGCGGTCATCCTGCTCGCCGGGTTCGTCGGAATGAACGCCGCGCGCGTCATGCGCCTCATCCTTCTCAAGGCGCAGCAGCAGGCCGTGCTGGAGGCGTTCCTGCCTGACGAGGTCGCCCGCAGCCTCACGACCGGGGCGAGCCTCGAGCGCCTGGGCCGGCTCGAGGAGGTGACCCTCCTGACCTGCGACGTGCGAGGCTTCACCAAGATGTCGGAGCTGCTGACCCCCGTGGAGACCGTCGCCTTCGTGAACAGGTACCTCGACGAGGTCTGTCCGGCGATCGTCGGCGCCGGCGGTGTGATCGACAAGTTCATGGGCGACGGCGTCCTCGCCTTCTTCGAGGGCGGGGGGCACGCCGGGCGCGCGCTCCAGGCGGCTCGCGGCATCGCCGCGGCCGGCGGGCGCGTGAAGGGACCGACCGGAGACCGGATCAAGGTCGGCGTGGCCATCCACAGCGGCGTCGTCCTGGTGGGGACGATCGGGCCGCGCAGCCGGCGCGAGTACACGATCATCAGCGACACCGTGAACACGCTCTCGCGCCTCGAGGAGCTGAACAAGACGTTCGGATCCGTCATCTGCGCCTCGGACCGCACGCTGTCCGAGGTGCCCGCCGAACAGCGCTCCGACTTCCTCGGGCCGGAGACCATCCCGGTGCGCGGCCGGGCCGAGCCCGTCATCGTCCACTACTACAAGGCGCCGGAGACGCAGGCCGAGCTGGAGAAGGCGGCGGAGCCGCCGCCCCCGCCGCCCGCAGCGGAACCCGTCGCGGCGGGGCAGCCCGAGATCCAGTACTGGAAGGACTAGCGGCGGCTTAGCGCGACCTCAGGCCACGGCGACCGACACCCTGTGTGCCGTGTGGGGCTGGGAGACCGCGAGCAGGCGCTCCAGCGGGACCTTCATGAAGGCCTCGACCACGTTCGGGTCGAACTGCGAACCGCTGCAGCGCAGCCACTCGTTCCCGGTGCGACCGGTCTGAGACCGGGATGCACGCCGCGGCCTCGGCGCGTTAAGTGCGATTCACCGAGGATCGGCCCGCTGTCCTAGGGGCTCGCGAGCTCCCGCGCGATAGCGGCGGCGACCTCGGCGTTCCGGCGCAGCAGCGCGACATTCGCCGCCAGCGTCCGGCCTTCGCTCAGCTCGCCGAGCGCGCGCAATAAGAAGGGAGTGACCGCGGCGCCGCTGACGCTCTGACGCTCGGCGTCGGCCAGGGCCCTGGCGACCTCGGCCTCCACCTCCGACCGATCCAGCGCGGCTTCTTCCGGCGCGGGCACGGCGAACACGATCCCGGCACCGCGATCGAGCTGGGCGCGGACGATGAGCGCGGCGGCGGCGGCATCATCGACTCGGTACGGAAGGCGCAAGCCGCTTTCGCGCACGTAGAAGGCCGGGAGCTCGTCGGTGCCGAACCCGACGACCGGCACTCCGAGCGTCTCGAGGCGCTCCAGCGTCTTCGGCAGGTCGAGCACGAGCTTCACGCCGGCGCATACGACGCACACCGGGTGGCGCGCGATCGCTCCCAGGTCCGCGGAGACGTCGAACGTCCTCTCCGCCTCCCGGTGCACCCCGCCGATCCCTCCCGTGGCGAAGACCTCGATGCCGGCGCGCGCCGCGATCTCGACCGTGCCAGCGACCGTCGTCGCGCCGAGACGCGCTGGGTCCGCCAGGAGGGGGGCGAGGTCGCGTAGCGACACCTTCGCCACGCCGTCCTCAGTGGCCAGTCGCTCGACGAGCGCGGCGTCCGCGCCGACCACGGCTCGGCCGCCGGCGACGGCGACCGTCGCGGGCACCGCGCCGGCGTACCGCACGATCCGCTCCAGCTCACGCGCGGTCTCGAGGTTCACGGGACGGGGGAGGCCGTGCGCGATGACCGTGGACTCGAGCGCCACGACCGGCCGCCGCGCCGCGAGCGCCTCGTGCACCTCGCGCGAGACCGCGAGCCTCACCCGGTCGCGCCCGGGTTCAGGCGGAGCGCCCGCGCCCGTGACCGCCCTCGCCGCTCTCGCCCGCGAGGAGCTCGACCGCATGCGCCAGGATCGGCAGCACGACCTCGAGAGACTCCCGCACCGCGTGCGGCGAGCCGGGCAGGTTCACCACGAGGCAGGGCCCGACCGATCCGGCGATACCGCGCGAGATCATCCCGTGGGGCGTCTTCGCCAGCGACCGCGCGCGGATCGATTCCGCGATCCCCGGAACCTCGCGCTCGATGACCTTGCGTGTCGCCTCGGGCGTGACGTCGTTCGGCGAGAGGCCCGTGCCGCCGCTCGTGAGGACCACGTTCGCGCCCGCGGCGATGGCCGCCTCGATGGCGCTGGCGATCGCGTCCACGTCGTCGATGACCAGGTCGGTGAACGCGACCTCTATGCCGTTCGCCTCGAGCACCTCGCGCATGGCGGGTCCGCTCTCGTCGGCGCGCTCGCCGCGCGCGCCCTTCGTGCTGGCGGTGATCACGCCCGCGCGGACCGGCACCGTCACTCGAGCTTGATGTCCCCGCTCTTCCCGCCGGTCTTCTCGACCAGGCGGATGTCGGTCAGGCGGGCGCCTCGCTCCACCGCCTTCAGCATGTCGTAGAGCGTCAGCCCGGCGACGGTCACCGCCGTCAGCGCCTCCATCTCCACCCCCGTCTGCGCGGTCGTCGCGGCCGTCGCCTCGATGGCGATGCCGCCGTCCTCCACCGCGAGGTCCACGCTCACGTGCGTCAGCGGCAGCGGGTGCGCCAGCGGGATGAGCTCGCTGGTGCGCTTCGCCGCGGTGATCCCGGCGATCCGCGCCGTCGCCAGTACGTCGCCCTTGGGCGTGTTGCCGTCCCGCACCAGGGCCACCGTCTCCGGGCTCAGCACCAGGCGTCCGCGCGCGACCGCGCGGCGCTCGGTCGCTGGCTTGGCCCCCACGTCCACCATCCGTGCCTGCCCGCGCTCGTCCAGGTGCGTGAGCCGCTTCTTCAATGATCCTCGGGGCGCTCGGTGAGGATCACGGTCACGGTCTCACCCGCTTCGACCCTGGCCGCGCCGGCCGGCAGGTCGATGAAGCAGTTCGCGAGGGACATCGAGCGCAGGATGCCGGAGCCCTGCGGGCCCGTGGTGCGCACGGTCCCGGCCGCGGGATCGTGGATGCCGCGGGCGAAGAAGCGCAGGTGCGCCGGCTTCTCGACGGCGTCCAGCAGGCGGGCCTCGGTCCGGGGGCGATGCAGGTTGGTGCGCCCGGACATGCGAAGCAGCGCCGGCCGGACGAAGAGCTCGAACGTGAGCAGGGCCGACACGGGGTTGCCGGGCAGTCCGAAGATCGGGACGAGTACCGGGGGGCTGTCGCCCCCCGAGGACCCCCCGCGCCGGTCCAGGTGACCGAAGGCCAGCGGGCGGCCGGGCCGGATGGCGATGGACCAGAGGTCGATGGAGCCCATCTCGCCAACGACCGGCTTGACCCAGTCGTGGTCGCCCACCGAGACGCCGCCGCTCGTGACGACGGCGTCGGCATCGAGCGCGTCGCGCAGCGCGCGCCGGAGGTCGTCCGCCGTGTCGCGCACGATCGGACGCAGCCAGGGCGCGCACCCGGCGGCGAAGATGGCGGCCGCGATCGAGTAGCGGTTGGTGTCGCGGATCTGCCCCGCGGCGAGCGGCTCGCTCACGTCCACGACCTCGTCGCCGGTGGAGAGCACCGCGACGCGCGGGCGCGCGACGACCCGAGGCTTCGCGACGCCGATCGATGCGAGCACCCCTATCTCCGCCGGCCGGAGGACCGTGCCCGCGCGGAGGATCGTCTCGCCGGACTTCAGATCTTCGCCGGCCTGCCGCACGGAGAGCCCCGTGGGTGTCGCGGCCGTGACCGTGACCTCGTCGCGCCCGTCGTCGGTGTCCTCCACGCGCACCACCGTGTCGGCACCGTCGGGCATCGGCGCGCCGGTCATGATCCGCACGGCCTCGCCGGGGCCGACCGCCCGGTCGGGCACGCCCCCGGCCTGCACGCTCCCGATCACGCGGAGCCGGACCGGTGCCCGCGCCACGTCGGCGCCGCGCACCGCGTAGCCGTCCATGGCCGAGTTGCGGAACGGCGGCACATCGCGCTCCGCCGCGACGTCCCGGGCGAGCGTGCGACCGAGCGCGTCGAGCAGCGGCACGTCGCGCGGCGGGAGCGGCGCGACGCGCGCCAGGATCCGCTCGAGGGCCTCGTCCACGGTGAGGTTGCGCTCGGCCGCCTTGGCCGAGGTCGGGCTGATCGCCATCGCGTCGAGTCTAGGAGCGGCGCCTCACGGAACTCGGGCGGCGAAGCGCGAGGCCGACAGGAACACGATGGGCTGCGCGGTCCGGCCGTCGAGCGCCAGATCGGCCAGGATCTCACCCACCACGCTCGCGAACTTGAACCCGTGTCCCGAGCAGGCCGACGCGTAGGCGACGCCCGGCAGCCTCGGAAGCGTGTCGATGACGAAGTGCTCGTCCGGAGTCTTCGTGTACATGCAGACGACCGCGTCGCGCAGCGGCCCCTGGCCCTCCGGGAGGTAACGCTTGACGAAGTGACGGACCCGGTCGTCCTCGCCGGGGTGGACGACGCGATCCAGGCTGTCGAGGTCCGGCATGGCGAAGGCTCCGAAACGCCGTCCACCACCGACCTCGCGAGACTCCCGCCGCACGTGCATCAGGTCCCCGCTCCCGTGGCGCGCGACCTTCAGCCCCTGGTCGTCGAGGTACGGGAAACCGTAGAAGCTGCCGTCGGCGGTCTCGACGATGTACACGGGTATGTCGCTCAGGGTCTCCGGTCGCGCGGGCTCGTACCAGAAGAGCGGAACCCTCTCGATGGCGAGCGGGAGGGCCACGTCGGGCAGCAGCGGCGCGAGCCACGCGCCGGCGGTAAGTACGACCCCGCCGGTGCTCTCGCGCATACCGCCCGAGGTGTGCACGCCGTAGCCCGAGCCGTCCTTGTACCAGTCATCCGCACCGTCGCCGAACCGCAGCTCCGCGCCGTGCCGCTCCGCTACGGCCAAGTGCGCCTCGATGCACCGCTCCGGCACCAGGTACCCGGCCTGCTCTTCGAAGAGCCCGACCATCCCGTCGTCCACGCGCAGCCAGGGGAAGCGGCGCCGGAGGTCATCCGTCGTCAGCGCCTCGTGCGCGAGGCCGTGCTCCCGCGCGCTGCGGAGCGACCCCGTCACGATCTCGCTCCCGGCCGCGCCCGCGTAGAGGCCGCCGGTCCGGTGCAGCAGCCGCGTTCCGCTCTCGCGCTCGAGGGCCAGCCAGCGGTCCCAAGCGCGCCGCAGGAGCGGCACGTAGTCGGGATGCTCGAAGTACGCGAGCCGGATGATCCGCGACTTGCCCACGAACGAGCCCTTCGCGTGCCCGCGCTCGAAGCGCTCGATCCCGAGCACCCTCGCGCCGCGCCGCGCGAGCTCGGCGACCGCCGCGCTCCCGTGGGCGCCGAGGCCGACGACCACCGCGTCGTAGGCGCCTCCCATCAGAGGCGCATCAGAGGAGGACTCGCCGCGGGGCCGGCTAGCGCCAGCTAGCCACGGCCTTTCGCGACCGCGCGCTCGTAGACCTCACCCGAGAGGCGTAGCGGCTGAGCGCTCCCGCCGTAGCGCTCCGCCGACAGCTCGGCCAGGATCGAGAGCGCGATCTCGGCGGGCGTCCGGCCGCCCAGGTCGAGCCCGATCGGCGCGCGCACCGCGCGGATCCGTTCCTCGGGTACGCCCTCGTCGCGAAGCATCCGCTCGATGAGGATCGTCTTCCTCCGGCTCCCGAGGAGCCCGACGTAGCGCGCCTGCGTCTTCACCGCGGCGCGGAGGCAGTGCGAGTCGAGCTTGTGGCCGCGCGTGGCGACGACGATGAAGGTGTTCCAGCCGATGGGCATGGTCGAGAGCGCTTCGACCATGTCGGCGTGCAGAACCTCCACGCCCTCCGGGAAGCGCTCGCGCGTCGCGAACTCGGCCCTGTCCTCGATCACCGCGACCTCGTAGTCGAGCTGCGAGGCCATCCGCGCCAGCGCCAGCCCCACGTGGCCCCCGCCGGTGATGACCAGCCGGGGCTTCCCCAGGACCGGCTCGACGAGGAGCTCCGTGTCGTCCGTGAGCGCCACGACGCGAGCCGTGCCCTGCCGGAGCGCCTCGGCCGCGGCCGCGCGCGCTCGCTCGTCCAGCGCCGACTCGCCGAGCGTGCCGCCGGTGCGGCCGTCGGTCTCGACGAACAGCTTGCCCGCCGGCTCGAATTCGCGGCCGCGCTTCCGGAGGAGCGTCGCCAGCGCCACGGGCTTGCCGCCGGTGGACGCGACGAGCAGGTCTCCCAGCAGCTCGCGCTCGCCGAGCCGCAGGGCGCGCTCCCCCGGCTCGATCGAGATCCACATCGTCCCGCCGCAGACCAGGCCCGTGTCCCAGGCCAGCTCCTCGGTGAGCTCGTACTCCCTCAACGATCCGTCGCTCGTGCCTATGACGCGCTTCGCCTCGTCGAACGCGTCGCCTTCGACGCATCCGCCGCCGAGCGTGCCGGCGATGCGGCCGAGGTCGTCCACCACCATCTTCGCGCCGACGACCTGCGGGGTGGAGCCGACCGTGCGCACGACCGTGCACAGGGCGTAGCGGCGGCCCTCGCGCTCCAGCTCCGCCATGCGCGTGTAGATCTCCCGCACGTCTCCATGCTAGGCGGCGCACGTATGCCCTTCGGCCTCGGCGGCCCGGGGCTCCGGACCTTCCGGCAGGAGATGGGGAGCGAGGGCGAAGCAGGCAAGCCACCGAGCGGCAAGACGGAAACGACCGAAAAGACCTAGCGACCCAGGCCCCCGTTCCACAATGCGGATCGGCGTCTCGCATCCGGTCGATCGCCGGCCCCCGGATCGAACGTCCCCCTCTTTACCGCACTACTAGGATGTGCGCGCTACCCGCAGCCGAGAGCAAGCAGGGGGTGAAGGCAATGGAGGGACCGGGAGGCCCGTCCCAGGGCGAGCCGGAAGTCACGAGCGAAGGATCGAGTCCAGGCTTCAAGGATTGAGTCCGAGAGTTCGCGGTCACTCGGCGAAGCTTCCTCATTGGAGCAGGAGCCGGCGCGGCGGCCGGAGCAGTCCTCGGCGGAGGCGCCGTTGTCGCGACCCGCGCGATCGCGCCTTCCATTCCCGGGGCCACGACCACGACGCCTGGCGCGAGCGCACCGCTCACAGCGATGCCGGCGACCATGCGGCGCGTGTCCCTCGACATCGACGGCGTTCAGCACACTGTGGCGGTGGACAATCGCGAGAGCCTCTGGGAGACGATGAACTTCCAGCTCGGCCTCGCCAACTCGAACCTCGGATGCGACCGGGCGCAGTGCGGCGCCTGCGCCGTGCTCGTGGACGGCAAGTCCGTGAACGGCTGCACCGTCCTCAGCGCGCGCCTCGGCCGCGGTCAGAAGATCGCCACCGTCGCCGGCCTGGCGACGGGCGCCGGCGTAGCCGGCCTCCACCCGGTGCAGCGCGCCTTCTGGCTGAACGGCGGCTTCCAGTGCGGCATCTGCACCCGCGGCTTCATCATGTCTAGCGTCGCGCTCCTGAGCGCGATCCCCAAGCCGACGACGGCGCAGATCTCGGAGGGCCTCGCCGGCAACATCTGCCGCTGCGGCGAGTACGCCAAGGTCTTCAAGGCCGTCGAGACGGCCGGCGCGGAGCTGCGCGGCGAGAAGGTCGAGTACCTCTCGAAGGCCGTCACCGTCGATGCACGTCCCGAGGCGGTCGCACCGGTCATCGAGGGGACGACGATGACGTTCGACTTCGTGACGCCGTTCGACACCATCGAGCAGTTCGACCCGTTCGCGGAGGAGCTCCGCAAGGTCGAGGGCATCCTCGGGGTAAGCGGAAGCGAGCGGTCGATCACCCTCCGCTGGGACCCGGCGACATTCTCCGAGGCGCAGGTGCGCGAACTGCTGAGCGGCCTGCGTCGCGCGGTCAGATAGCCACGAGGGAAGGAGAGAGACGATGGCACGCATAGAAGCGATCCGGGTCGCGCAGGACCCCGCCTACGCGCGGAGCCTGACCAACGCCGACTGGCTCGCGCTCTCCCAGGACCCCGCGTGGCAGGAGCTCGTGGCCGAGCAGGTCGAGACGATCGCGGGCGTACTGGCGGAGCACGGGCACAAGCTCCCGGGAGGTGTCGCATCGAGCGGCCCCGCCACGCAGGTCCCGGCCGGGCCCTTCAAGGTCATCGGCCAGTCCTACGCGCGCATGCAGGGCCTCGGCATCGTCACGGACAAGGGCCTCTACACCGAGAACATGCGCATGCCGGGCATGCTCTACATGCGCACGTTGCGCAGCAAGTTCCCCCACGCGAGGATCCTGAGCATCGACACTTCGAAGGCGGAGGCCTTCCCCGGCGTGCGGATGATCCTCCACCGCGGGAACCTGCCTGCGGAGTACAAGGACGTATTCCTCGGCGCGCAGAACCCCACGCGGTTCCTGTTCTCCGAGGAGGTGTTCGAGGTCGGCGCGCCCATCGCGGCCATAGCCGCGGAGAGCGAGCACATCGCGGAAGAGGCGGCTCGCCTGATCACGGTGGAGTACGAGGTGCTTCCCGCCGCACTCGACATGATGGAGGCGATCAAGCCCAGCGCCGCCAAGCAGTGGGACAACCAGCTCGACGGCACCACGATCAACATCACCACGCCCCTGGTCCGCGGTCAGGGGGCCGACGCGCCGGCGGACGTCGTCGTCGAGGTCCTCGCGAAGAAGTCGTTCGAGCAGCACCTCGCGCTGGAACTGACGAACTCGCTGTCCTACTGGGACGCCGACAAGCTCAACATGACCTACACCAGCCAGTGGGCCCACGGCGTACGCAGCGGGCTGTCCAACGCGCTGCGGATCCCGCAGAACAAGGTGCGCGTGGTCCAGTCCGGCTACGTGGGATCGGGCTACGGCTACCGCAGCGGCATCGACCTGTCGGAGGCCCACGCCGCGATCCTGTCCAAGCTGACGGGACGCCCGATCAAGAACCACTACACGCGCTACGAGGACTTCGTCACGCGCACCCACCGGCCCGAGTTCCGCAACGAGATGAGGCTCGGCGTGAACCGGGACGGGACGCTCCAGTTCGGACACTTCAAGGTCTGGGCCAACGTCGGCGCCCAGCGCGCCGGCGCCGCGAACGGCGCCTGGTTCAACATGCAGCTGCTCTACACGATCCCGAACCTGCGCCTCGAAGCCACAGACGTCATGACGAACACCTTCAAGTCCGGCCCCTACCGCTGCGTGAGCCACCCCAACGGGACCTTCGCCCTGGAGGTCACCATGGAGAAGGCGGCCTACGCGATCGGCAAGGACCCGGTCGAGTTCCGGCTGCAGAACCTGAACGAGGTCGGGAACCCCGAGAACAGGAACCCGTTCAACAACCCGGGCATCCGCGACTGCATCGTCGCGGCGCGCGACCGCATCGACTGGGGCTCCAAGTGGCACGCCCCCAGGGCCAACGAGGTCCGTCCGGGCATCTTCCACGGCATCGGGCTGGCGGCGCACGCCTGCAGCCACGGCGCCGGCGGCAACCCCAGCAGCGGCCAGGTGATCGTCAACAGCGACGGGACCGCCCAGGTCATCTCGGCTCTCAACGACATCGGTGACGGCCAGCGAACGCTTCTGATGATGGTCGCCGCCGAGGCGCTGGGGGTCCCGATCACGTCGGTCACCACGACCCCGTACGTCGATACCGACCTGACGACGAACACCAGCGGTACGTTCGGGAGCCAGCAGACCAACAACGGCGGCCGCGGCGCCTACGAGGCGGCGCTCGCCGCCCGCAGGTCGATCCTCGCCCTCGCCGCGGCCGAGTTCGTGTCCGAGGCCGCGGATGCCGACCCGCCGCAGACCATCCGGGTCACCGCGGAGGACGTGGACCTCGTGGACGGGGTCATCTTCATGAAGTCCGATCCCAGCAAGACGATGACGGTCGGGGACGCGGTCAGCTCCAAGGCCGGCGGGAACTCTTCCGTCGTCGGCGTGTCCGAGTACCGCCAGCCGGGCGGCGTCCAGCGCGTGGCCTGGGCCGCGCACGCGGTCGAGGTCGAGGTGGACACGGTCACCGGTCAGGTGACGATCCTCCGCTACGTGGCAGCCCACGACGTCGGACGTGCGCTCAACCCGCACGCCCTGGAGCAGCAGATCGAGGGTGGGGTCGTGATGGCCGCGGGGGCCGTCCTCACCGAGGAGCTGCTGGTGGACCAGGCCACCGGGCTCCCGCTGAACCCCAACATGCTCGACTACAAGCCGCTGAGCATCAAGGACGCACCGCTCGCTGAGGTGATCCTCATCGAGAAGCCCAAGAGCTACGGCACGTTCGGCGCGCACGGCATCGGCGAGCCGCCGATGGCCCCGGGCGCACCGGCCATCGTGAACGCGGTCTACAACGCAGTCGGCGCCTGGGTGACCGAGATGCCTCTCACTCGAGAGAAGCTGCTCGCGGCGCTGCGGTAGGAGGAGGAGCGGTGAGACAGTTCGAGCTCTACGACGCGACCACCGTCGCCGAAGCGGTCGAGCTGCTGCGCAGGAACAGCACCCGGGCCGTGAAGGTGCTGGGTGGGGGAAGTGACCTGGTAGGCGGGGTCATGAAGGACTGGGTCGCCGGCGCCGGCATGCCGATCCCGGAGGTCCTCATCGACCTCACGACGATCAAGGAGCTCTCGGCCATCACGGCCGGGGGCGACGGACTGACCATCGGAGCCGCCGCGACCCTCACCGACGTCATCGGGTCGCCGGACGTCACGTCCAGGTTCCCGATGCTCGTACAGGCCGCGGAGAGCGTGGCGTCGCCGCTGATCCGCAACTTCGGGACCGTCGGCGGCAACATCAACCAGCGGCCGCGCTGCTGGTTCTTCCGCGGCGAGGACTTCAACTGCTACAAGAAGGGCGGCGACTTCTGCTACGCGGTGACCGGAGACAACCGCTACCACGCGATCATCGGTGGCGAGCTCTGCTACATCGTGCACCCCTCCGACACCGCCACCGCGCTGCTCGCGCTGAACGCGTCGGCGAAGATCGCCGGCGTGGAGGGCGAGCGGACCGTCCTGTTCGACGAGTTCTTCATCGGACCGCGGGAGGACGTCCTGCGTGAGAACGTCCTCAAGCCCACGGAGTTCATGACCCAAGTGACCGTGCCGAACCCGGCGGACGGGACGAAACAGGGCTGGACGAAGCTGAAGGACCGGCAGGTCTACGACTTCGCGCTGGTCTCGGTGGCCACGTCGTTCACCGTGGACGGGGACAACTGGAAGGACGGTCGCGTCGTCCTGGGAGGCGTCGCGCCGGTGCCGTACCGGGCGACGGTCGTCGAAGACGCCCTCCGCGGCAAGAACATCAAGGACACCGTCAGGCAGGCGGCGGCGGCGGTCCGCACGGTGGCCCGGCCCATGAGCCTGAACGGCTACAAGGTGGACCTGGTGCAGGGGCTCATCGAGCGGACGATCCTCGGGGCGCTCGAGAGCAACTAGAAGGTCTGGAAGAGCTGAGCTACGGGGGCGGCGGCCGCGAGGCCGCCGCCTCTGGCGTTCACTCGGGGGAGCGCAGGATGGGGAGCCCCGCGTTCTGCACGACGTCGATGCCCCGCTGGGCCCAGCGCACCAGGGTAGGCACGCCGGCGACGTAGCCTCCGGTGGAGTGGAGCCAGGAGCCCCCGTCGGAGTCGGTGATGAGGCCCCCGGCGGACTCGAGGACGACCCCCGCCGCCGCGACGTCCCAGGGCTTGGCGTCGAGGTTCCAGTAGGCGTGCAGCCGGCCGCAGGCCACGTAGCAGATGGCCAGGGCCGGCGACCCCATGATCGTCTGGGAGATGACCTCGCCGGTGTAGTGGGCGAACACCCGCAGCGCCAGCTCGCGCCGCGGCCCGCTGTGGGGGAGATCGGTGCCGATCCAGGACTGCTCCCAGAACTCGGGTCCCTCCGAGGTGGCCTTGATGGTGATGGCCCTGCCGTTCAGCGTGGCGCGACCGCCGGCCGTGGCGGCGAAGGTCTCGTCGCGCATGGGGTCGTGGACCACCCCCACCCGCAGGGCCCCGCCGACCCGCAGGGCGACCGACACGGCGAAGAGTGGGACACCCTGGACGAAGTTCAGGCTGCCGCAGACCGGGTCCACGATCCAGAGCCGCTGGGCATCGACCGCCAGCGCCTCGTCCTCCGGCCCCTCCTCCGAGAGGATCGCGTCCCGCGGCCGCTCCTGCCGGAGCACCGCGAGGATGGCCTCTTGCACTTCGAGCGAAGCGCCGGACACTACGTCTCGGTGACCCTTCCACTTGAGGTAGCCCGGCTCGCCCAGGCGCGCCATGGCCATCCGTCCGCCCCGGAACGCCGCCCTCGCGGCCAGCTCCTGGTCCGCCGCGTCGGGCGACATCGGACCCTCCATCATCGGGAGGCGATCATATGAGCGGAGGCGCGGCCGCGCCGGAGGAGACCGGCGGCGACACCAGGCGGCTCGTCCGGACGGTCGTCTGCGCGTACGCGCGGGAAGAGCTGCCGGCCGCGTGGATCCAGGTGTACCGGCGCTTCGAGCGGTCGTTCGAGCGCGCCCGGCTGCGGGTGCGCGTGCGCCTCCTGCCGCTGGAGGAGCTCCCCGAGAGCTTCGAGGTGCTCGTCGTGGCGGCGCATCTCGAGCAGAAGGCCGCCGCCGCGGCCGGCGGGGCGCGGGTGGTCGTCGCCACGCGGGAGACCGCGCTCGAGGCCGTCAACGCGCTGCTGGTGGAGCTCCAGGAGGGTCGCGGCCTCTACGCGGAGCCCGTGGACCCGGGAGCCAAGAACACCGTCAGGCGCCGGGGCAACGTGACCCTGTGAACGCGAAGATGGCGGAGCGCCTCCGCCGCATCGAGCGGCAGCTCCGTTCGTTCGGGGAGCTGCACGCCGGCGAGGTGCGCCAGCTCGCGGGACGCATCGGTACCGATGACGGCCTCGAGATCGCGCGGAAGCTGCGCACGGTCGCGCAGCTCGAGACCGACGAGCTCGCGCTGGTGACCGAGGAGCTCGCCGACATCGCCCGCGAGGCGGCGGCCGAGGGCGCGCCACCCGCCGACCCGGCGCGGTCGGAGAAGCGCGAGCGCTGGCTCGCGGAGCAGGAGCGGCGCGAGAACCCTGGGCCGGTCTCGCGCCGGGAGCTGCTCTTCGGGAAGGACGAGGGCGATCAGCCGGGCTAGTGGCCGGCGCGCGAGCGTCGGCTGCGGCGGTACGCGAGCTCGATCCCGCCGAGGAGCAGCGCGACCACGCCGAGGCCGGCGAGGTACGGCCAGCCCTCCGGGAGCGTCGGGCCGCTGGCGGCGGGCTGCGCGCCGGGGCTGACCGGGCCGTCCACGAACTCCCCTGCGCGCTGCGGCCGCTGCGCGAGCGCGGCCTTCCCGGCTTCGTCGAGCGTGACCGCGTAGATCTCGAAGTTGCCGTCGCGCGGGGACGCGAAGAGGAGCTCGGCCCCGTCCGAGCGCACCGCGAACGGCCCCTGGGCCTGGACTCCCTCGGCCAGCGCCTGGCGCTCCGCGCCCGCGTCCGGGCTCTGGGTCCAGAGGTCCGTGTAGCTCTGCTGGGTCGAGACGTGCTCCGTGACGTACACCAGGCGGCCGTCGGCCAGGAAGACGGGGAAGTGGCTGCGCTCTCCCTCGGGCGTGATCGCGGTAGGCGCGCTGCCGCCGGCGAGCGCGGCCGCGAGGAGCACCCGGGCGTGCTGGCCGTCGGAGAACGCCACGCGCCCGCTGTCGGGCGACCAGGCGACGGAGTGGCAGGCGAAGGTGCATTGCTGGTTCTTCTCCGACGCCAGGTCCTGCGTCAGCCGCGACACGCCGCCGCCGTCCTGGCCCATCAGCCAGACGTCCATCACGCCCTCGCGGTACACGTAGAACCCGATCTGCCTGCCGTCGGGGCTCCAGCTCGGGAAGCTGGCGATCCCGCCGAGCGTCGTCAGCTGCCTGCGCGCGCCGGTCGCGACCTCTATCAGCCAGATCTCGCGGGTCCGGGAGTCGCCCGAATCGACGGCGAGGTACCGGGCGTCGGGGCTCCAGGCGGGATGGCGGTCGTCGGCTCCGCCGCTCGTCAGGCGGCGCACGTCGCTCCCGTCGGCGTTCATCACGTAGACGTGGTACGGACCGTCCCGGTTGCTCTGGAAGGCGATCTGCGCGCCGTCGGGGCTCCAGGCCGGCCGGACGTTCGTGCCCGGCGTGTTGGTGAGCTGCCTGATGGGGGAGGCGGCCGCCGCGGCCGTGTACGCGCCCAGGAGGAGCAGGCTCACGGCTACGAGGACCGCGCGCGCGAGCGCGAGCCGGTCGGGGATCGTCATGACCCGGGGCGCGGATGCAGGTCGCGGGCCAGCCGTTGCGCGCCCCTCCTCAGCCTGAGGCCCCACGGCCCGGAACGATAAGGCTCAGGCACTGGCGCGCCAGTAGCAGGGCGAAGCCGGCGATGGCCAGCCCCCCCAGGAGGAGCGCCAGCTGGGCCAGGATGCCTTCCTTGGCGGCGGTCTGCGCCGTGAAGGCGCTGGTGACGAAGTAGAAGGCCACCGCCAGGCTACCCAGGGCCCAGAGCAGGCCTCCGGCGGCGAGCAGGGGCCGGCGGCGGGCGGCCAGGGCGATCCTCAGCTGGTCCAGGACCTTGAGCCCGAGGATCACCATCGCGGCCACGTGGAGGGTCGAGGCCCAGAAGAGCACCTCACCGGGTACCGGGTAGAGGTACCGGAGCGCCTTGACCAGGCCGGTGACGGTGATCAGCCCGATCCCGATCCCCCACCAGGGGAAGGAGATGACGGTCTCGTAGAAGGTGTAGCGGCCGGACGGCGGCGGGGGCTGGCGCAGGTCTACCCCCAGCGGGCCGGCCAGCGGGCGGACCAGCGGCCCCGGCAGCTCTCCGGCCACGCCCCGGAGGTGCCCGCGCCACTGGCCGCGGGGCACCAGGAACGAGCGGTCCCCGCTCATCCACACGCCCGTGAAGAGCCCCGCGACGGCGAACAGCAGGAGCGCGGCTCCGACGTAGTGGACGCGGTAGACCAGGTAGAGGTCGAACGGCGGCTGCACGTCCAGGATCCCGCCCAGGTACTCGTACACGCCGGTGGGTATGGCCAGGAAGAGTCCCAGGCCGAAGGCCCAGAGGGCCAGGGCCCGGCCGCCCCGCCCGAACGTGCCGGCGGCGATGCCCAGGCCCAGCGCCAGCGGGATCGACTGCGCCAGGACGAAGTTGTCCCGTAGCTCGGGAGTCCACGGCTGGGCGCCCGAGCCGGCCTGACCCAGGATGGCCGCGGTACCGGCGGCGGCCGCGCCGATGCCAAGGGTTGCGAGGATCCAGCGCACGCGCGCTAGGCCTTGCCCTTCGCGGGACTGTCCCCGAAGGTCTGGAACTCACGGAGCCTGCCCCAGGTCTCCAGGTCGGCGGCGGGCGCCTCGAGGCAGAGGTTGTCGCTCTGGATGATCCCCTCGTTGATGCGGATGTTCACCGGGCAGCGCTCGACGCAGGCGGGACCCTCCGGGCGCCAGAAGCAGAGGTCGCACTTGGTGTAGGTGTCCTTCTCCGGGTCGAAGCTGATGCGGCTCCCCTGGCCGAGGTCCAGGAGGTTCGTGGCCTGCGACTCGTCGGTCGTAGGGAACGGACAGGCCTCCTCGCAGCGGGCGCAGGAGACGCAGATGTCCTCCTTGATGTAGCGGGCCCCCGTCCGCACGTCGATCGCGGTGGCGTCCACGGGGCAGACGTGCATGCACTCCGCGGTCGGGCACTGGAGGCAGGGCTGCTGCGTGAACGAGCCCTGATCCGGGTAGGCGCGCTGGATCTCCGGGTCCACCGTGACGCTGGGGTCGTCGTAGATGCGGATCCGCGGGACGTCGGACAGCCCCTCCTCGCGGTGGACCTGCGAGCAGATCACCTCGCAGGTCAGGCACCCGATGCAGAGCGAGGGATCCGGGAAGATGACGCCGTCGGCGAGGCGCTGTGCGCTCGGGCGTCCGCCCGCCGCGATGCCCACGCCGCCGATCGCCTCGAGGGCGATGAACGCGACGACGGGCGCGGTGCCCTTCAGCACGTCTCGACGGCCGACGGTCACGCTCGCACTCTACAGCCGCGGGGCTCGCGATGAGAGACGCTGTCCCGGTAGGCGCGCGAGCGCCCGCGGCCTATTGCGCGATGCGCGATGCGCTGCCGCGATGGCGCGGCAGAAGGTGCGGCACCGTGGCCTTGAAGGTCGCGGTGACCTCGTCGCCGCGGGCCAGAGCCAGCTCGCGCGCGGACTGGACTGTGATGTGGGCGATCAGGGGGAAGCCGCAGTCCAGCGTCACGCGCACCCGGCGGCCGAGCGTCTCGAGGCGGATCACCCGAGCGGGGAAGGCGTTGCGCGCGCTCGACTCGGCGGGCAGACGCGCGATGAGGACGTCGTCCGGCCGGACGCAGAGGAGCGGGAACCCGTCGCCCTCGGGGGGCAGTGCCGTGGCCTCGATCAGGACATCGGCCACGCGGAGGCGCGTTATCTCGTCGCTGACCGCCTCGACCTTCGCTGGGAGGACGTTCTCGACCCCCACGAAGGCGGCGACCTCCGGGTCGGCCGGCCTGGCGAACACGTCAGCGGCCGGTGCCAGCTGGCGGATGCGGCCCGAGATGAGCACGGCGATGCTGTCGGCGAGGCTGAGGGCCTCGTCGCGGTCGTGCGTGACGAGGACGGTCGTGAGCGCCGTCTCGTGGAGCACGCGTGCGAGGTCCGCCACGATCTCCTCGCGCGTGGGCGTGTCGAGAGCCGAGAACGGCTCGTCCAGGAACAGGATCTCGGGCTCGACGGCGAACGCACGCGCGAGGCTGACCCGCTGCGACTCGCCGCCGGAGAGCGTCACCGCCTGCCGGTCCGCCAGGCCCGCGATGCCGAAGCGCGCAAGGGCCGCCAGCGCCCGCCGCCGCCGCTC
>JBOGTE010000015.1:0-24845 GCA_050692015.1 Candidatus Limnocylindria bacterium
ATGGTGGGCGCATGAAGATCCGCTTCTGGGGCACTCGGGGCTCCATCCCCACGCCCGGACAGCGGACGGTCCGCTACGGGGGCAACACCGCCTGCGTCGAGGTCCGCGACGGGAGCGGCGCCCTGCTCATCCTGGACGCCGGGACCGGCCTGCGCGAGCTGGGGCTGCAGATCGCCCAGAACGGGAAGTCGTCGCTCGACATCGACCTCTTCATCTCACACCTGCACTGGGACCACATCCAGGGGATCCCGTTCTTCCGGCCGGCCTACGACCCCAAGAACCACCTGCGGATATACGCACCGGTGCACCCGCAGCCGCTCAAGGACCTCCTCGGGATGGGCATGGACGACCCCTTCTTCCCCGTGGACCTGGACGCCATCCCCGCGAAGATCGACATGGACGAGATGCCCAGCGGTGGGACCAAGACCGTCGGCGGCTTCACCGTCCGTGCGACGAAGATCCACCACCCCGCGCCGTCGCTCGCGTACCGCGTGGAGGCCGACGACGCCGCCGTCGTCTACGCCACCGACACCGAGGACCCCTTCTCCGGCGCCGAGAACCCCGTGATCGAGCTGGCCGCCGGCGCCGACGTCCTGGTCCACGACGCCCAGTACCTGGACGATGACTACAAGCGCGGGTGGGGCCACTCCACCGTCGCCACCGCGGTGGACGTGGCGGTGCGCGCCAACGTGAAGCGGCTCGTCCTGTACCACCACGACCCGGACCGCACCGACGACATGCTCGACAAGATCGGCGCGGACGCGCAGCGGCTCGCGCGGGAGCGGGGGAGCATCGAGGTGCTGGTGGCCTACGAGGGCATGGAGCTCGCCTTCTAGGTCCTGTAGGTCCTGTGGGCGAGGAGGGACTCGAACCCTCACGCTCTTTCGAGCAACAGCTCCTAAAGCTGCCGCGTCTACCGGCTTCGCCACTCGCCCGCACTCCATTGTGAGGTGAGCCAGATCGCGCGACCAGGTCCGCTTGGCGGGCCGTCGATCTTACCTAGCGAGCGGGCCTGGAGCGTGCAACGCACGCGACCGTGCTGGTCGCCGTCCTGAACATACTCATTCGCATGCACCTCGCCTACTTCCTCTGGGAGGTCATGGCGCATCCGGACGACCCGCGCTTCGCGGGAAAGGCCATACCCATCCGGAACCTGGTGATCGTGGGCGGGATGAGCATGCTCTTCCCGGTCGCGCAGCTCGTCTTCAAGCGCTGGAAGCTCTATCCGTGGGGCTGGGACTCGCTCTATCTCTCCGTCTACTGGCTCGACATGGCGGGCAACTCGTTCGACCTGTACGACTCGTACACGCACTTCGACCTCATACCGCACCTCCACGGCACCGGAGCGTTCACCCTCGTGTTCGAGCGCGCTTTCGGGCTCCGCCTGTGGCCCGCGCTCCTTATCGCGAACGGCGCGCACGGGGCGCTCGAGGCGCAGGAGATCTTCACCGACGTGTTCTTCGGCACGCACAACGTGAGGGGGTGGTGGGACACGGCGGGGGACATGATCGTGGGGATCCTCGGCAGTCTGGCCTATCCCGCGCTGGCGCGGCGCCTGCGGCCCGCGCGGAGCCCGAGGCGTTAGCCGGAGGTCTTCCCGGCGCGCGCCGGCCTAGTTCTCGGCGTCGTCGCGGCGGACGAAGACGCTGCGCGTCTGCTCGTCCGCGCTGACGAGGAAGGTGTCCTCCTCGGTCTCGCCCACGTTCACCGAGGCGAGGAGCCGGTCGTCGGTCACGTGGAGGAAGCCGCTCGAGCGCTCCAGCTCGTTCGCGATCGCCTCCGAGAGCGTGTCCTCCTCGAACGAGCCGGCCAGGAGCGCGCGCGCCTTCTTCACGAGCTCGAAGAACTCGGTGGGCGACATGGCGCGTTCGTGCGCGAGCAGCACGGCGGTGCCGAGCTCGTCGTCGCCCTCGTGGATCTCATAGAAGTACATCGCTACGTTCCCATACAGTAGAGGTCTCCGATGCCCACCGATCCCTCGACCACCACGGCCGCTTCCGCGCGCACGTCGGCGCCGGACGGCTCCTTCCGGTACTCGGTGACGCGCCATCCCGGGTCCCTGGTGACCATCGACGTCGAGGCCGACGCGGCTCGCCTGGCCGCGGCCTCGGACCGCGTGTTCGCGAAGCGGAACCGCCAGGCGAGCATCCCGGGGTTCCGGCCGGGCAAGGCCACCCGTGCCATGTACGAGCGCCACTACGGCGCGCAGCACCTCTGGACCGAGGCGGCCGAGGACGTCATCGACGAGACCTACCGCGAGGTCGTCCAGGCCGAGCGCCTCGACCCGCTGGAGCACCCCCGCCTCGAGATCACCCAGCTCGAGCCGGCGAAGGACCTGCGCTACGTCGCGAGCGTGACCGTGCGGCCCGGGGTGAAGCTCGGCGACTACGCGGCGCACGGCGCGAAGGTGGAGCCGGCCGCCCCGACCGACGAGGACGTCGAGCGGGTCATCGCGGGCATGCGCGAGCACCACGCCGAGCTCCGCCCGGTGGACCGTCCCGCCGCCAGTGGGGACGTCCTCACGGTGGACGTCGATGCCGTGATCGACGGGAAGGCGCTGCCGCCGATGGGGCGCAACGCCCACATCGAGCTGGGGAACGAGTACTCCGTCCCGGGGCTGGCCGAGGGGCTCGTCGGCATCCGCGCCGGCGAGGAGCGCACCCTCGACCTGACCTTCCCCGCGGACCACCCCGACGAGGACATGCGCGGCAAGGCCGGCAAGTTCACGGTGCGCGTTTCGGCTGTCGCGGAGAAGATCCTGCCCCCGCTGGACGAGGAGCTCGCGAAGACCGTGGGGGTCGCCGACCTGGCGACGCTGCGACGCGCCGTACGCGACGAGCTGGCCCACGGCGCCTTCCACGAAGCGCGCGACTCCGCCGCGGACA
Source organism: Candidatus Limnocylindria bacterium (assembly GCA_050692015.1). Lineage (GTDB taxonomy): Bacteria > Chloroflexota > Limnocylindria > P2-11E > P2-11E > GWC2-70-10. The sequence continues at coordinate 2,886 of JBOGTE010000015.1, forward strand.
AGGCCCTGGGCCACGCCCTCGACGCGAGCGAGGTGGAGGTCCCCGAGGTCCTGGCCCGCGACGAGCTCGACCACATGCTCGCCGACCTGAGGGCCCGGGCCGCCGAGCGCGGCCTCGCCTGGGAGCGCTTCCTCCTCCAGGCCAAGAAGACGGAGGGTGAGATCCGCGAGGAGTGGCGGCCCGCGGCGCTCCGGCGCGCCAAGTCACTGCTCGTACTGGACGCCATCGCCGAGAGGGAGAGCGTCAGCGTCTCCAGCACGGAGCTGGCGCAGGAGCTCGCGCTCATGCCCGTGGCGAAGAAGGATCCGCAGGTGCTGCGCTCGCCGCAGGTGCTCGCCTCGCTCGCGCGGTCGATGCGCAACCGCAAGACGATCGACAAGCTCATCGGCCTCGAGGGCGCGGACGCCGAGCGAGAGGTCCTGCGTCAGCTGGGCGCGTCGCCGGAGGCGGGGGCGCACGGCGCCGACGTCGCCAAGGAGGCGGAGGAGAAGGAGACCCCGGAAAGCGCAGCCCCGGCCGCCCAGCCGGCGCCCGAGATCGTCGTCGCAAAGCGCCCCGACCAGACCCAGGAGGGCCGCGAGGCGATCCGGAGCCTCCTCGAGAAGAAGGAGTAGCGGCCGGGGATCAGGCTCGCGGAGGCCCTTTACCGCCGATGTCCCTGTGTACACTCGGAAAGAGGACTCGTATCGAGCAACGAGGAGGAACGAAGAGCGCGATGAACTACGTTCCCATGGTCATCGAGCAGTCCGGGCGCGGCGAGAGGGCCTACGACATCTTCTCGCGCCTCCTGAAGGACCGGATCATCTTCATCGGCGACATGATCGAGGACAACATGGCGAACCTGATCATCGCCCAGCTCCTCTTCCTCGAGTCCGAGGACCCCGAGCGCGACAGCTTCCTCTACATCAACTCGCCGGGCGGTGTGGTGACCAGCGGCCTCGCGATCTACGACACCATGCAGTACCTCAAGCACCCGATCAACACCGTCTGCGTGGGCCAGGCCGCCTCGATGGGGGCCGTGCTGCTGGCGGCCGGCGCGAAGGGCAAGCGCTACGCGCTGCCGAACTCGCGGATCATGATCCACCAGGGCTCGGGCGGCTTCCGCGGGAACACGCCCGACGTCCTGATCCAGGTGAAAGAGCTCGAGACCCTCGTGGACAAGCTCACCCGGATCCTGGCGCACCACAGCGGCCAGCCCGTCGAGCGGATCCGCCGTGACTCCGAGCGCGACCGCTTCATGAGCGCGGAGGAGGCGAAGGCCTACGGCCTCATCGACGAGGTATTCGTCGGCCACGAGTCGCTCATCTCGGTCGCCAAGGAGGCGCACGAGCGCGAGCCGATGAAGCGCGAGCCGGTGACCGTCCCGTGACGACGCCGGCGAAGGGCGGCAAGCCCTACCGCTGCTCGTTCTGCGGGAAGAGCCAGGACCAGGTGCGCAAGCTCATCGCGGGCCAGGGCGTCTACATCTGCGACGAGTGCATCACCCTCTGCCGGGAGATCGTGGACGAGGAGTTCATGGAGTCCCCGAAGGGCGCGCGCACGACGGGCCAGAAGATCCCGAGCCCCCGCCGCATCAACGAGATCCTCGACACGTACGTGATCGGCCAGGAGAAGGCCAAGAAGGTGCTCTCCGTCGCCGTCTACAACCACTACAAGCGGGTCGGTGCCGGGCACCGCGTGGACGACGTCGAGCTCGGGAAGTCGAACATCATGCTGATCGGCCCGACCGGCTGCGGGAAGACGCTTCTCGCCCAGACGCTTGCGCGGATCCTGGACGTGCCCTTCTCCATCGCCGACGCCACCAGCCTCACGGAGGCCGGCTACGTGGGCGAGGACGTCGAGAACATCCTGCTGCGGCTCATCCAGGCCGCCGACTTCGACCTGAATCGCGCCCAGCGCGGGATCATCTACATCGACGAGATCGACAAGATCGCGCGCAAGAGCGACAACCCCTCGATCACCCGCGACGTCTCGGGCGAGGGTGTCCAGCAGGCGCTCCTCAAGATCCTCGAGGGCACGGTCGCGAACGTGCCGCCCCAGGGCGGCCGCAAGCACCCGCACCAGGACTTCATACAGATCGACACGACGAACATCCTGTTCATCTGCGGCGGCGCGTTCGAGGGCCTCGAGAAGATCGTGGACGCCCGGGTCGGCAACAAGACGATGGGCTTCGGATCGACCCTGCGGGACAACACCAAGGAGACGACCGCGGTCCTGGAGCAGGTGCTCCCGGACGACCTGCTGAAGTACGGGCTCATCCCCGAGTTCATCGGCCGGCTCCCGGTCATGGTCCCGCTGAACGCGCTCGACGAGAACGACCTGCTGCGTATCCTCACCGAGCCGAAGAACGCGATCATCAAGCAGTACCAGAAGTTCCTCGCGCTGGACAAGGTCGAGCTCCAGCTCACCCCCGATGGGCTCGCTGCGGCAGCGCGGAGCGCCGTCAAGCGCAAGACCGGCGCCCGCGGGCTGCGCACCATCATCGAAGAGGTCCTCCTCGAGGTCATGTACGAGATCCCGTCACGGAGCGACGTGCGCAAGGTCGTCGTCACGGACGGCTCGATCGACGGCAAGACCAAGCCGCTCCTTCTCACCAAGAACGAGCAGCTCGTCCTCGAGGACGAACAGGCCAGCAGCGCTTAGCGCGCGCAGCGAGTGCCCAGGCTCTACTTCGCCTCGCCCCGTGACCTCCCGACCAGCCGCCCGCAGCCGGGCGTGACCGAGCGCGTCGTTCGGGGCGAGCACGCCACCATCCTGGTGAGCGACCTGGACGCCCGCACCGTCGTCGAGACCCACAAGCACGACGACGAGCGCATCGGCATGGTCACGCGCGGGAGCATCGCCATGGTCATATCCGGGGAGCAGCGCATCCTGACGGCCGGCGACACATACGTGATCCCCGCCGGCGCCTCGCACGGCACCCGCGTGCTGGAGCAGGCCGCGCAGGTGATCGACGTGTCCCGGCGATCCGAGGCCTGAGGTAGAAGCCCCGGTCATGCTGGTACGATCTGCGTAAGCTGGCACTGACCGGGAGGAGTAGCGACCGGGAGCCCGACAGAGAAGGCGCGTAACGGCTGGAAGCGCGCCGCGGGACAGGGTCGCGAAGGTCGCCCGCGAGCCGGTCCGGGTGGGCCCGTTAGAGCCTGAATGAGGTGCGCGCAAGCGCACGAAGCTGGGTGGTACCACGGCCTGACCGCTCGTCCCAGGACGGGCGGTCTTTGTATTTCGGCCGAGGAGGTGCCCGGATGACCGACACCCGCGAAGCGCCACCGCAGTCGGCTCTGACCTACGCCGAGAAGAACTTCAAGCCGGCGGTCGTCGAGAGTGACCTCTACTCATGGTGGGAGCGATCCGGCTTCTTCGAGCCGAACGACTCCGAGAAGACGTTCGTGATGATGCTGCCGCTGCCGAACATCACGGGCGACCTCCACCTCGGCCACGCCCTGGGCTTCGGCGGGTACGAGGACCTCATGGCCCGCTGGCACCGGATGCTGGGCGAATCGACGCTCTACATGCCCGGCACCGACCACGCCGGGATCATCGCCCAGATCGTCGTGGAGAAGGAGCTCGCGAAGGAAGGCGTCGGCCGCGACGGCTTGGGTCGCGAGGAGTTCCTCGCCGAGATGTGGAAGTGGATGGACCACTACCGCCCGCGGATCGAGCAGCAGCTCCGGATGCTGGGGTGCTCCCTCGACTGGAGCCGGCCCAACTTCACGATGGAGCCGAGCAAGCAGCGCGCGGTGCGCATCCACTTCATCCGCCTCTACAAGGAGGGCCTGCTCTACCGCGCCGACCGGATCGTCCACTGGTGCCTGACCTGCCAGACCACCTACTCGGACCTCGAAGCGCTGCACGTGGAGCGGGCCGACACGCTGTCCTACGTCCGCTATCCGTGGGCGGACGGCGCCGGCGGCGCGCCCGACCTCGTGGTCGCGACCACACGCCCCGAGACGATCCTCGCCGACGTCGCCGTCGCGGTGCATCCGGACGACGAGCGCTGGAAGCCGTACATCGGGCGCGAGGTGCTCGTGCCCGTCGTCGAGCGGCGGGTCAAGGTGATCGCGGACGAGGCGGTGGACCCGGCGTTCGGCACCGGGGCCCTCAAGATCACGCCGGGGCACGACGCGACCGACTTCGAGATCGGCCAGCGCCACCACCTGCCGGTGCTGACGGTGATCGGCAAGGACGGCCTCATGCAGCCGGCCGCCGGACCCCTGGCGGGCCTCGACCGCGACAGCGCCCGCAAGGACATGGTCGAGCGCCTCCGGAAAGGCGGGCTGCTCATCAAGGAGGAGCCCATGACGCACTCCGTGGGCATTCACGACCGCTGTGAGACGGTGGAGGAGCCGCTGGTCCTGCCGCAGTGGTGGGTGCGCATGAAGCCGCTGGCGGAGCCGGCGATCGCCGCCGTGCGCTCGGGGCGCGTCCGGATCGTGCCCGAGTTCCAGGCGCGCATCTACTTCGACTGGATGGAGAACATCCGGGACTGGGCCGTCTCGCGGCAGATCTGGTGGGGCCACGAGATCCCGGTGTGGTACTGCCGCGACTGCACGGAGACGATCGTGCCCGACGAGGACGGGCCGGACCCGACGCGCTGCCGCAAGTGCCGCTCGGACGACCTGCGCAAGGACCCCGACGTCCTCGATACCTGGTTCTCGAGCTGCCTCTGGCCGTTCTCGACCCTCGGGTGGCCGGACCGCAAGCGCGACCTCGAGCGCTTCTACCCCGGCACGGTCCTCGAGACCGGCTACGACATCCTCTTCTTCTGGGTCGCCCGCATGATCGTGATGGGCATCCACCACATGGGCGACGTGCCCTTCCGCACCGTCTACCTGCACGGCCTGGTTCGGACGGGCGGCAGGAAGATGAGCAAGTCGAAGGGGAACGTCGAGAGCCCCGTCGGGATCGTCGAGGAGTACGGCGCGGACGCCCTGCGCTTCGGGCTGGTGCTGGACAGCGCGGCGGGCATGGACATGCAGATCAGCGAGGGCAAGCTCACGAACGCCCGCCAGTTCGCCAACAAGCTCTGGAACGTGGGCCGGTTCGTGTTGCGCCAGGTCGAGGCCCACCCGGACGCCCTCGCCGGCCGGCCGGTCGATGCCCGGCCCGACGGCGACCTGCACGAGGCCGAGCGCTGGATCCTCTCGCGCACCGAGCGCGCGGTCGCCGAGGCCACGCGCCTGCTGGAGGCCTACCTCTTCGGCGAGTACGCGCACCTCCTCCAGCAGTTCGTCTGGGGCGAGCTGGCCGACGCCTACGTCGAGCTGGCGAAGGCCGGGACGCGCGACGAGCGCCGCCGCGTCTCGACGGTCCGCACCCTGGCGTACTCCCTGGACCGCGTCCTCCGCCTGCTGCACCCGGTCATGCCCTTCATCACCGAGACGCTGGCCCTGCAGCTGTGGCGCGGCCGCCGCACCTCGCGCGACGAGGCGTCAATGGTCGTCGCCCGCTGGCCGGAGGCGGGCGAGCGCGACGAGGGCCTGGAGGCGCGCTTCGAGGTCGCGCTCGAGGTGGTGCGCGCCATCCGCAGCCTCCGTCAGGAGGCCGGCATCGATCCGAGCCAGCGTGTGACTGCGACGCTCGGCGCGGACACGAAGGCAGTCTCGTCCTCCCTCGACGTCATCGCGGCCCTGGCCAGCGCCGACGTCTCGCTGGGCGGGGGACAGGGTCCGGCGACCATCGTTCGCATGGTCGAGGTCCGGATCTCCGTCCGGCGGGACCCCGCCGCGGAGCGGTCACGGCTCGAGCGGGAGCTGGCGGACGCCCGCGCCTCGCTGGCGCGAACGGAGGAGCTGCTCGGGACGCCCGACTTCGCGGCGAAAGCGCCGCCCAAGGTCGTCGAAACGGCACGCTCGCGCCTCACCGAGAGGCGCGAGCGTGTCCGGCTAGTGCAGGAGGAGCTGGAGCGGACCTAGCCCTACGCGCGTAGCGCCTGCCGCCATCGGCGATGATAGGGGCCCGTGCCCATCTACGACCACATGTGCGACCACTGCGGACACGCCTTCTCGGTCGTGCGCGCGTACACGGATCCGCCCGTGGACGCGTGCCCGAGCTGCGGGAAGAAGCCGCGACGCGTGCTCACGGCGCCGGCGATCGTGTTCAAGGGCTCCGGCTGGTACAAGACCGACAGCCGCGCTTCGTCCGCGCCCGCGAAGCAGGACGGCGCGAAGCCAGAGGCCGGCGCCGCGGCGAAGATCGGCGACGCCAAGCCAGGCGACGCCAAGTCATCGGAGGCCAAGCCCGCGGCGAAGGGACCCACGCCCGCCGGGGAGGCGGCTTCCTGAAGCGGAGCCCGGATCGGTCCGGCATCTGCTCGGAAGAGCGCTGATGGAGCGGCTCGAGCGCCTCGCGAGCATGGTGCTCGAAGGCTGGACCGCCAGGCTCTTCCGGACGCGCCTCCAGCCCGTACAGATCGCGAAGCGGCTGATCCGCGCCATGGAGTCGAACCAGACGATCTCGCTGGCCAAGACGTTCGTGCCCAACTCGTACGCCGTGTCGCTCTCCCCGCGGGACTACGCGCAGTTCGAGCCGTACCGCCGCAGCCTGGAGCGCGACCTCGCGGAGGCCATCCTGGGTGCCGCTCGCGAGCGCGGCTTCACGCTGCTGTCGTTCCCCACGGTCGAGATCGAGCGCGACGACGACGTCGCGTCCGGCGACGCGCGGGTCTCCTGCGCCCTGGTCGACGCCAGCGGCGAGGAGGTCGCGCCGGGCTCGCCGCAGCTGGGCCACGTCGAGGCCGGGCACACCATGGTCCTGGACCGCGACGCCCTGCTGCGCGACCGGCCGCGCGCACCGAAGGCCTTCATCGAGATCCCCGCGGAGCGCCGCCGGATGCCCCTGGGACCCGAGCCCTTCGCCGTCGGGCGCGACCCGGAGAACGACCTGGTGCTCGACGACCGCCGCGTCTCCAGGCGCCACGCGGAGGTGCGCCTGCGCCTCGGCCGCTACACGCTCTACGACCTGCAGAGCACCAACGGCACCTTCGTCAACGGCAGGCGGGTGGCCGAGGTGGTGCTGTCGGACGGCGACGCCGTGCAGATCGGCGGCACCGAGATCGTCCTGCGGCAGGAGGCCGGGTCCTAGCCGGTGGAGCTGACGTACCAGGTCGTGCTCTGGCTGGTCCGCCTGGCGTTCCTCGCCCTCCTCTACCTCTTCCTGATCCGCGCCTTCGCCTCCCTCTGGCGGGCGCTTCGCACCGAGGCCGAGCTCGCCGCGCGGCCGGCGCAGGCCTACCTCGTCGTGCAGCGCAGCCACGCTCACGGGCCGCGCGTGGGCGAGCGCCTGCCTCTGCGCGCTATGAGCGCCATGGGCCGCGACGCGGGGAACGACGTGGTCGTGAACGACGAGGCCGCCTCGGCCCGCCACGCCATCGTGGAGCTCGCGGACGGGGTCTGGTGGATCGAGGACCAGGGGAGCACGAACGGGACGCTCCTGAACGGCGCCCGCATCGGACGCCGTGAGCGGATCCGCGACGGCGACGTCGTGGACATCGGCCGGGTGAGCCTCCGGTTCGAGTCGGCGACGGCGTGATCCGCATCCGGCCGGCCGCGCGGTTCGGCGAGCTGGGCCTGCTGGTGTGGGTCGCCCTGCTTGTCGCGACCGGCTTCCTCGCGGTCGTGGGCTCCCGGGCAACGGAGCTCACGACGGCCGCGCTAGTCGTGCCCGTGGCCTTCGTGGCGGTCGCGCTCGTCATGCACGCCTTCCTCGTCGCCGTGGGCTTCCGCGGCGACCAGTTGCTGCTGCCGCTGGCCCTGGGCCTCACCGCCATCGGCCTCGTCCTCGTCGAGCGGCTGGCGCCGGACGTCCTGCTGCTGCAGCAGCTGACCTGGACCGTCGTCGCGGCGGGCGCGTTCGTCGGCGCGATCCTCATCCCGCGCGACCTGTCCTCGCTGGCGCGCTTCAAGTACACGTGGGCGATCCTGGGCATCGCCCTCCTGCTCTCGCCTCTCCTGCCGGTGATCGGCCGGGAGATCAACGGCGCGCGCATCTGGATCCAGATCGGGCCCGCGAACTTCCAGCCCGCCGAGGCGGTGAAGATCGTGATGGTCGTGTTCTTCGCCGCGTACCTGGAGGAGCACCGCGAGCTGCTGGCCACCGCCCCGCGTCGCCTCGGGCCGCTCGCCGTCCCGCCCGCGCCCTACCTGATCCCCATCGTCCTGATGTGGGCCATGGCCATGGGCGTCATGGTGCTCCAGAAGGACCTGGGCGCGACCCTGCTCTTCTTCGGGATCTTCCTGGCGATGCTGTACCTCGCGACCGGCCGCGCGCTGTACTCGCTCGCCGGGCTGGGAATGCTGGTGGCCGGCGGCGCCGTGGCGGCTCAGGTCTTCGCTCACGTGAACGCGCGGATCGTCACGTGGCTCGAGCCCTTCGCCGAGGAGCTGCGCTTCGACGCCTCCTACCAGCTCGTCCAGGGGCTCTTCGCCTTCGCCAACGGCGGCCTCCTCGGCGCGGGGCTGGGCGCAGGCATGCCCGAACAGATCCCGGTCGTGTGGAGCGACTTCGTGTTCGCCGCCTTCACCGAGGAGGTCGGCCTGGTGGGGGCGCTCGGGCTCCTGGCCCTCTACCTGGTCTTCGTGTTCCGCGGGATGGCCATCGCGCTCCGCGCGCCCACGCCCTTCCTGCAGCTGCTGGCCGGCGGGCTCTCCTTCATCGTCGCGTTCCAGGCCCTGGTGATCGTCGGCGGCAACGCCAAGCTCATCCCCCTGACCGGCGTGACGCTGCCCTTCCTCTCCTACGGTGGCAGCTCCCTGGTCACCAACTTCGTGATCGTCGCGCTGCTCCTGCGCGTGAGCGACATCAGCGCGCGCATCCGGGGCTCATGACACCCATCGGCGCGAACATCCGCCGGCTGACGCTGCTGATCGCCCTGGCCTTCCTCGCGACCTCAGTCGGCGTCGGCTACTGGACCCTGGACGTCGCCGGCATAAGCGGAGACCCGTTCGACCCGCGCCTCTACGCCAGCCTCTACGACCGGCCGCGCGGGCGGATCCTGGCCGCGGACGGGACCGAGCTGGCGCAGAGCGTCCGGACCGGCGACAGCTTCGTCCGCCGCTACGCCGACCGCTCCCTGGCGCAGGTCGTGGGCTACGCCTCGTTCACCTACGGCGCCAGCGGGCTCGAGGGCGCTTACGCCGAGTCCCTGATCGGCCGCGACGCCGCGGACCCGGTCTCGCAGTTCCGCGCGCGCTACCTCGGCGAGGTCACGGAGCCCGCGGCCGTCCAGACGGGGATCGTCACCGCCGTCCAGCGCGCCGCGGCGGAGGCGCTGGGCGGGCGGCGCGGCGCCGTCATAGCGCTCGACCCGCGGACGGGAGCGGTCCTGGCCTCGGTCAGCCGGCCCGGGTACGACGCCGCGCTCATCGCGGACCCCGCGACGGAGGACGAGGCCTGGATCCAGGTGACGGAGCACGCGGAGCGGCCGCTGATCGACCGCGCCAGGCAGGGCCTCTACCCGCCGGGCTCGATCTTCAAGCTGGTCACCGCCGCCGCGGCCCTCGAGAGCGGCATCGACCCGAAAGCGAAGGTGCGCGTGGACGACCCCTTCCAGGCCGATCCGTCCTGGGGGGAGTACGCGGTGCGGTCGGTCACGCGCGCGCACGGGGACTTCGACATGGACCTCGCGTTCGCCCGCTCGGAGAACATCTACTTCGCGAAGCTGGCGCTCGAGATCGGTGCCGACCGCCTCGAGGAGTACGCGCAGCGCTTCGGCATCGGGACGGCGCCGGCGTCCGACCTGCCCGCGGACCGCGGCCAGCTCTCCGGCTCGGGCGAGCTCGACCGCCCCATCCTCGTCGCGGACACCGCCTTCGGGCAGGGCGAGCTCCTGGTGTCGCCGCTCCAGATGGCGCTGGTCGCGGCGACGATCGCGCGCGGGGGGACCATGCCAACGCCGCACTACGCGACCGCGGTCCTGGGCCCGGACGGCGACCCGCTGCGGCTCGTCGAGCCGGGCGCGGCCGCTCAGGTCATCAGCCTGGAGACGGCCGTGACGATCGGCCAGGCGATGGTCGTCGCGGTGAACGCGCCGGGCGCGTTCGCCGCCGGTGCGCGCCTGCCCGGCGTGCTCGTCGCGGGGAAGACCGGGACGGCCGAGACGTCCTCGGGAGCGCCGCACGGCTGGTTCGTGGGCTTCGCGCCGGCCGAGGATCCGGTGGCCGTGGTCGCCGTCGTGCTCGAGAACTCCCCCCGGGGCGGCGAGGACGCGGCGCCCGTCGGCGCGGCCGTCCTGCGGGCGGCCCTGGGGCGTTAAGAGGCGGTAAGGATCGCGCGACCGAACCGCACCTGCCCCGGCCGCGTATATAGAGGAACACCGACCGACGAGCGGCTTTGTCGCGAGGAGTGAGTCAACAAGCGGCGGAGCGTGCGGCGAGGCAACTGGCCGAGCGCGTTGGGCAGGACTAACGGCCTTCAGCCGATACCATTGAGGAACAAACGGGCCGGATCGGCCCCGGGGAGTTACCAGTGACCGAGACCGAGCTCAGCCGGCGCGTAGCCGCCGTCGTCGAGAACGTGGAAAAGGTCATCTTCGGCAAGCACCACGAGGTCGAGCTGGCTATCACGGCCCTCCTGTGCCGCGGGCACATCCTGATCGAGGACGTCCCGGGGACGGGCAAGACGGTCCTCGCCAAGTCGCTCTCGCGCTCGATCGGTTGCAGCTTCCGGCGCATCCAGTTCACGCCCGACCTGCTCCCGTCCGACGTGACCGGCGTGGCCATCTTCGACCAGCGGACCAACAGCTTCGAGTTCCGGCCCGGCCCGGTCATGAGCCAGATCGTGCTCGCGGACGAGATCAACCGCGCAACTCCCAAGACCCAGTCGGCGCTCCTCGAGGCCATGGAGGAGCGGCAGATCACCGTGGACGGCGTCACCTACCGTCTGCCGGAGCCCTTCCTGGTGATGGCCACCCAGAACCCCATCGAGTACGAGGGCACGTTCCCGCTGCCGGAGGCGCAGCTCGACCGGTTCTTCCTGCGGCTCCAGCTCGGGTACCCGGGGCCCGAACAGGAGGTCGCCATCCTCGACGCGCAGCGGGTCCAGCACCCCATCGAGACGCTGGGCCAGGTCGTCTCCTCGGAGGACCTGCTCGATGCGCAGGTCCGCGTGCGCGACATCCACGTCGCGCCGGAGGTCAAGAACTACGTCGTGAGCGTCGTGGGCGCGACGCGCTCGCACCCCGACGTCTACCTCGGCGCGTCTCCTCGGGGCTCGCTGGCGCTCACGCGCGCGGCCCAGGCCTACGCCGCCATCCGCGGACGCGACTTCGTGCTCCCCGACGACGTGAAGGCGCTCGCCGCGCCGACGCTGTCGCACCGGCTCATCCTCCAGCCGCAGGCGCGGCTTAAAGACTTGGCGACCACCACGGTCATCGCCGAGGTCCTCGCGAGCGTGCCGGTGGAGATGACGCCAGCGGCCGCGCGGGCTTAGGGGGCCGCGGTGCGGCCCTGGCACTTCGCGGTCCTCTGGCTGGCCCTCTTCGTCACCGCCATGGCCAGCGGGATCGACCTGCTCTACTACCTCTCCTACCTGGTCCTGTTCGTCGCCGTGACGATGTGGGTGGTCTCGCGCCAGACGCTCGAGGGGCTCACCGTGAAGCGCCAGATCGGGCAGGCGTACGCGCACCTGGGCGACACCATCGAGCTGCGCTACGAGCTGATGAACACGCACCGGTTCGGGAAGCTCTGGCTCGAGATATTCGAGGAGTCGAACTGGCCGGAGCACCTCCCGGGCCGGGTCCTCTCGATAGCGGGCCAGCGCGACCGCAAGTGGAAGGTGCTGGTGCGGGCCCTCCGACGCGGGCGCTTCCAGCTGGGACCCATCGTGCTGCGCTCCGGCGACCCCTTCGGGCTCTTCTCGACCGAGATGCGCGTGCACGCGCCCGCGCTGATCCTGGTCTACCCCAAGGTGCTCCCGCTCCTGCACTGGCAGCTGCCGGGGTCGCAGCTCGAGGGTGGCGTGCTCACGGGGCAGCGCTCGCTGCAGGCCACCAGCATGGTCATGGGCATCCGCGAGTACCGGCCTGGTGACGCCTACAAGAGCATCCACTGGCGGTCCTCGGCCCGGCACCGCACGCTCCAGGTCAAGGAGTTCGAGCTCGACCGGACCGCCGACCTCTGGATCTGTCTCGACCTCGACCGCCACTGGCACCGGGGCGAGGGGGAGAGCGCGACCGTCGAGCGCGCGGTGACGGTGGTCGCGTCGGTCGTGCAGAAGGCGCTGCGCGAGCACCGCAACGTGGGGCTCATCACCAGCGGCCTGCGGCCGGACGTGTTGCAGCCCGACCGCGGCACCAAGCAGTCCGGGAAGCTCATGCAGTATCTCGCCGAGATCCAGGCCGGCGGCGACCTCTCGCTCGCCGAGACGCTCATCGAGACCACGCCGCGCCTCCGGCGCGGCTCGTCCTGCCTGATCGTCACGCCTTCCCTGGACCGCCAGTGGGTCAGGCCCGCCGGGACCCTGCGCGAGGCGGCCATCTCGACCCAGGCCGTGATCGTCGGCCCCCCGGTCTCGACGGACGACCGTGACCGCGCCCGGCTGCACTCCCTGGTGGGCGAGCTCGCGATCGCGGGGGTCCCGACGGCGTTCCTGCCGGTCGATTCCCGGATCGAGGACCTCTTCCGAGAGGCGGCGGTGGCTTGATGCGGCTCCGGGCCGCGCTCCGGGCGCTCTTACCGCCGGTGGACCTGGGGCGCCTGCGCTTCCGCGGCGGCTGGTCGGGGCTCCCGATCTTCGCGATCATGACGCTCGTCTACCCGCTGTCGCTGCAGCAGGCCGACTGGGTCGCGTTGTCCGACCACTTCACGAACATCGCCCTCGTGGGGATCGTGGCTGGCACGCTCATCGGCAACTCGCGCCTCCGGCCGCTCGGGGCCAGCGCGCTCTCGGTCCTCGCCGGCTCGCTCATGGTGGTGCTCCTGACGGTCTTCGCGATCGAGGAGGGCACTTTCCGCGAGCGTGCGGTGCTGCTGGGCATCGACGTCAACACCTGGCTCACGCAGGTCGTCGCCGGCGAGGCCGCGCGCGGGCAGACCGTCTTCGCGCTGTTCCTCGGCGCGAGCGTCTGGGCCGCCAGCTACGTCGGCGCTTTCGCCCTGGCCCGGTCGCGCCGGGTGTGGGAGGCGATCGTCATAGGCGGCGCCTGCCTGACGGTCAACGTCTCGCTCGCGCTGACGCCGCTGTTCCTCGACCTCGTCGTCTTCTCGCTCTGCGCCCTGGTGCTGATGGTCCGGTTGCACATCGTGTCGCTGACGGAGCACTGGGAGGCGCGCAACATCCAGCCCACCGGCGAGATGGACTGGCGGGTCCTGCGCGGCGGCCTCACCTGGACGGCGGTGCTGGTGATCATGGCGCTGGTCTCGCCGCGCGTCGGTGCGGCCGAGGTGGTCAGCACCGCCTTCAACACGTTCGAGGCGCCCTACCAGCGCGTCGAGGCGGAGTGGCAGCGGTTCTTCGCGGGCGTCACGGGCCCCAGCCGCCTGCAAGGGGTCTCCTTCGCCGAGTCCATCCGGCTGGGCCAGTCGCCGAACCTGGGCGACGCGACGGTCATGCACGTGGACGCGCTCCAGGGCCGCTTCTGGCGAGTGATCGCCTACGACTTCTACACGGGGCAGGGCTGGCGGTCCACGGAGATCGACCGGACCGACGACGTGAACGCGGAGGAGTACCGGCTGCGGGAGCCGTTCGAGGCGACCTTCGAGATCGTCGAGTCGGGCAGCGGCAACCGCATGTACGCGGCGAACGAGCCGATCGCGGCCACGGTCCCGATCCAATTCCTGGTGGGATCGGACCGCTCCTTCTCGAGCGGGGTCCGCGCCCTGGAGTCGCGCCACGCGGCCGGCACCTACACGGTGCTCTCGGTGGTCTCGGTGGCGGACAAGGGGTCGCTGCGCCGCGCGAGCACGACCATCCCCGAGAGCATCCGCCGCACGTATCTGCAGATCCCGAGCAGCCTTCCGCAGCGCGTGCGCGACCTGGCCCGCGAGGTGACGGCCGGGCAGGAGAACGCGTACGACCGCGCCGAGGCCATCGAGTCGTTCCTGCGCACCAACTACCGCTACGCGCCCGTCGTCCGGCCGCCGCCCCCGGGCCGCGACCCGGTGGACTTCTTCCTGTTCGACCTAAGGGAGGACTTCTGCGAGTACTTCGCCTCCTCGATGGTCATGATGCTGCGCGAGGTCGGCGTGCCCGCGCGCCTGGTGGAGGGGTTCACCAGCGGAACGTTCGACCCGAACCTCGGCAAGTACGTGGTCAAGCAGATCAACGCGCACGCGTGGGTGGAGGCCTACTTCCCGGGCTACGGCTGGATCGAGTTCGAGCCCACGCCCTCCGAGACGCCCTTCCTGCGCCCGGAGCTCCCCTTCGAGCCCCAGGAGGGCGCGGACCAGGAGGGTGAGTTCGACCAGAGCGACCGCGACCTCGGCGATTCCAGGATCGCGGAGCTCGAGGCGATGTTCGCGGAGGCGTCCGGCGCGACCGGAGGGGACGTCGGCGGCTCGGCGACCCCGCTCGGGGACCCCACGCCGGCGGTAGGCCTCGTGGGCGTGCTGCTGCTCGCGGCACTGGCGTTCGTGGCCCGCTTCGAGCTGCGCTTCCGCCGGAAGAGCCCCATCGAGGCCGCCTGGGGGAAGACCCGGCTGCTGGCCGCGTACGTCGGCCACCCCTCGAGGTCCAGCGAGACGACGTACGAGTTCGCCGACGCTCTGGCCCAGGTGATACCCGAGGCGCGCGAACCGATCCGGACCATCGCGGACGCGCATGTCCGCGAGCGCTACGCCGCCGCGGGGGCGGAGGACTCGCTGCGCGAGGCCGCCGAGGATGCCTGGTGGCGCGTGGCGAGGGAGCTCCTGGTGCTGGTCCCGCAGCGGGTGCTGGGCTGGGTCACGAGGCTGCTGCCCCGCTAGCCGCTCCGGCTACCTCTCCTCTTCTTCCTCGTCCTCCTCGTCGTCGGATTCGTACTCGTCGGAGTAGAAGCCGAGCTCCTCGCCGCGGAAGACGGTGACCAGGAAGTCCTCACGCTCGGGGTCGTGGGTCTGGACCAGCTCCTCGTCCACCTGGTCGATCAGCTGCTGGACCTCGTCGTCGGTGAGCTCGACCTCGAGGAGCAGCGTCCCGTGCACCTCGAAGCGCGCGTAGTGGATGTCCAGCCGTCCGATGCGCCGCGCGCCGCCGTACACGGTGAAGACCTCGCTGGCCTCGGTGCGGACCGCTCTCTCGAAGCGCGCGGCCTCCATGGAGGGCAGACGTTAGCAGGGTCGCGCGAGGATCCGGCTTCGCCGGTCCGAGCGAGTCCACAAGTGATCGAGCGGAGCGAGGCGGCGCAGGCCGACGATGCGGTAGCGAGCCGGACGAGCGCGAAGAGTCAGAGCAGCGTCGCGCCGAGCGGCCTGCCGAGCCGCGCGACGAGGACCTCGTTGATGTCGTCGAAGGCGAGGATGCGCGAGCGCACTTCGTCGGGCACGGGGTCGTCGAGGGTCAGGATCATCAGCGCCTCGCCTCGCGGGTGCAGCCGGCCGACCTGCATCGACGAGATGTTCACATCGCTCTCTCCGAGGACGGTGCCCACGCGGCCGACCAGCCCGGGCTTGTCCTGGTGCTTGGTCAGCAGGAGGTGCCCCTCCACGGGGACGTCCACCCAGAACCCGTCGATGAACACGATGCGCGGCTCGCCCTGGACCAGCGTGCCCGCGACCTCGAGCCCGCCGACGTGCAGCGCCAGCAGCGACCCGTACCGGCTGGGCTCGGCCTCGCGTCGCTCGGCCACGACCAGGCCGCGCTCGCGCGCCAGCGCCATCGCGTTCACGAGGTTGACGCGCTGCTCGGTAACGGTCTCGAGCAGGCCCTTCACCGCGGCTGCCCGGAGAGGCTCGGGGTCGAGCTCGAGGAGCGTGCCGAGGTACGCGATCTCGAGGGCGACGGGCCGGCTGCCGAGGAGCTGTGCCGCGAGCGACCCCAGGCGCTCGGCGACGAGGATCCACGCCGCGCCGCCGCGCTCCTCCTCCGGCGGGCGGGGCGCGTTCACCGCGTCACGCGCCGGCCGTCCCGCGAGGACGTCCAGGACCTGGCGCACCACGTCCACGGCGACGTTCGTCTGCGCCTCCTGCGTCGATCCCGCGATGTGCGGCGTGAGGACGGTGCGCGGCGCCTCGCGGATGGGGGAGTCCGCGGGCAGAGGCTCCGTGGGGTAGACGTCGAGCGCGGCGCCGCCGATGCGACCGGCCCGGAGGGCCTCGGCCAGCGCGGCCAGGTCCACGATCTCGCCGCGGGCCGCGTTCACGACGACGGCGCCGGGCCGCATCCGGGCGATGGCCGCGGCGTCGATGAGGCCGCGAGTCCGCTCGGTGAGCGGAGCGTGGAGCGAGATCACGTCGGCGGAGGCGAGGAGCTCGTCCAGCTCGACCAGGCGCGCGCCCGCCGCGTGCGCCCCGGCCTCGGTGGCGTAGGGGTCGTGCGCGATGACGGTCATCTCGAACGCCGCGGCGCGCCGGGCCACCAGGCCGCCGACCCGGCCGATCCCCACCAGGCCCAGGGTCTTGCCCCGGAGCTCGCGGCCCATCAGCTTCGAGCGCTGCCACTCGCCGCGGCGCACGCTTGCGTCGGCCGCCGCGACGTTGCGGACGAGGGCCAGCATCAGCGCGATCGTGTGCTCCGCGGCGGCCACCACGTTGCCGGTCGGCGCGTTCACCACGTACACGCCCCGCCGAGTAGCCGCCGGGACGTCGATGTTGTCCACGCCCACCCCGGCGCGGCCCACGACCGCGAGGCGCGGCGCGGCGTCGAGGACGCGCTCCGTGACCTTGGTCTCGCTCCGGACGACGAGAGCGTCCACGTCGGCCAGGCGCTCGCAGAGGGCGTCCTCGCCGAGGCCGGTGGCGACGAGCACCTCGCAGTGCGAGCGCAGCAGCTCGACGCCCTCGGGCGCGATCGGATCCGCGACCAGGACCAGCGGGCGCGGGGGCATCGCTCTCGGGGCCGCCGGGGCGCGGAGTGCGGTCGCTATCGCCGGGCGCTCACCGTGGGTGCGGTCGTGCGGCCGGAGGCGGCCCGGGTCGCGCGGGGCGGCGGCTGCGTCGCCTCGTCGTACGCGCGTAGGCACGCCGCGATGGCCTGCCCAGGCTGGACCGACTGGTGCAGGTCGCGGAGCGTTAGCTCGAGGGCGCTGAAGAACGAGACGATGTCCTGCAGCGTCACGAAGCCCATGTGGCCGACGCGGGCGACCTGCCCTTCGATGCGGCCCTGGCCGCCGGCGATGACCGTGTCGTAGCTGTCGCGCAGGATCCGGATGAGGTTCTTCGGATCGACGCGCGTGGGCGGGCGGAACGAGGTGACGCTGGGCGAGGCGTACTGCTCCTCGGCGAAGAGCGCCAGGCCCAGGGCCTGGACGCCGCGCCTCGTCGCGTAGGCAAGGTCGCGGTGCCGGCGCACGATCGCCTCGACGCCCTCCTCCGCCATCAGCTTGAGCGACTCCTGAAGGGCGATGAACACCGTCACCGCGGGCGTCGAGGGCGTCTGCGCCTTCTCCAGCGAGGCCTTGGCCTGCTGGAGGTCGAGGTAGAACTTCGGAAGGTCGGAGCGGTCGTAGGCCTTCCAGGCGCGGGGGCTCATGGTGACCATCGCCACGCCAGGCGGAGCGCCCCAGGCCTTCTGCGACGCGGTGACGAGCACGTCGATGCCCCACTCGTCGATCTCCAGCTCGGCCGCGCCGGCGCCGGAGACGCCGTCCACGATGAGGAGCTTGCCGGCGTCGCGCACGACCTCGGCGATCTCCTTGAGCGGGTTGAGGACCCCGGTGGAGGTCTCGTTGTGCGTGACCACCACGGCCTTGGCGCCGTCCTTGGTGCGCTCCTTGGCCAGCTCGTCCCGCACCAGGTCGGCGTCCACGGCGCGGCCCCACGTGACGTCCACCCTGCGAGCGTCGATGCCGTAGGCCTTCGCGATCGAGTGGAAGCGCTCGCCGAAGGCGCCGTTGCTGAACACCAGGATGCGGTCGCCGCGCGAGAGCGTGTTCACCAGGGCCGCCTCCATGCCGCCCGTGCCGGAGCAGGTGAGCAGGAGCACGTCGCCCTGCGTGCGCAGGAAGTCCTGCAGCGCGCGCGTGAGCGCGGCGAGCAGGGAGGCGAACTCGGGCCCGCGGTGGTTGATCATGGGACGGCCCGACGCCGCGAGGACGGACTGCGGAACGAAGGTGGGTCCGGGGATCCGGAGATTCTGTGGGCGGTACATACGGGCGTCTCCTTGTGCGGAAGTGGACCCCCGGACCGCTCCCCGTGGCACCGGGACCCGATCGCTGACGCGTATGATGCCCGACCCAAGTGCCTGGAACAACGTCTCCGCGCCGTCCCGCCCGGCTCGCTCCTTCGGTACTCTCGGCCGACTTCTCGCGCCTCGCGGAGGCCGTGGGCCAGGCGGAGGAGGCCGGCGCGGACTGGGTCCACGTGGACGTCATGGACGGTCACTACGTGCCGGATCTGACATTCGGGCCCAAGACCGTGGCCGACCTGCGGCGGGCGACCCGGCTCCCGCTCGACGTCCACCTGATGATCCTGCGCCCGGACGACTGGGTCGAGCGCTACGCCGAGGCGGGCGCCACCTATCTCACGGTGCACGTGGAGACGACTGCGGACCCGGCGGCCACGCTCGCGGCCATCCGCGCCCGGGGCGTGCGGCCGGGCATCACCAGCGAGCCGGCCACGCCGCTCGACCGGGTCCTGCCGCACGTCGGAGAGGCCGACCTGGTCCTGGTCATGAGCGTCCAGCCGGGGCGCGGCGGCCAGGCGTTCCTTCCGGGGTCGCTGGAGCGGATCCGCGCAGTGCGATCCGCACTGGACGAGCGGGGGCTGGGGGCCGAGCTCGTCGTCGATGGCGGCGTCAAGGTCGAGAACTGCCGGGCCGTCTGGGAGGCTGGAGCCGGCGTTCTGGTCGCCGGCTCAGCCGTCTACCGCGATCCCGACGGCCCTGCCGCGGCGATCGCGAAGTTCAGGAAGGCGCTGGGCTAGCCGGCAAAGCAGGCTCCGCTCTACGCGTCGGGGTCCATGTCCCCGGCCCGGCCCGGCCCTAATCCGCATCTCCGAGCCCGAGCTCGTGGAGGCGCTCGTCGCTGATCCCGAAGTGGTGCGCGATCTCGTGGACCACGGTGTCGCGGACGATGCGGGCCTGCACCCGCGGGGAGGCGCTCATCCGCTCGATGGGCCGCCGGAAGATGGCGATGCGGTCCGGCAGCCAGGGCTCGTCGCGCCGGTCGGTGAGAGGCACGCCCTCGTAGAGACCCAGCAGCTCGCCGTGCTCGCGCAGCTGCGTCTCGTCCGGCGCGTCCTCGATCACCACCTCGACGTTGCGCATCCGGTCGCGGAACTCGGCCGGAAGCTCCGCCAGCGCGCGCCGGACGAGCCTGGCGAAGCGCGCGCGCCTCAGGTCCGACACGACCTCACTCTGGCACAGCGACCGCAGCGCGGCTGCCCGGCAGCCGAAGGCCGAGGGCGCGACGCTCTGCGTCACGCGCCCGCGCCGGCGGGGTCGAGGCTGCAGCGCCGGCGCATCTTCCCGATCGCGCGAGAGCGCACTCGGCAGACGCCCGACTCCGAGAGTCCCACCTGCCGCCCGATCTCCTTGAGGGTGAGGCCGCGCCCGTAGGAGAGGACCAGGACGCTGCGCTCCAGAGGCGCGAGCGCCCGGAGCTCTCGGGCCACGACCGGCCAGCGCTCGTCGCGCAGGCCGCGCGCGGCGCGGCGGACCTCGACCGACGGCTGCGGCTCGTAGCCCGCGTCCAGGCACTTGTCGAGCGAGATCTCGGTGACCGGGTTGGGGAGCTCGACGTCGATCTCGCGGGCCGCGCGGAAGGCGCGCCGCGCGGAGCGGGTGAGCGGGTCGCGCTCGCGCAGCGCGTCCAGCACCTGGCCCTTCACCCGGCGGGCCGCGTACGCCACGAACGGCCCGCGGTCGTCCCGATAGCGCTGGGCCGCCTGGACCAGCCCCAGGACGCCCCAGGCGATGAGGTCCTCGCGGTCGGCGCCGCGGCAGCGCGGGTCCAGGCTCCTCGCGGCCACGGCGCGGGCGAAGTTGAGGTGGGCGATGATGCGCTCCTCGGTGGTCCTGCTCTCCGTCACGACGGCGCCGCTCGGGTTCTCCACGCTGCGCGCTAGGAGACAGCGGCCGGCAGTCGCTGTCAATCGGGAGTTGACGCCGTTGTCCACGATCTGGATCCGCCGGTGACGGACCTCCGCGCCAGTCCCGAGCGCATCGAGCGGCGGGTGGAGCAGCTCGCGCGGGTCGGCGCGGCCGAGCCGCGCCCGCCACAGCGCGCCGGTGTCAGCCGCCTGGGCCTCACCCCCGAGGAGCAGCGCGCGCACGCGCTGGTCGGGAGCTGGCTGGCCCGGCGAGGCGCGCGCGTCTCGACGGATCCCGCCGGGAACCTGATCGGCCGCTTCGGCGGCAAGGGCGCGTCGATCCTCGTGGGGTCGCACCTCGACTCGGTGCCCGAGGGCGGCTGGTACGACGGCGCACTCGGCGTGGTCGTGGCGGCGGAGGCCATCGACGTGCTCTCGGAGGCTAGGGTCGCCCTGGGCCGGCCGGTCGAGGTGGTGGGCTGGACGGACGAGGAGGGTGTCCGCTTCGGGATCGGCCTCTTCGGCAGCCTGGCCGCGTTCGGTCGGCTGCCGGCGGGCGCCGCGGAGCGGACCGACCGGGACGGGGTGACGATCCGCCGGGCGCTGCGTGGCCTCGGTCTCGGCGGCGATCCGGTGAAGGCGCGCTTCGCGAAGGGCGCGGTCCGGGCGTACATCGAGCCGCACATCGAGCAGGGGCCGCACCTCGCGGAGGCCAAGCGGCCGCTCGCTGTCGTCAGCCGGATCGTGGGGATCCTGCACGCGCGCGTCACGGTCTCCGGCCGGCAGGACCACGCCGGGACCACGCCGATGGGCCAGCGCAAGGACGCGCACGCCGGCGCGGCCGAGATGGCCCTGGCGCTCGAGTCCATCGCGGCACGCCACGCCGACGCGGTCGGAACGGTGGGCGAGATCTCGGTCCGCCCGGGAGCGAAGAACGTCGTCCCGGGCGAGTGCGTCTTCTCCATCGACATCCGCGCGCCGCAGGACCGGACGCTCGACGCCGTCGTCGGCGCCTTCGAGCGCGCGGTCTGGCGGATCGCCGGCGCCCGCTCGCTCCGCGCGTCCATCGACGTTCTCAACCGCGTCGAGGTCGCGCCCCTGGACCGGTCTCTGCGGACGACCCTGCGGCGGGCCTGCAAGGCGGCGGGCGTCGAGGCGGGCGAGCTCGTCTCCGGCGCAGGGCACGACGCGCAGAACGCGCAGCTCGCCGGCGTGCCGACCGGGATGATCTTCATCCGCTCGACCGGCGGCAGCCACTCGCCGCGCGAGCGCGCGGAGCCGCGCGACGCGGCGCTAGCGGCGACGGCCCTGGCGCACGCCCTGGTCGAGCTCGCCGCGTAAGACTTCGCTGTACATCGCCGTCGTCGCCATGCCGCGTGAGCAAGCTCCCGCGCATGGACTCCTAGGCGCTGTAGTACTAGTACCCGTCGCGGGCCGCTCGAGCCGCCGTTCTCCTGCTCGATGGGTGAGCTCTTAGGCCCTGCGGTCATCGCCGTCTCGGCGCTGCTGCTCTTCGCGCTCGCGTCGATACAGCTGGCGCACCGGATCGGCAGCGTCCCGCTGGACCCGCTCTGGCGCGCGGTCGTGCTGCGCGAGCTGGACGACCTGCCCCTCTCCCTCGTCGCGGGCCTCGCGGCGGCGATCGCCGCGTCCTCGCAGGCTCCCGTCGCGTACCTGCTCGCGCTGCACGGCGACGCGCTCTCCACGCTGGCAGGCGCCTGCCTTGCGTTGGAGCTCGCGACAGCGGCGCTTCTCGCGGCGGAGCTCGCCGGAGCGCGGCGCCGCGCGCGGAGCCTCTTCGGCCGCTACGGCCGCCGGCGGAGCCTCGCCTCCTGACGCGGGACCGCTATCACGAGCGGGA
>JBOGTE010000016.1:0-23284 GCA_050692015.1 Candidatus Limnocylindria bacterium
GGGCAAGCCCGGGCCACGGGACCGCTTCAGCCAGGTCGAGAGTGTGGAGATCGTTCCCGCGAGCGGTCCGCTCTCGGTGACGACAAAGGTGTTCGGGATCGAGCCGGGGACGTGGACGGTCGGTGCCGAGCCGGTCTTCCGCAAGGGCGCGCCCGCGATCCGGGGGTACGTCGCGCGCGGCCACGACGATGCGGCGCCGCCGCGGGTGCCGTGGCCCTGGGTGAGGCCACAGCCCCTCGGCGCGGCCGGCGGCAAGCTCAGGACGGCCGTCGTCCCGTTCGCCCGGGTCCCCGGGGTGATCCCGGGCGCCTGGGGCCTCCTGGTCGCCGTCGGCATCGGGGTCGCTGTGGTGGTGCAGGCCGCGATCCTCCAGCGGACGCACCCCGAGACGGGTTGGTCGCTCGCGGTGACGCTCGCGGCGCTGGCGGGCGGCCTGATCGGATCGCAGATCTGGTTCGCGGCCGTCAATCGCGGTCGTGGTCTCGGCTGGTGCATCCAGGGCTTCGTGCTCGGGATCACGCTCGTCGGGATCGGCGGCCTCCTCGCTGCCGCCATCCCGGTCGGCGCCTACGTCGACGCGACCGCTCCGGGCCTGTTCCTCGGAATGGCGATCGGCCGGCCGGGATGCTTCCTCGGAGGCTGCTGCGGAGGACGCCTCACGGCCTCGCGATGGGCCCTCTGGGCGTCCGATCAGCGCGTGGGCGGCCGGAGGATCCCGACCCAGCTGCTCGAATCGTCCCTCGCCCTCGGGATCGGGATCGTCGCGCTCGTCGCGGTCCTCCAGCCGCGGGCCGCGGAGGGCGCGGTGTTCGTCGGCAGCATCGCCGCGTACACGCTGGGGCGACAGGTGCTTCGGCCGCTCCGCGCGGAGCCTCTCCGCCCCTCCGTCCAGCGGCCGCTGACGATCGTCGCCGCGGCACTGGCGCTGCTCGGCGCCGTCGGCTGGTCGGTCTTCGCCTGACGCCCTATCGGCTCGGCGCGCAGATGCTCGAACGGCGTCCGCTCAGCGGAAGCGGACGCGCCCCTCGCGATTGCTGGGCCACTCCGCGTCGCCATCATCCACAAGGATGGTGAACGTGCCCGCTCAGTGCGGTCGCGGGTACGCACCGTCGTTGCGGTCGATGTCCACACCATCGACGGCCGGGGCATAGCCGAAGCCGAACCACCACTCGTCCCCGCACCACTCCTGCAGCCCGAGGAGCCGCCCCGTCTGGAACTCGACGGAGCGGTACTTGTCCGGGCGGCGGCTCAAGTTGTAAGGGCGACCATTTAGAGGAGGATGCCCTCCGGAGGGAGCGGACAGGTCCCGACCTCGACGGGCGCGGTGGTCCTGATCGCTCCGAGCACGACGGCCGGCACGAGCTGCGCGCGCGCCGCCTGACCGGCGGCGAGCAGGAGCGCGACGGCCAGCGTGCCCGCGCTCAGCCAGGCGGCGCGCGCGGGCAGGAGGGGACGACGGACCTCGACCCTCCCGCATATCTGATCGACGCGAGCGCGGGAGAGCGAGGAAAGCGCGCCGACGGCCCACGACGCGTGCGGCCGATCCGGCGACAGCTCGAGGAGCGCTCCCGCGAGGGGCCGCGGCCCCCCCTGAGCGCGCAGCGCGGCCTCGTCCGCATCGAGCTCCCTTTCTACCTCGAAGCGCTCCGCGAGCGCGCCGACGAGCGGCACGGCGAAGAGGCCCGCGCGGAGCACGCGCGCGACGGCGAGGCGCAGCGGATCGCGCCGCCGGATGTGGTAGGACTCGTGCCACAGGACAGCCTCGAGCCCGCGTCGCCCCAAACGCCGTGCCGCTCCGGTCGAGATCCAGGCCCGCGGGCGCAGGACGCCAGCGCAGAAGGCGCGCGGCCGCTCGTCATCGAAGCAGCTCATCCGCGACTGGATGCCCGCTCGCCGCGCGGCGCGCCGCACGCGCGCCGGTACCGCGACGGGCCGCTGGCGCGCGAGGGCACGGTGGGTGCGCCAGGTGATGGCGAAGGCGCGGGCTGTACCGAGCAGGATGGTGGCGGCCGTCAGCGCGAGCACGGCGGTGCCGAGCGGCGGTAGGCCGAGACCCGCGAGAACGGCGTCGCAGAACCGCACGAACCCCTCGGCGCCGTGGAGCGCCCGATGGAGCGCCGCGGGGAACAGGGTGAGGACCAGCGGGAGCGCGAGAACGGAGCCGGCGCCGAGCGAGACGAGCGCGAGCCCGAGGAAGGCGCGATCGGCGCGGCTCACCCTCAGCGTGTCGGGCGGCCTCGCCGGATGCGGGCGAGACGACGGCGGTCGTACCGATCGAGTGCGCTGGCGAAGTGCGTCAGCGCCACCTCACCGAAGTGCTCGGGGCGATCGCGACCGTCACCTGCGGTCGCGAGGGCCCGGTGCGCGCCCTCGAGGTCTTCGAGCGGGTGGCGCGGAGCGCCGCGGAGACGCACGAAGCACAGAGCTTCGGCTGGCCGGTGCTCCTGGCGGCCGCGTTCCACTTCCTTCGCGGCGACGTGGCGGGGTCACGACGCTGGATCGATGTCTTCGCAGAGCGGGCACGCGTCGATCAAGGCGTCCTGCGCCTCGGCTCCTCTGAGCCGAGCTGGATCGCCGCGGCCCTCGCGAGCCACTTCAGCCTCCCCGATCTGCTCGAGGGACTCTCCAGCCATCCGCCTCGAGATGCGCGCGAGCTCGCCCTGCACGAGGCCGACCTCGCGATCGGCCAGGGCATCGCGGCCCGCGACGCGGCGGCGACATCGGCCGCGCTCGAGCGGCTCTACGCCTCCTGGGAGGACGGCGGCATCGGCGCGCTGCCGCATCCGCTCATCCTCTGTGCCCACGTGCTCGCGGCCGCCGGACCCCGTCCGGACGAGACCTGGCACGCACCGCTCGCGCGGGCGCGCGAGTTCTCCGAGCGCGCCGGTGCGGCGTGGGCGCTCGCCGAGATCGAGCGGATCGAGACCGAGATCGCCGGCCGGCGCTAGCCTCACGGCGTGGCCGGCCTCGTCGAGTGCGTCCCCAACGTGAGCGAGGGCCGCCGCAGCGACGTCATCGACCGCCTCGCGGCCGTGGTCGGCTCCGTCCCGGGCGTGCGGCTTCTCGACCGCACCAGCGACGCCGACCACAACCGGTCGGTACTGACGTTCGCCGGGCCGGCCGAGCCGGTCGAGGCCGCCGCGCACGCCTTGGTGGACGCGGCCCTCGGCGAGATCGACCTGCGGGAGCACAAGGGCGAGCACCCCCGGCTGGGGGCGGTGGACGTCGTGCCCTTCGTCCCGCTCGCCGGCACGACGATGGAAGAGTGCGTCACGATCGCGCGGCGCTTCGGGCATGCGGCCGCCGAGCGCCACCAGCTGCCGGTGTACTTCTACGCGCGCGCCGCGAGCCGGCCCGAGCGCGCGCGGCTCCCCGACATCCGCAGGCCCCAGTTCGAGGGTCTGCAAGACCTCATGGCCACGACTCACGTACCCGACGCGGGCCCGTCGCGGGTCCACCCGACCGCCGGCGCGCTGGTCACCGGCGCCCGCCCGCCGCTCATCGCGTTCAACATCGAGCTCGACACGACCGACGTGGCCCTGGCCAAGCGCATCGCCAGGGAGATCCGTGAGAGCTCCGGAGGCCTGCCCGCCGTCCAGGCGCTGGGCTTCGCGCTCACCGACCCGCCGCGGGCGCAGGTCTCCATGAACCTGCTCGATGTGAGCGTGACCTCCCTGACCCGCGTCTGGCGTGAGGTCGAGTCGCGTGCCCGCGACGCCGGCGTGGCCATCCTGCGCGGCGAGCTCATCGGCCTGATGCCGCTGGACGCCGCCGTCGGCGTCACCGCCGACGCGCTCAAGCTCGAGGGCCTCACCCGCGACCGGATCGTCGAGTCGCACTTCCTCGAGTGAGGCGGACCGGCTGATGGGACTCGGCAAGGAGGCGGACCTCGTGATCCGGGGCGCGCGCCTCCTCACGCTCGCGCCGGTGGGGGAGGAGCGCCCGCGGGTCGGCCATGCCGCCGCGGACATCGGCGCGGTGCGCGACGGCTGGATCGCCTCGCTGGGCGGCACCATCGTCGAGACCGGGAGCGGCCCGAGCTGGGAGCGGATCGACCTGCGAAAGGGCGGCGTGACCGTGGACGCCGGCGGCCGCGTGGTCATGCCCGGCCTGATCGACCCCCACACACACCTCTGCTACGCGGGGGAGCGCTGGGACGAGTTCGCCGCGCGCCGGAGCGGCTCCGACTACCTGGCGACGCTCGAGCGCGGCGGCGGGATCCACGCGACCGTCCGCGCCACGCGAGCCGCGACCGACGAGACCCTGCTCGGGCTCATGCGCTCGCGCCTGGACCGCGCCATCGCGTCCGGGACCACGACCATCGAGGTCAAGAGCGGCTACGGCCTCGAGCCCGAGGAGGAGCTGCGCCACCTGCGCCTGATCGCGAAGCTCCGCGCGGAGTCGCTCATCGACGTCTCGGTCACCTACCTGGCTGCGCACGCGCTTCCGGGCCGCGCCGCGGCCGACCGCGCGGCGTTCCTGCGCGCGGTGCGCGTGGCGCTCGAGACCGTCGTGCGCGAGCGCCTGGCGGAGTCGGTGGACGCCTTCGTGGAGAAGGGGGTCTTCGAGGCCGCCGAGGTCGAGCCGCTGATGCGCGAGGCCGCGTCCCTGGGGCTCGCCGTGACCGTCCATGCCGACCAGCTGAACGACATGGGCGGCGCGGCCCTCGCGGCCCGGCTCGACGCGCGGTCGGCCGACCACGTCTCGCGTGCCTCGACCGAGGGGCTTCGCGCGATGGAGCGGGCGCGCGTGGTGGCGGTGCTGCTCCCCGGCAGCGCGCTCTTCGTCGGCTACGAGCCGCCGGACGCGCGGAGGTTCGTTGCCAACCGCGTTGCGATGGCCCTGGGCACGGACCACAACCCCGGCACCTCCCCGCTCGACGGGATGCCGACCGCCATCGCGCTCGGCGTGTCGCTCTGCGGCCTGAGCCCGCACGAGGCGATCGTCGCCGCGACCGCCAACGCCGCGCACGCCCTCGGCCGCGGAAAGCGGACGGGCGCGCTGGTCGCGGGCCGGCGCGCGGACCTGGTCGTGCTCGACACCGACGACGAGCGAGAGCTCGCCTACCGGCTGGGGGCGCGCCTGGTGCGCGAGGTCTACGCGAACGGCGCGCGGGTGGCGCAGACCGAGTTCATCCGCTGACGGGCTGCGTCAACTACTTGTTGACGTAGCGGCCGTTCGGTCAGCCCAGGTGTCGCGATCATCACTTACTAAACACCTACTAGCATCCTGAGACCAGCCAGACACCGGGCCTGAACAGAGCCTGAGCCACATTCACGCGCGCCGGGCTGATGGTAGGTCGGCCCCAACGCGGGTCCGCCGGTGGGCGGATGAGGGGGGACTCGTGAGTACGCCCCGAGGTCGAGCGCCGTCCACGGCGGTCGCGGCGTGAGCGCGGCCGAGCTGCTTCGAGCCGCGATGAACGCGGCGTTCTTCGTCGTGTTCGCCGCGACGGCGTGGGCGTTCGTCCGCCGGCCGCGGCTCGACCGCGGCATCGTCGCGCTGCTCTTCGCCCTGCCGGCCGCCGCGGTCGGGCTCGGACTCCTGGAGGACGCGCTCGGCGTGGAGCTGCCCCCGCCGCTCTCGGCGCTCCTGGTGATGGCCATCCCCGTCGTGACGCTGCGCGCCGTGAGCGAGCTCGCGCCGGTCCCCCGGGTGGCGCAGTGGCTCGCTCTCGCGGGGTTCGCCGTGTCGGCCGTCATCGCGGTGACGCTGCCCGAGGACGGCGCACAGGGCACCGGCGTCCTGGCGCTGGTCGTCTACTTCTTCGCCGTCGAGGCGTACGCCGCGTGGATCACCGTTCGGGAAGCGACGGGCGCGCGGGGCGTGACGCGCGCACGGCTCGCGGCGGTGGCGGCCGGAACGTTCCTCCTGGGCGTGACCCTGCTCGTCGTCGCCGTCCCTCCCCTCGCGCCGCTCGTACCGCTCGGCGCCCTGCTCTCGATGGCCTCGTACTTCCTGGGCTTCGCGACGCCGAGCGGTCTCCGTCATGCCTGGCAGGCCGAAGGGCTGCGCGAGTTCCTGCGCGTCGCCGGCGCCGCGGCCCAGCTGCCCGAGACCGACGGCGTGCTCGCCGCGCTGGCCAGAGGCACCGCCGGGACCCTCGGGGCGACGACGGCCGCGGCGGGCGTCCGCGGCCGCGATCCGGACACCGTCCACATCGTGACCGCCGATGGCGTCGCTCACGACGCCGGGCTCGACGTTCCGGTCGGCGGGCGCGCCATGCGGCTCGGGCATGCGCTCGCGGACGTGCCGCGACCCGAAGCGGTCTGGGCGCGGGGCATGGGGACCGCGCTAGCCGCGCCGATAGTCAGCGGCGCCGACAGCATCGGGTTCCTCAGCGTCTTCGCGCCGCGCCGCTCACTGTTCCTGGAGGAGGATCTCAGCCTGCTCCAGCTCCTCGCCGACCAGGCCGCCGTGGTGCTCCAGAACCGGCGCTTCTACGACGACCTCCGCTCGGCGCAGGGTGAGCTCGAGCGCCGGCTCCAAGAATTGAACGCCGTCAACCAGGAGCTCGCCGCGTTCGCGTACTCGGTCTCGCACGACCTCCGCGCGCCACTCCGGAGCCTCGACGGGTTCAGCGCGGCGCTCCTCGACCGCTACCGGAGCGAGCTGGACGACACCGGGAAGCGGTACCTGGGCTTCCTGCGCGAGTCGAGCGTGGAGATGGGCGCGCTCATCGACGACCTCCTGCGCCTGTCGCTCGTCACGCGCTCGGAGATGCACCGTGAGGCCCTCGACCTCTCCGGGCTCGCGGAGGAGATCGTCACCAGGCTACGGAGGGCGGAGCCCGGCCGAGCCGCGAAGGTCGGGATCGAGGGGGACATGGTCGCCGTCGGCGACCAGGCCCTCGTCCGCGCGGCGCTCGAGAACCTTCTGGGCAACGCGTGGAAGTTCACGTCGAAGCGCGCCGTCGCGGAGATCGCCTTCGGCCGGGTCGAGAAGGGCCGTCAGACGTTCTTCATCCGCGACAACGGCGCCGGCTTCGACATGCGGTACGCGGGCAAGCTGTTCGGCGCGTTCCAGCGGCTTCACGCCAAGGACGAGTTCCCCGGCACGGGGATCGGCCTGGCCACCGTGCAGCGCGTCGTTCGCCGCCACGGCGGTGAGGTCTGGGCCACGTCGGAGCCGGACCGAGGCACGACCTTCTACTTCACGCTCGAGGCGCGGGTCGAGCGGCCGGAACACGACACGGACGGCGCATCGCGGGAGGAGGCAGTGACGGCATGACGCCACACGATGAGAAGAAGATCCTGCTGGTGGAGGACGACCCCAAGGACGTCGAGCTGACGAAGATGGCGCTCCTGCAGAACCGCATCGCGAACGAGATCGTGGTCCTCCGCGACGGGGCGGAGGCGCTCCGGCACCTGCTGGGCGAGGGCGGCCCCGCCGCCGACGACTGGCCCGCGGTGGTCCTCCTGGACATCAAGCTGCCGAAGGTGGACGGCCTCGAGGTGCTGCGCCGGATCCGCGCGGACCCGCGGACGCGACGGCTGCCGGTGGTGCTGCTCACGTCGTCGAGCGAGGAGCAGGACAAGATCTCGGGGTACGACCTCGGCGCCAACAGCTTCGTGCGCAAGCCGGTGGACTTCGCGGAGCTGGTCGCCGCGGTGAGGGACCTGGGCGTGTACTGGCTGCTCCGCAACGAGCCTCCACCCCGGCCGTGAGCCGGACCGCGACCGGCCCCCGGCGAGGTCTACGCGCGCTCATCGTCGAGGACTCGGAGCGTGACGCCCAGCTCGTGCTGCGCAGGCTCGACGAGGCCGGCTACGACGTGACGTGGGAGCGGGTCCAGACACGCGAGGCCATGGCGGGGGCCCTCGCCTCCCCGTGGGACGTCGTCATCAGCGACTTCGGGATGCCGCACTTCGACGCGTTCGCCGCCCTCGACGTCCTCCGTGAGGCCGGGCAGGACCTGCCCTTCATCGTGGTGTCCGGCACGATCGGCGAGGACGTCGCGGTCGAGTGCATGCGCGCCGGCGCGCACGACTTCTTCCTCAAGGGGAAGCTGACCCGGCTCCCGGCGGCCATCGACCGCGAGATCCACGAGGCCGAGCTCCGGCGGTCCGAGCGGACCATGGCGCGCTCCCTCGAGGCCCTCCACGAGATCGCCTTCGCGGCGGAAGGGCCGGCGGACGCGGAGCGCCTCGCCCTGTTCTCCGCGGACAGGGCCCGTCAGCTCCTGCATGCCGACACGGCCGCGGTGTACCGCTGGGACGAGGCCGGGCAGGTCCTCCGGCTCATCGCGCAGCGCGACGACGGCACGGGCGTCGACGTGCAGGTGCTGGCGCCCGGCGAGGGCGTCTCCGGCGCGGCGTTCAGCCGTGGGGAGCCCGTGCAGGTGGACGACTACGCGGCGCCGCCCCCGGGGATCCACCCACCGGTCCCGGGCCTCACCGGCAGCGCGCTCGCGGTCCCGCTCACCGTGGGCGACCGCGTCTTCGGGACGTTCTACGTGCGGTCCCACGTCGCGGCCCCATATCGGCCGGAGGAGGTCCGCACCCTGCAGCTCCTCTCCGCCCAGGTGGCGCCGGCGCTCGCGGCGGCGCAGCTCGTCGAGGAGCTCCGAATTCGGGCGCTGCACGACCCGCTCACCGGCCTTCCGAATCGACCGGCCCTCCGGGACGCGCTGGAGCGCGCGCTGTCCGACGAGGCCGCCAGCGGCTCCAGCGCGCTGCTTCTCGCCGACCTCGACTCGTTCAAGGATGTGAACGAGGCGCTGGGACGCGAGGCCGGAGACGACGTGCTGCGCCAGGTCGCGGCGCGGCTGCGAGCGGGCGTGAGCGAGCGGAGCTTCGCCGCGCACCTCGGCGCGGACGAGTTCGCGGTCCTGCTGCCCGGTCGGGACCGGGCGGCCGCCGAGTCGGTGGCGGAACGCATGCTTCACGGGCTCGACGAGCCGTTCTCCGTGGAGGGGCAGACCGTCGCGCTCACCGCCTGCGTCGGCGTCGCGGTCTCGCCCGATCACGGGAGTGACCCCGAGGTCCTGCTCGGCCGCGCCGAGGTCGCCTTGCGCAGCGCCAAGCGGTCGGGCCCGACGTTCGCGACGTACTCGCCGGCTCTGGAGGAGCGCACCGTGGAGTCCCTCGCCCTCGTCGGCGAGCTCCGCGGCGCGATCGAGCGCGACGAGCTGGTCATGCACTACCAGCGGCAGGTCGCGCTGGCCACGATGCGGACCGTCGGGCACGAGGCGCTCGTCCGGTGGCAGCACCCGACGCGAGGGCTCCTGGCACCCGCGAAGTTCGTATCGTCCGCCGAGCGCAGCGGTCTGTCCCGGGCGCTGTTCGAGTGGACGCTCGGGCGAGTCCTCGAGGACCGGTCCAGGGCCGGCCCGAGCGAGGGCCAGACGGTCGCGCTGAACATGTCCGTGCGGAACCTGCTCGACGCTGAGCTGCCTCGCGTGATCGAGTCGGCCCTGCGCCGGTCGAACGTCCAGGCGAGCGGCCTCGTGCTCGAGATCACCGAGCAGGGCGTCATGGTGGATCCGGACCGCGCCGTCAGGATCCTCGAGCGCCTGCGCCAGATCGGCATCAAGCTCTCGATCGACGACTTCGGCACCGGCTACTCGTCGATGGCCTACCTGCAGCGGCTGCCGGTGGACGAGCTGAAGATCGACCGGGTCTTCCTCCACGGGATCCCGACCGATCGCCGGAATGTCTCGATCGTCCGGGCGACTATCGACCTCGCGCGGGGCCTCGGGATCTCGGCGCTCGCCGAGGGCGTGGAGGACGAGACGACGCTGGCGGCGCTGGTAACGCTCGGGTGCGAGCGGGCGCAGGGCTACCACCTCGGCCGCCCGCTCCCGGCGGCCGATGCGCTTGGCGACGGCGCCGGGTCGTAGCGGCGCGACGAGGCGGATGACGGGCATGGAGAAGTTCTCGACCGGCCCCATCGAGGTGACCTGGGATCCGGAGGCCCGCGTGGCCCTGCTCCGGTTCGCTAGCGAGACCCGGGCCACGGGGCCCGACGCCCGGGCCCTCGTCGAGGCACTGACCGCCTGGATCGGCACCGACGGAAGGCCGTTCGCCCTGCTAGGCGACGGCGGCAGGCTCTCCGGGCTCGACGCCGAGTACCGGTCGGTGTGGGCGAAGTTCTTCCGCGAGCACCGCGACGACTCGTACCTCGCGTTCTTCAACATGCGTCAGATCGTGCGGATCGCCGCGGAGATGTTCCGGATCGGCACGGGGCTGCGGCTCCGGGCGTTCGCCCGCGAGGAGGAGGCGCGCGCCTGGCTCCGTGAGGTCGGGATCGCCGCCTGACGAGCCAGCCGAGCTTCGACGACATCTTCGCCGCGATGGCTAGGGCTTCCGTCGGCGACCTGACGGCGCGCGTGGACATGCCCGAGGGCGCGCCCACCGACGACCTGGCGACCCGGTTCGCCATCGCCTTGAACCTCCTCCTCGACGATCTCGCCCTCCGGTCCGCCGAGGCCGAGACCGCCCACCGGCTGCAGGTCGATCTCGCGGTCGAGCGCGAGCGCTCCGCCCGGGCCGCCGACCTGGCCCGCCTCAACCTGGATCTCGAGGAGGCCAATCGCGAGCTCGAGTCGTTCAGCTACTCGGTCGCGCACGACCTGAGGGCGCCGCTCCGGGCGATGGACGGCTTCAGCCAGGCGCTGCTCAGGGACCACGGCGGGCAGCTCGACGAGACGGGCTCCAGGCACCTGCGGTTCGTGAGCGAGTCCGCCCAGGAGATGGGCCGGCTCATCGACGACCTCCTCCGGCTCTCCCGCGTGAGCCGGACCGAGGTGCGGCGGGAGCGGTTCGACCTGAGCGCGGCCGCCCGTGCGGTCGCCGAGGACCTGCAGCGATCCTCTCCCGACCGCCGGGTCGAGGTGGCGATCCAGGAAGGGCTCGTCGCGAACGGCGACCCTCGTCTCTTGGCCATCGCCCTCGGGGATCTCATCGGCAACGCCTGGAAGTTCACCCGCACACGCGCGTATCCGCGCATCGAGGTCGGCGCCTTCGACACGGAAGGACGCCAGACGTTCTTCGTACGGGACAACGGGGTCGGCTTCGACATGGCGTACGCCGGCAAGCTCTTCGGCGTGTTCGAGCGCCTGCACCCGGCCGACGAGTTCGAGGGGACGGGGATCGGGCTCGCGACGGTGCAGCGGATCGTCCGGCGGCATGGGGGTCGGGCCTGGGCCGAGGGCGAGCCCGACTGGGGGGCGACCTTCTACTTCACGCTAGAGGGCTTGGGGCCGGCCGCAGGCTGATCGCCTCCCGCCGCAGTGTCCGCACGGGGACTCGTCGCGGAGTCGATGCTTCCTCGAACAGCCAGGCCGCGACGCGCTCGACCGGCATGGGGCGGGCGATGGCCCAGCCCTGGGCGCGGTCGCATCCGAACGAGCGCAGGAGCCCGAGCGTGGCCTCGTCCTCCGCACCCTCTCCGACCACCTTCAGTCCGAGGGCGTGGGCGATGGCGACCGTCGCGCGGACGATCTCACGAGCCTTCTCGTCCGTCGTGACGCGTGAGACGAAGCTGCGGTCCACCTTCAGCTCGTCCGCCGGGAGGCGGTGAAGGTAGGCGAGCGACGAGTAGCCGGTCCCGAAGTCGTCTATCGCGACACGGATGCCCGCCGCGCGCAGCGCGCCGAGCGTCTCGATCGCGCGCTCGGGATCCGCCATGACGTCGCTCTCGGTGATCTCCGCGACGAGGGTGCACCCCGTGGGCAGTCGGCCGCTGAGCGTCGTCAGCTCCGACATCAGATCCGGGTCGCCCAGGTCGCGCGCCGAGAGGTTCAGCGCGAAAGTGAGCGGACCGGCGGCCGCGGCAAGGGTGCGGGTGTCGTGCCAGAGGCGCCGGATGACCCAGCGGGTCAGCCGCCGTCCCAGCACCGAGCGCTCGACGAACGGGATGAAGTCGGATGGCGGTACCGATCCCCGGACGGGGTGCCGCCAGCGGATGAGCGCCTCGGCCCCGGCGGCGCGGCCGTCGGCGAGCGAGACGATCGGCTGGTACTCGAGATCGAGCTGGTCCTGCTCGATCGCGCGCCGCAGGTCGGCCAGCAGCGTGGCGCGCTCGGGGTCGGACCTCGATAGGTCCTTCGTATACGCCCGATGACCGCTCCGCTGCAGCTTCGCCTGGTACATGGCGAGCTCCGCGTTCTTGACGAGATCTGAGAACGTGCTGCCGTCGTCGGGCGCGGCGGCGCTCCCGATGCTAGCGCTGACCTCGAGCGCATTTCCATCCAGCTCGATCGGCCTCTCCAGGATCGTCTGGATCCGCGCCGCCGTTCCGGAGACCTGCTCCCGGCCCGCCTCTGGGAGGAGCACGACGAACGAGTCGCCACCCGAGCGGGCCACCGTGTCCCCCGCGCGGACGGCCGAGGAGAGACGCTCGCCGACGATCCGCAGCACGACGTCGCCGAAGGCGTGGCCGAAGGCGTCGTTCAGATCCTGGAAGCCGTCGATGTCCATGACGAGGAGGCCGGCGCTGGCGCCCGCCGCGGCCAGGGCCTGGTCCCCGCAGGCGCGCATCTGGTCTCGGTTCGCGAGACCTGTGACCTTGTCCGTGGACGCCAGCCGGCGAGCTTCCTCGAGGGCGCGCTCGCGCTCGGTGACGTCGAGCGAGACCGCGTTCACGCCGCGGACCGCACCTTCGGGTCCGGTCACCGGGGTCAGGCGGACGTGCTCGTAGCGCTCGCCCGTCCTCACCGTCGCGACCACGGTCTCGCCCAGAAGGGCGCGGCGGAGCAGGTGCGGCAACTCGGGGTGCTCGGCTTGCAGCTCGAGCAGCGAGCGGCCGACGAGGTCGTCGGCGGCGAGGTCGATCCCGGCGAGCGGCGATCCGCGGAAGCTCGTGATGACGCCGTGCGCGTCGAGCTGGGCGAGCTGGATGGGCGCGCTCTCGAGGACGGCGTCGAGCGATTCGTAGCTGCGGCGCAGCTCGCGGCCCATCCGCTCGGACGACTCGCGCATGGTCTCGGCGTCATCGGCGCGGCGGCGGACCCCGATGTAGAGGGCGCGGGCCCATCCGGCGAGCGCGGCGACGGCGAAGAGCATCGCGATGCCCGGAAGGCCGGCCCGCGGGTCGTACGACCCGCCCGCGAGGAGAACGGCCGTGTTCGTGGCGACGAGCAGCACGGTTGTCGCGAGGCCGCCCCGGACACCCAGGCTCCAGCCGCCGACCAAGCCGGGGAGCACTCCGAGCGCGGCGGCGACGGAGCCGAACTGTGACTGCAGGGCCACGAAGACAGGGAAGTAAGTGAAGAGCGCCGCGAAGGTGACCGCCAGCCGAAGGGGCAAGGCCGACCGCGTGATGTCGGTCGTCAGCGCGCGCTTCACCGGTCGAGAGGTCCTGATGCGCTGCATGTCCGTAGCCTTGCCTGTGCGCCTGCGACCCGGTATCCCCTCGCGCGGCCGTCTTTCGCATCCCCCGGCCGGGGGATGTGGCGCGCGCTAGGCCCGCCGGAGCAGGCCCGCCCGGTGCGCCTTGGCGGCCAGCTCGAGCTTCGAGTGGGCCTCCAGCTTCTCGAAGAGGTTGCCAACGTGGTGGCGGACGGTGTGGACGCTGATCACGAGCCGCTCGGCTATGTCCGCGTTGTCAAAGCCCTCCCCGATGAGCTCCAGGATCTCCCGCTCGCGTGCCGTGAGCGACGGTGCGCTCTCGGGCGGCGTCGCCGGAGGCGCGGCCAGCCGCCGGAGCTGCCCGGGATCGACGAGCGTCTCGCCGGCGGCGGCCCGCCGGACGGCTCGCACGACCGCGCCCGACGGCTCGCTCTTGAGTAGGTACCCGACGGCCCCGGCGCCGATGGCCTGCCGCAGCGCCTCGTCGCTCTCGTCGCCGCTGACGATCACCACGGCCACGCCGGGCGCGATGCCGCGCAGCCGGCGGGCGATCTCCGGTCCATCGCCGTCCGGGAGGTGGAAGTCCACGAGCGCCACGTCCGGGCGTTCCTCCGTGGCCAGGCGCTCGCCCTGGGCCATCGTCGTGGCAACGCCCACGACCGCGACGTCGGGGTCGGCCGACAGCGCAAGGACGAGCCCCTCCGCGAAGATGGGGTGGTCCTCGATCAGCAGGACTCGGATCGACATGACAAGCGGTACGATGCGCTGGCGGCGTGCACGCCACAAGGAGGTATCGCGACCGCATGAGTGAACGCATAGCGATCTACCCCGGCACCTTCGACCCGCCGACGAACGGCCACCTCGACGTCGTCCAGCGCGCGTCCGCCCTCTTCGACCGCGTCGTCGTCGGCGTCGGCACGAACCCGGCGAAGAAGACCTTCTTCACCGACGACGAGCGCATCGCGCTCATGCGCGAGGCCTGCGCGCCCATGAAGAACGTCGAGGTGCGCGGCTTCGACACCCTCACCGTCGAGTTCGCGCGCTCCGTGGGCGCGCGCTTCGTCATCCGCGGGATCCGCGCCCTCTCGGACTTCGAGTTCGAATTCGAGATGGCGAACATGAACCGGCGCCTCGCGCCGGAGATCGAGATGGTCTTCCTGATGACCTCACCGGAGTACCTGTTCCTGTCCGCCTCGCGCGTGAAGGAGCTCGCGGCCTTCGGGGCCTCGGTCGAGGGGATGGTCCCGCCCGGCGTCGCCAAGCGGCTTGCGGCGCGCGCCAAGGGCGGCGCGCGGGGGATGCGCACGGGGGCCACCGAGCGGAGCGACTGATGGGCATCCTGCTGGCGCTCGACGTCGGCAACACCAACGTCGTCCTGGGTGCGTACAGGGGCGCGGATCTCGTGCGCACCTGGCGGGCGGCGACGCAGGTGGATCGCACCGAGGACGAGATGGCCGTGATGATCGACGGCCTCCTGGCGCGGGAAGACCTCGGCATCGACGACATCGACTCGATGGTGGTCGGCAGCGTGGTGCCGCCGCTCACCCTGGCGCTCACCCGCTTCGCCGAGCGCCACCTCGAGGGTCGCGGCACCGACGGCTCCAAGCGCTGCCTGGTGATCGGACCGGGCATCAAGACCGGCGTGCGCCTCCGGGTGGACAACCCCTCCGAGGTCGGCGCGGACCGCATCGCCAACACGCTCGCGGCGCACCGCCGGTACGGCGGGCCGGCCGTGATCGTGGACTTCGGGACGTCCACCAACTTCGACGTCGTGAGCGGCGAGGGCGACTTCCTGGGCGGCTCGTTCGCACCGGGCGTCGAGATCGCCGCTGAGTCGCTCTTCGGCCGCGCCTCGCGCCTCTTCCGCGTGCCGCTCACCCCGCCGCGCGAGGCCATCGGGAAGAACACCGCGGACTGCCTGCGGTCGGGGATCGTGTTCGGGTACGTGGGCCTGGTGGAGGGCCTCATCGAACGGATCGTCTCCGAGCTCGCCCCCTCAAATGGACCGGACCACGAACGACCAAGGGTCATCGCCACTGGCGGTCTCGCATCGACGATCGCGCCGCTGACGAAGAGCATCGAGCGCGTGGACGAGGACCTGACCCTCGAGGGCCTGCGCATGCTGTGGGACCTAAACGCGGCGTGAGGGCGTCGATCGATAGACGCCGTCATCTGCCCGCGACGCCTGCGGAGGCAGGGTGTGCTTGAAGGGGAGAGGTGGATCTCACCCGATTTGGGTGCGATCACACCCGATCTGGGTGAAGTTCGCCACTGTCCGCAAAACGAATGCCCGGGACTCCTTTGCGACAGGCGTAGATGGACGCCGCCGGTGAGGCTGCGATGAACGGCCTCGACATCGTCAGCGGCAGGCTCATCGTGCTCGGCGTCTCCGGCTCGATCGCCGCGTACAAGGCCGTCGAGCTCGCGCGGCGCCTGACCCAGGCCGGCGCGGCCGTCCAGGTCGTGATGACGCGGTCCGCGACCGAGTTCGTGCAACCGCTGACGTTCCAGGCATTGACGTACCGGCCGGTCGAGATCGAGATGTTCGCCGGGATCGACGAGCGCGCCGCCGGGCACGTCTCGATGGGGCTCCATGCCGACGTGATCGTCATCGCGCCCGCGACGGCGCACGTGGTCGCGCGGCTGGCCCACGGCTTCGCCGACGACCTGCTCGCGACGACCGTGCTCGCCTCCAGCGCGCCGGTGGTCGTCGCGCCGGCGATGGAGACGCACATGTGGCGGCACCCCGCGACCCAGGCCAACGTCGCGGCGCTCCGCTCCCGGGGCG
Source organism: Candidatus Limnocylindria bacterium (assembly GCA_050692015.1). Classification (GTDB taxonomy): domain Bacteria; phylum Chloroflexota; class Limnocylindria; order P2-11E; family P2-11E; genus GWC2-70-10. The sequence goes on from JBOGTE010000016.1 coordinate 16,081, forward strand.
TGCGGGTCGTCGATCCGGAGGCAGGCGAGCTCGCGTCCGGCATGGTCGGCCAGGGCAGGCTCGCCGCGCTGGAGAGCATCGAGGCGGAGATCGACGCGGCCCTGCGCGCGCGCTCGCGGCTGCTCGCGGGAAGGCGCGTCCTGGTGACAGCCGGGCCCACCCTCGAGCCGATCGACCCCGTCCGCGTGATCACGAACCGGTCCAGCGGGAAGATGGGCTACGCCGTGGCGGAAGCGGCGCGCGACGCCGGCGCCGACGTGACCCTCGTCAGCGGGCCGACCGCGCTGCCGGCACCCCCGGGCATGCGCCTGGTCCCGATCGAGACCGTCGCGGAGCTGCGCGACGCGGTGCTCGTCTCACTCCCGGACGTCGATGCGGTCGTCATGGCCGCCGCGGTGTCCGACTACCGCTCGGCGGAAGCGAGCGGGGCCAAGCTCAAGAAGCGCGACACCGGCGACGAGCTCACCCTGAAGCTCGTCCGCACGGCGGACGTCCTCTCGGCGGCGGTCGCCGCGCGCCGCCACGGGACCCTTCTCATCGGCTTCAAGGCGGAGACCGGCGACCCCCTCGCCGAGGCCGGGCGCATGCTGCGCGAGAAGGGCCTCGACCTGGTCGTCGCGAACGACGTGAGCCGCGACGTGTTCGGCTCCGACACCGACGAGGTGACCTTCGTGAGCGCGAACGGCGCGGAGCCGCTGCCGCGCCTGGCCAAGGTCGAGGTAGCGAGGCGCCTGGTCGAGAAGATCGCGGAGCGTCTGGGGGGTGCCGGCGGGGGGCCGCTGCCCCCCGCGTAAAGGAATGGCGGCTTTGCCGCCTAGGCCAGCGCGTCGATCACCGCGCGCAGGTCCTCGCCCAGCTTCGCGGTCGCCGCTTGGTCGAGGCTCCAGATGGCGAAGAAGCGGCGGTCGGTCTCGTCCTCGATCGCGTCGCGGCTGACCTTTCCCCTGGGTGTGAGCTTGAGCGCGTCGCCTTCGCGAGCCACGTCACCGCTGTCTACCAGCGCCTGCACGGCGCGCTCGACGTCGGCGCGGCCCTGCCGCTGCTCCAGGGCCTTCGCGAGCTGGTCGAGCGAGGTCGCGCCCGGCAGCTTCGTCCAGCTCATGTCCGGCGGGCTCGACCACAGGTGAGAGAGCACGTCGAAGATGGGGCCCCGGTACCCCGCCGCCTGCCACGCTCCGATGTGGCAGTCGTCCCGGAAGTACCAGAGCTCGGTTGCGCTCCGGTTCAGCCGCAGGGCGTCCGCACCCGGCTCGTCGTCCTTCGGGCGGAGCTTCCTGGCGAGCGCCGCTCGTCTGGCGTCGGAGGGGACGCGGTCGGCGATGGGCTCTAGCGCGTCGGCCGTGCGGCGTACCGCATCCGCCGGCAGCGGGAGGCCGCGCAGGTGCTCGCGCAGCGCCCGCTGGGCCCGCTCGGCGAGCGCGATGCCCTGCGGCCGCGGGCGCCAGCCGTCCGGCGTCGCGTCGGCGAGGCCGGCCTCGACGACCTTCGACCAGCCATCGAGGACGCTGGGTCGCTTGGTCGCGTAAGGCGAGCGCCACTCGTACATCTCTCGCCGGACCTTGTCGCCTTCGACGAAGATCAGGCCCGTGCTGAGCGTGGTCACCACGTCGGCGGAGACGCCGGCCTCCTTCATCAGGACCTCCCGCGCCGGACCGAAGCCGGCGGACCGCTTCGTGAGGTACTCGGGGAGCATGTCCACGACCTGCCGCCTGGTGAAAGTCGCCACTGCCATGTGAGCCACCTCCGGATGCCCGAATGTAGTCACCTTGGCCGTCCGCTGGGTGACGTTTGACCGTTCTGAGAAGCAGTCACCGTGAGCGTCCTATGGGTGACCTTTGACTGCTACGGGACCCTGATCGACTGGGAGCGCGGCATCACCGACGCGCTCCTGCCGCTGCTGCCGCCGGGCCTCGACCGCGCTAGCCTCGCGGCGCGGTACATCGAGGTCGAGGCCGAGGTCGAGAAGGGCGAGTACCTCCGCTACCGCGACGTGCTCGACCGGGCCGGCCGCCGGATCCTGGAGGAGAAGGGCCGCCCGCTTCCCGATGGCGCGCTGTCGCCGCTCCCGGCATCGCTGCCCGCTTGGCGGCCCTTCGCCGAGGTGCCGGATGCGCTGCGCGAGCTGCGGAGGCGCGGCCGCAAGCTCGCGATCCTCTCCAATGTGGACCGCGACCTGATCGCGTCCGCGATCGCGCATCTCGGGGTCGAGCCGGACCTGGTGGTCACCGCGGAGGACGCGCGCAGCTACAAGCCCGCGCGCGGCCACTGGCGCCACTTCGAGGAGCGGACCGGGGCCGGGAAGGAGGACACCGTGCACGTCGCGGCGAGCCTCTACCACGACATCCGGCCCACGACGGCGTGGGGCTACCGGAACGTCTGGATCGCGCGCCGCATCGAGGCGCTGCGCGGCGCGGATCCCACGCGGATCCTCCCCGATCTCACGAAGCTGCCCGACACGATCGACGAGCTCGCGGCGGGGGAGGGGGAGGCTCCCGCCTCCGGCACCGTCTAGCCTCGCGGGCATGCGCGTCGCGATCCTCGGCATGGGTGCCATCGGGCACGTGGTGGCGCGGGCGCTCGAGGGGCGCAAGGCGGTCGAGCTGGTGCGGATCGACCGCACGCGCTCGCCGCTCCGCTCCGGCGAGGGGCCCGTCGAAGCCGCGATCGTCTGCACGAAGACGTACGGGACCGCGTGGGCCGCGGACATCGCGGCACGCGTGCTCTCGCCGAAGGGCGTCGCGGTGACCGTCCAGAACGGCCTCGGGAACTACGAGGTGCTCGCTGACAAGGTCGGGGCGGATCGCGTCTCGCTCGGGGCGATCTACGTCGGCGCGCGTCTCTTGCTCGATGGCTCGCTCTTCTCGACCGGACCCGGCCGGGTCGAACTCGCGCGTCCCCGCGATCCGGACGCGCGCGGCCTCCTCGAGCGGCTCGCGCAGCACCTCGGCGACGGAGGCATGCAGGTCTCGGTCGTGGACGACGCCACGGTGTGGCGCAAGCTCGCCGTGAACGCCGCCATGAACCCGACCACCGCCGTCTTCGGCCTCACCAATGGCGAGCTGCTCACGCACCCGGCCGCGGGCCCGCTATCGGACGAGCTGGCTCGCGAGACCGCGCGCGTCGCCACCGCTGCGGGCGTGACCCTGAACGAGGACGAGGCCGTCGACGCGTGGCGCGACATCGCGACCCGCCTTGGCGCAAACCGCTCCTCGATGCTCCAGGATCTCGACGCCGGCAAGCCGACCGAGATCGACGCCATCAGCGGCGCGGTCGCGCGCGAGGGCCGCCGCGCTGGCATCGACGCACCGGTCAACGAGGCGATCGCGCTACTCGTCGAGGCCATCTCCAGGCCGAAGCACTAGCGGATACAAGCCGTCCCCCGCTCGGCCGGACACCACCCAGGCGACATCAACGCGACCGGGCCGGCCCGCGTTCACGTATCGAGCATCACTACGGAAAGAGGTGGCACATGCACATGCTCGTGGCCGCGTTCGCGGCCGGCGCCCTCGGCCTGGCCGCGGCCGGCGCTCCCGGGTTCGTCGATGACGTTCGAGAGGATGGCGGCCCGCCCGACTGGGTCGAGGACGTCAGGGAGGATGGCGGCCCGCCCGCCTTCGTCGATGATCAGCGCGCCACGGGCGGCGAGGCCTCCGAGAACGCAAGCGAGAACGCCGCTGAGCCCGCCGGCGCACCGCCCGAGTGGGTCCAGGACGTCAGGGCGGACGGCGGCCCGCCCGAATGGGTCGAGGACGTCACGGAGGACGGCGGCCCGCCCGACTGGGTCGAGGATCAGAGGGCCGACCCCAGCGAACGGTCGGATCCCTAGACCTTCTCGCGCGAGGTCCAGGACGGGCGCGGGTCGGCCCCGCGCCCGTTCCGCGTTCTAGGCCCGCTTCGCCCGCTCCTGCTCGGCGAGCTCCCGGGCCGAACGTCCTAGCCGGCGGGGGCCAGCGACGGGATCGAGACGCCGGGGTCCTCCTCGACGAGCTGGCGGCGCAGGATCTTGCCGACGATCGTCTTGGGCAGCTCGTCGCGGAAGGCGATGGCGACCGGGACCTTGTAGGGCGCGAGCGAGGTCCGGCAGTGCGCGATGAGGTCATGCGCCGTGGCGCTCGCGCCCGGCTTGAGGACGACGAAGGCCTTCACCACCTCGCCCTTCGAAGGGTGTGGCACGCCGGCGGCCGCGGCCTCGAGCACGGCGGGATGCGCGTGCAGCACCTCATCGACCTCGCGCGGGTAGACCTTGAACCCAGAGACGATGACCATCTCCTTTATGCGGTCCACCACGTAGAAGTAGCCGTCCTCGTCCTCCCGGACGATGTCGCCGGTGTAGAGCCAGCCGTCGCGCAGGACCAAGGCGGTCTCGTCCGGCCGCCGCCAGTAGCCGTCCATCAAGTTCGGTCCACGCACGCACAGCTCGCCGGGCTCGCCGCGCGCCACCTCGCGCCTTCCCGTTTTGACGTCCACGATGCGGGCCTCCACGTCGGGCAGCGGGAGGCCGACGGAGCCGGGCTTGCGCTGCCCCTCGCGCGGGTTCATGTGCGTGACCGGCGCCGCCTCGGTGAGGCCGTAGCCCTCCATCATCTTTCCGCCAGAAAGCGACTCGAAGCGCCGCATGACCTCGACGGGCAGCGGCGCCGAGCCCGAGCCGAAGGTCTCGATGGAGGAGAGGTCGTAGCGCGCCAGATCCGGGCTGCTGCTGAGGAGCGCGTAGATCCGCGGCGCGCCCGGGAAGTGCCGCGGCCGGTGCTTCTGGATGGACAGGAAGATGTGGCGCAGGTCCGGTCGCGGGAAGACGATCATCGTGATGCCGGTCATGACCGCGAGGCTCATGACGACGGTCAGGCCGTACACGTGGAAGAAGGGCATGATCGCGACGACGCGGTCGTCGCCCTCGCGGATCGTGGTCTGCCAGGAGCGGCACTGATGCACGTTGGCCACGAGCGCGCGGTGCGTCAGCATCGCTCCCTTGGGGATGCCGGTGGTGCCGCCCGTGTACTGGAGCAGCGCCAGGTCGCCGGGCTCGACGTGTACGGGCGCCGGTGCAGCGCTCCCGCGCAGCAGGTCCCCGAGCCATATGGCGCGCGCGTCGCCGCGGATGTCCACGCGGTGGCCGTCCTTCTTCTCGCGTGTGAGCGTGAAGAGGAGGCGCAGCGCCAGCGGGAAGTGCTCTTTGACGTTGGTCACGACGATGTGCCGCACGTCGGTCCCCTCCGCGGCTTCGGCCACGACGGGGTAGAGCTTGGACATGACGACGACCACGCTCGCGCCCGAGTCCGCTAGCTGCCTTCGGAGCTCCGGGACGGTGTAGAGCGGGTTCGTCGGCACGACCACCGCCCCGGCCTGGAGCGCGCCGTAGAAGGAGTAGACGAACTGGGGGCAGTTGGGGAGGACGAGAGCGACTCGGTCGCCCTTCCGGACGCCCAGTCGCTGCAGACCCGCGGCCGCGCGCGCGGCGTAGCCGGCCAGCTGGCGATAGGTCATGCCGGCGTCGAGGCAGCGGCCCGCGGCGACGCCCCCGTAGACCGTGGCTTTCACCGAGGGGTACCGCCTCGCGGTGCGCTCGAGGATGGCGTGGAGCGGGATGGGTGGGTAGCTGAGGTGCCGCGGGACGCCCGGGTCGTAGCGGGCGGCCCAGCGGTCCTTGACCGCCGGCCTGGCCCGTCGGCGAAATAGGTCGAGCAGGCTGATCATCCTGTCACTCGCTCGGGCGCCGTACTTGCAAGCGTGATGCCGTAGATGGAGCGGGCCGTGATCCTCGGTGGCGCGCGCACGCCCTTCGTGAAGGCGGGCACCGCTTTCGCCGATCTGGACGTGCTGGACCTCGCGCGCGCCGCCACCAGCGAGGCGCTGGCGCGTACGGAGCTCGATCCGCGCCACGTGGACGAGGTCGTGTACGGGAACGTCGCGCGGCCCGTCGCGTACCACAACCTCGCGCGCGAGATCGTGCTGTCGCTCTCGATGCCCAGCGAGATCCCCGCGTTCACGGTCGGCCTGGCGTGCGCCTCGGCGTGCGTCGCGATCACGACCGCGGCCGACCACGTCGCGGTCGGCACGGCCGAGGTCGTCCTCGCGGGCGGTAGCGAGTCGCTCACGAACGTTCCGCTCACCCTCGCGCCGCGGCTCGCGCGCGCGCTGGTCGCCGCGTCTCAGGCGAAGACCCTCCCCGCCAAGGCCCGGAGCCTGGCGGACGTGCGCGCGTCCGACCTCGCGCCGGTCGCGCCGGGGATCCGCGAGACCTCGACCGGTCTCACCATGGGCGAGTCCGCCGAGCGGATGGCGGCGATCAACGGCATCCGCCGCGAGGACCAGGACGCCTGGGCGCTGCGGAGCCACACGCTGGCCGCCGCGGGCTGGGACGACGGGCGCATACCTCGCGAGGTCGGTCCCGTGTACACGGACGGGATCGCGGTGGTCACGGACACGCACGTGCGCCGCGACTCGACCGCCGAGAAGCTCGGCACCCTCAAGCCCGTCTTCGACCGCAGGCACGGCACGATCACCGCGGGGAACGCCAGCCCCCTCACTGACGGGGCGGCGACCGTGGTGATCGCGAGCGAGGCGCGCGCCCGCGAGATCGGTCGCGAGCCCCTCGCGGCCATCCGGGCGTACGCCTATGCGGCGGTGGACCCGGCCGGCCAGCTGCTCATCGCGCCCGCGCACGCGATCCCCATCGCGCTGCGCCGCGCCGGCCTGACGCTCGACGACATCGGGCTCTTCGAGATGCACGAGGCCTTCGCCGCGCAGGTCCTATCGACCTTCTGGGTCCTCGAGCAGCAGGGGGCCGGCCGCGTTCTGGAGGAGAGGGTGAACGTCATGGGCGGATCGATCGCGCTCGGTCATCCCTTCGGGGCGACGGGCGCGCGCCTGGTGCTGACGCTGGCGAACGAGATGAAGCGGCGCGGCGTGCGCTACGGCATCGCGACGGCGTGCGCCGCGGGCGGCAACGGCGCGGCGATCGTGCTGGAGAACCTGGGGGCATGACGACGGTGACAAGTAGATCGAGCGAGCGGAGCGAGGCGGGCACTAACGTGCACAGGGGCCCCTACCCCCGGAGCAGCGAGCCGCAAGGCGAGCTGGGCGAGCGCGAAGAGCGGAACGGCGGCCGATCGGTCACGTACGTCCCCATCGATGCGAGGGGCGTCGCGCGCATCGTCATCGACCGGCCCGACGATCCCATCAACGCCATCGACCTCGGGCTGAT